>CALVHV010000028.1 GCA_944328845.1 uncultured Clostridia bacterium | reverse complement strand
ATGCGATCCAGGTCGTGGCATACGACGGGGACGACAACGTCATCGGATATTCTTCTTTGGCGGAATTCGAAACGATCAGCCGCGAAGAGGCGCTGAACCCCGGCGGCGACGGAGACGAAGACGGAGACAAAGAACCTGGCGATGAAGATAAGGAACCTGAGGATAAAAAGGGCTGCGGCTCCTCTTTGACGGGCGGAGCAGTCTTTGCGGCGGCGGCCCTGATCGGCGTCGCGGGTGTCATTCTTGCAAAAAAGAGCCGTAAGGAATAAGCGGTGAGTCAGCGTGCCGCACGGCTTCTGCCGTGCGGCACAAAAAACGGAGGCGTTTTTGAAAACTACCATAAAGGACATAGCGCAGGCATGCGGCGTCTCGGTGGGATTGGTGTCCCGTATCCTCAACGAGGACGAGACGCTGCGCTGTACGCCCGAAACGCGGGAAAAGGTCTTGCGGGAGATCGAACGTACGGCGTATATCCCAAACTACAATGCAAGGCAGCTTGCAAATTATTCGGTCAAGGCGGATAGCGACATCCGGATCGGCTACATCACGTACAAAGGCGCCGTTCTGAAGATGAACTCGTACTTCGACCGCATCATCGAAGGGGTGACGACCATCCTCATCAATTCGAAATACCAGGTCTATCGCTACTATATCGACGAGGTGCACGAGCAGTACAGGAAAAAACAGCCCCTGTGCGACAAAAAGCTGGACGGACTTATCCTGTTCGGGTCTATCGACGACGACGGATTGGTCAAATGGCTGCAGAGGCAGAGCAAGTACATCTCCAGTATTTACGGCGACATCATCGAAAACGCGGACTTTGTGGGCAGCGATCTGGCAAGTACAATCAATCTGATGATCGACTACATCGCAAAGCTCGGGTACGATGAGATCGGGGTGGTCAGCGGGGATAAGCACCGCGTGCCCGCCCTGTACGAGTACGCTGCGGGCAAAGGGCTGCGCCTGTGCGAAGGATATTCTTTCAATGCGGGCAACGATATGTCGCGCGCCTACGAAATGATGAAAGAACGCCTGGAAACGGGGGCGCGTCCCCCGAAAGTGATGTGCTGCATGAACGACGAAATGGCCCTCGGGGTCATGAATGCGGTGCTGGACGCGGGGCTGCGCGTCCCCGAGGATGTGTCCGTAACGGGGCACGACGATATCCTCAAATCCAATTACAGCCGCGTTCCGCTCACCACGGTACGCATTTATAAAGAAGAGATCGGCAGGCTGGTGACCGACCTCTTGTTGGAACGGATCAATTACAAGCGTAAGTTTCCCGTTAAATTGCTGGTGCCCTGTGAACTTGTGATCCGTAAATCCATTCAAAAAAACGGGAGAGAAGAGCGGAGGAGAAATGAATAAAGTAATTTTGAAGAGAGAGTATGTCCATATCTGTTTTACGGATGCGGCGATGATATGCAAAGACAGATATTCCGGAACGACGGTCGTATTTTCCGGCGGGGACGAATTTGTCCTGTATGCGGAAGAAGGGGGCGCGATCCGGCCTTATTTCTCGTCCGCGATGAAAAGGACCTTCCGCGCGGAAGGGGAGGGTGCGGGCACCTTCCGTTTCAGCGGGGACGGATTCAGCGTGCGGGTCGGCTACCGCATCGACGGCAGCCGCCTGATCAAGCGGATCTGTGTGTCCGATACAAAAAAGCGCAGGCTCGTGCGCATCGCCTGCGAAACGCGCCGCTGCAATCTGCCCCTCAGCCGCGGCGGCGAAGGGCAGCCCGTGTTTATCGGTGAGGAGATGTGGTGCGGCATCGAATTCCCTGCCGCCAACAATTCGTATTGGCAGCAGACGCTCGGGCTGATGCAGGCGCCTTTCTGCTCGTTGGAAAAGCCGTTCGAATCTTTCGACGTCGTCTTTGCCTTCCGCAGAGGGGATTCTCTCGAAAAGAGTTTCCGTCGCTACATAGAGCAGCTCCGTCCGCGCGAAAATTTAAAGATCTACTGCGACTGGGGTCTGCACGACGATCTGGCGGACAACGTCGAACTGACGGAGGAGTTGACCCTTTCCAACATCCGCAAGCTGGACGAACTGATGCAAAAGTCGGGCGTGCATTTTGATTATTATCTGATGGACGCCTATTGGTTCGAAGAGAACCAGCCGTACATTCGGTTTAAGGCGCGCACCTTCCCGGACGGCATCGACAACATCATCCGCCGCCTGGAAGAGCGCGGAATGCGTTTTGGTCTCTGGTTTGACCTCAACTGCATCCATGCGCACCTGAAAGGGATGGAAAAGTACGACACTCTGCTGCAAAACGGCTCTCTTTGTTTTGCGTGCGACGAGATCGCGGAGATGATGTATGAGGCGATACGCTATCACATCCTCAACCATAAGGTCAGCCTCATCAAGCTGGATTTTGCCTATTTCGAGTGCAAAAATCCCGCGCACGGACATTCCACCGATTTTGTGGAATCCAAGGAAAAGAGCATCGCCAATTTTATCCGCATGACCGAGCGGCTCAGACAGCTCGACCCCGCGCTGAAGATCATCTGCTACAACGGCTGGACGACGGAGCTGGACTGGATCGGCAGCGTCAAAAAGAAGAGCGGGTTTGCGGTGTCTCCGTACTGGAGCAGGGCGGTCGATTACGTGTATTGCGGCGACCCCCGTCCGAGCGAGATCGCCTCTCCCGAACTTGCCGATTCCCTCGTGTATTACACGGACGCCATGATCCGCAATTTCTACGACGCGCTGATGCCGTTCGGCGGTATCGACGATCACGGCACGATGATCGGGGACACGTCCACCATCTACAAACTGGGCAAAAAGCTGTTCCGCTGCGGCTGGCTGATGAACGCCATGCGCGGCAGCGGGAAACTGCACCTGTACGGAAAGACGGATCTTTTGGACGATTCAGACGCCGAATACCTGCGTCTGATCGGCGGCGTGTTCGACGAGATCTGTTCGGGCAGCTACGATACCTCCTGCATCCTGGGCGATCCGAGGAAGGGAGAGGTGTACGGTTACAGCGTGTCGGAAGGGGATATGGGCTATGCCGTCATCCTCAATCCTACCACTTGTTCGCAAAGGTTTGCTCTCACTCTTCCCGAATGGGAAAACTGTGCCGTCACGGTCGAGCGCATCCTCGAAAACGGGGAAAAGAAAGGCGGAAAGTGCAGGACGTTCGGCGGATATTCGGACGAACTTTCCCCCAACGGGTATCGCCTGATCCGCTGGAAACGCGATGCACAACCTTTCTGCGGCGGAAAGCTTGTGCTGGACGCGCACAGCGAACTGGTGCTCCCCACGGAGGGGAGGGACGTATCTCTCCGCTTCGAGCACAACGGGCTGCCTCTCCGCAGTCTGCGCGGGTATCCCGCCGATCTCACGGTGACGGACGGGAACAAAGCGCTGAAGAGCACGGTCGGAACAGACATCTGGAGCGGCATTTCCTGGCTGTATTTCCCGCAGCAGGGTGCGGAAGAACTGCACATCTGCTACGACGGCGACGAAAATATCGTCGTGATATATTCATTGGAAGGGGACAAAGATGAACACTGTTAAAAAATTGATCGTGATCGGCGTCCTGATCGCTGTATTGCTTCTGGGCGCGCTGGCAGATCTGATCATCTCGCTCACCTACGATATCGAGATCGTTTCCGTGCAGCGGCAGGGTGAACCTGTCTATACGGAGGACGGAGCGCTGCTGGAAGAGGACATCGGCGTTGCGGACGGAGAAACGTATGTGCGGTTCGTCGTGCGGGTCACGCAGGGCGCTGCGCCGCGGAAAAACCATACGCTGTATGTCAAGACGAACAGAAACATTATAGGAAGAGTCGTCACGGACGAGGACGGCTATGCGCAGTTCGATTACCGTTGTTACCGTGCGGGGACCGGCGGTTCAGCGGATCCCGTTACCGTCACGGTGCGGGACGAGAACAATTCGCTGTTCATTTTCGTGCCTGCCGAACAGGAGTATTCCCTGGAAATGGTCAAACCCGTTTCGGAAGAGGGCAGCGGCATGACGACGGACGACATCTTTTACGATATCTGATATGTGAGGTGATTGACGGATGCAGACCATCAAAAATGCGTTTTCGCGGGTCGGGCAGGCGTTTGCCTCGGTCGGAAAAAAGCTGTATGTCTCCAAAAAAGCATACGCATTTCTCCTGCCGCTCTTCTTTTTCCTGATCCTGTTTTCTTATTTTCCTGCGTTCAGCGGGATCTATCATTCCTTCTTCGACTGGAAGGACACGGGCGAATCTGTTTTTATCGGCTTTGCCAACTATAAGGAGCTGTTTTCGGATACGGAAGTGTTCTGGCCTTCCTGTGTCACTCTTATCAAACTTCTCCTTCCCAAACTGATCATCAACATCGTCGTTCCCCTCATTGCGGCGGAGATGGTGTTCAACCTCTGTTCGGACAAGGCAAAGTCCTTTTACAGGCTTTGGATCCTGATCCCGATGGTCGCTCCCGGCGTGGTCGTCACGTTGGTGTGGGATTACATCTACGACCCCAATTTCGGTCTCGTTTCGGCCGTGTGGACGGCGTTGGGCGGGGAGACCATCGACTGGCTCAACGACTCGCGCACCGTCATTCCCGCCATCATCTTTATGGGCTTTCCGTGGATCGGCGGCACGAGCGTGCTCATTTACACTTCGGGGCTGAACGCGACCTCCGGGGAAGCGCGCGAGAGCGCGCGCATCGACGGCGCGGGGACCTGGCAGATCATCTTTCTCATCGATCTGCCGCAGATCTTCGGTCAGGTCAAGTTTTTCCTTATCAACGGCCTTATCGCGGGTATCCAGGACTATTCCGTCCAGTTCTTGTTGACGGACGGCGGGCCGGGTTACGACACCATGGTGCCCGGATATTACATGTATGAACAGGCGTTCCGCGCCGGGCGTATGGGCTTTGCCAGCGCCATCGGCACCTTCCTGTTTGTCGTCATCATGCTCTTTACCTTGCTCGCGTTCCGCTTGGGCAAAAAAAGTCAGGAGGATCAGATCTGATGCAACGCACGAAAATCCGTATCGGGCAGATCGTGGACCATGTTCTGCTCGTGCTCATGCTGTTGGTCATGGTCTATCCGCTGTTTATGGCGGTTTGGTGTTCCTTCAAGTCGACGGCGGAGTTCAATATCTCCAAATGGTATCCCACTCTCCCGCTCAACTTCGAAAACGTCTGGTTTGCGCTCAAAGAACTTTGGGTGTACATCCTCAACACGGTGTTTGTGGGCGGCGCGGGTACGCTGGGCGTGCTTGTCGTCTCTTCTCTGGCGGCGTATGCCTTCGCCAGAATGAAGTTTTTCCTCAAAAATTTTCTGTACGGGATGGTCATCGCTCTCATGATGATCCCCGCCATCATGACGCTCGTCCCCAGCTTTATGCTGTATAAGCAGCTGGTCGGCACGGATACCTACCTCATCCTCATCATCCCCATCATCACGGGCGGATCCGTTTTCGGCGTCTTCCTTCTGCGCGGGTTTTTTGAGGGAGTTTCGGAAAGCATTTTCGAGGCGGCAAAGATGGACGGTGCAGGGGATCTGCGCTGTTATCTGAGCATCTGCGTTCCGCTCTCCGTTCCCATCCTGCTCACGCTTGCCATCATGCAGCTGACAGGCACCTGGAACGACTATATCTGGCCGATGATCGCCATTCCTTCGGACGCGAATAAGCTGACGATCGCGGCGGCCATCAAAAAAGAATTTCTCTCTGCAAACAGCGGCAGCTATCCTACGCTGTTTGCGGGATATCTCATCGCATCTGTTCCGCTGATCCTTCTCTACGTCTTTTCCAATCGTTTCTATGTGGAAGGACTTACGAGCGCGGCGGTCAAATTCTGAGGAGGTCGTGTTTTGAATAAATTTCTGAAACGTACTTTTGCGGTATTGCTCGGCGCGACGTTCTGCCTTGCAGGCGTCGGCTGCGGCGACGGCGGCGAGCAGATCTCGGGCGGGTGGAACGACATCGTCATCAACGACGGAAAGCCTGTCACCCTGTTGGTGGATCTGAACGGGCTCTTGCCGACGACAAATACCGTCCCCACCGAACAGCAGCCTGTGGTTTTCCGCTCTATTCAGGAGATCACGGACGAGTTTTGCGAGATGTTCCCCAACGTCACGGTGGAATGGGCATACAACAAAAAGAGCGTAGGGGACTGGGCGCAGTGGATGACCACGCAGATCGCCTCCAACGAACCGCCCGACATCGTGATGATGCACGGCGCGGAGTATGCGGAGAGAGGCTGGTTTATCAATTTGGACGACATCTTGCAGGAACCTAACGTGTTTGTGGAAGAGGGCGAACGCGGCAGCGAGCACTGGAAGGATATGTTCCCTGATTACATGTGGACGAGCGACATGACCACCGACGCGGCAGACAATACCGTCGCCGTACCCGTCATGTGCTATCCGGGCACGGCAACGGCGTACTTTTACAACAAGGACATCTTTGAAGAGCTGGGCCTTTCCGTTCCGCGCACGTGGGAAGAGTTCAAGCAGGTTTGCAAAGTCATCAACGATGCGGGCTATATTGCGGTCGCGCCCTGGTCTTTGAACGCAGAAGCCAATATCGATACGTGGGACATTCAGTTCTCGCTCGGCCCCACGTACGCAAAGGCCATTCAGGATCAGTGGGATTACGATAAAAACGGATACATGACGCAGGACGAGCTTCTGCGCGCGGTGTATGAGGGCGTGTTTTACGGACAGGGTAAAAACCGCGAAAATATCATGTCTCTGTACGGAGAAGTGCGTTACAAGTACGAAAATATCCTGCAGACGGGTGCTGCGAATACCGATTACGAGCCTCTTTGGAACGAGGGCAAAGTCGCCATGATGGAAGACGGAATGTGGCGTATCGGTACGGAAAACGTCAATGCGGAGCGTAAATTCGAGTACGGGATCTTTGCAACGCCGCTTGCCGATTCGGAAACGTCCGAATACTGTGCCGATTTCGAGTTCGGAGAGGGTGCCTACAATCCTCCCATCGCCGAATCGTTCAATATCTGCAAACAGGCGGTGGAAAAGAAAGGCGAAGGTCAGCTTCTTGCCGCAAAACTGTATCTGATGTGGCTCACCGTTCCCGAAAACATCAACAGGATGGTGGACGAAAAGGCGGGCGAATACGTCGGCGCCGTGTACGGGACCATCATCCCTGCGGAGATAGAGGACTACATCCGCGGCGAATTTGCGCGCACGCCTTCTTGTCAGTGGACGACGGGCGTCACCGTTTCCACCCAAAGTTCCATGTCCAAGAGTTTCCAGTATTGGGTCTCGGGCAGGTACGACGACGCGAGATTTTTAAAAGCTTACGATCAGAAACTGTATGAGGGCGCACAGGAGATGATCTCCGCGCTCGGCATCGATACGACCGGCTGGAAAAACGGATACAACCCGAATTACAATTACGGTTGATTCGGACGGGAGGGGAAAAGATGAAAAAGATCGCGTGTGCCGTTTTGCTTCCCGCAGCGCTTTTGATGATGCTTCTCGGGTCCTGCCTGTTGTTTTTGCGCCCCGCCGCCGCGGCGGAAACGGGGACATATACCCTGTCCGAAAATGTGCAGAATGCAGAGGACGTGACGGGAGAATTTACATTCCGGAAATCGGGCGATGCCTTCTATATCGACATCCGCATTACCGATCCCGATCTGACGGACGTCAACAAGGCGTCCGTTCAGCTCGCCTTTTGCCTGGACGGAGTCCCGCAGGGAGAGGCGCCGCTCTGCTTTGACGGAGAAATGACAGGCGGGATCTATTCTTTCAATTTCTTCCCGTGGTTGCCCGCCACGGGGACGGAACCGCAGAATATCGTCATTCCCTCCGACGACCAGTCGGCGGAACATGCGGGAAACCGTATTTTTGAAAATTGTACGATCAACACCCCGACGTATGCGGACGGAACGTACACCGTGCGCACCGTGTGGATACTCAACGAACGGGCGCGGCAGGCAGTAGAGGGCAGAGAAGAGATCGGATTCGATGTCAGGTACGTCAACTTTGCAGGTACGCCCAAAATTCTCGGCTGGAATTCCGCCCTGCCGAATCTGTACGACGACTTGCGGCAGATCGGCAGCATTTCCCTGTCCGATCAGGAGGAGGAAGAAACATTGCCTTCGCGCGAATTTTCGGCAGACGTCTATTCGTTTTCCGTTGCACCGACCGAAAACGGCATCCCCCAAGAATATTTTTCCGAACCTGGGCGGGTCTCGCAGACTGACTATTTCCAGGCGATGTGGGACGAAGAAGCACTGTATTTGTCCCTGATCGTTGCGGACGCCGAAAAGAGTAACGGCGGCAACGGCGACTGGGTGAGACTGGCGGTGGATTTCGACGGCGTCGCGCCGTCCGATTGCTCCGTCGGACAGAGGGAGCGCGCGGGCGTGTACGCATTCAATCTTGCGCCGTGGCTTCCCATCGAAGGGGAAAAACCCGTCAATTTCGGCGGGGTCAGCGTAAACGGTTATTCCGTTCTCAAAACGCTGGACTTCTCGTTTGTGTATTATCGCGGGCAGGTACGCCTGCAAATGCGGTTGGTGCCCGAGGATTTCTGCAAGGACGCTCTGCGGGAGGGCGGCGAGATCGGCTTCTCCCTGCAATACAACAGCGGACTCCCTTCCGGCAACGACGGCAGCATGGCAGAGCGGTTTTATGTCTGGGGAGATGACGACGGCGTCATCGACAACAATGCGGCGGCGTACGGAACGCTGTGGCTGGTCCGCAACCCGAACGGCGTTGAGGAAGACACGGACGAGCTTTACTCACAGCCCTATTTTGAAGGGGATACCATGCTCAACGAGTCGGTGATGTTTGTGGAGGACAAGGACGGGAACGTTCCCGACGCGCCTCTCCTGTACACCCCCGACGAGATCTTGTCCGTTCGGTCTTCCGATCTTTTCACGGAGTATAAGGAAGGGGTGGACTACGTCATTGCAGACGGAAAACTGCGCCTGACGGAAAATTCGTCTATACCCGTGGTGCGCTATGAGGATTATTATCCTTCGGAGGAGAACGGCGGCTGGTTCGGCGGAACGATGACGGCAGAAGGCGGAGGCTACGTCGCCTTTCGGGAAAGCTATTTCTTCCATGCCATGCAGATCGCCGTCACTTATCGGCACAGCGATTCGTGGGAAGGGGAGGAGGTTTACGGAAAAGCCTCTCTGTTGCCGCAGACGATGCAAAAACTGCGGGAAGATCAGCCGCTGAAGATCGTCTTTTTGGGCGACAGCGTGCTGGAAGGGGCAAACGCAACGGGCGTGATCAAAGCCGCTCCTTATTCGAACAAGTGGACGCAAATGACCGTCAACCGCCTTGGTGCGCTCTATGCAAATCATTCTGTCTTGCCCGTCTACGACTATGCCAAGGGCGGTATGAACACTGCGTGGGGCGTTACGCAGGCGTCTGCGATCGCAAAACTCAAGCCCGACCTCGTCGTTGTCGAATTTGCGGGCAATGAGGGAACGCTTTCGCCGAGCAGCTACGCCAATAACATCGTGCGCATGATGCGTACTATTTCAAAAGAAAATCCGCAGACGGAATTTATTCTCGTCACCAATTTCCTGCCCAATCCAGAGGCGGAAATGAATGCGGGCGTGTATAAAAACATTCCCCTGTATCGGGAAGAGCTTTTGGCGCTGGAAGGAGAGGGGGTCGCCGTCGCGGACATTTACGGTGCTTACCTCACGCTGTTGCAGAACAAGCGCTATGCGGACATGACGGGGAACAACGTCAACCATCCCAACGATTTCCTGTGTCGCCTGTATGCGCAGATCATGATCAGGACGCTGTCCGAAGAAAATCCTGTTCCGCCGCAAGAGGAACCGGGCGGAGACGGGGATACGGAAATTCCCGATCCGGGCGAAGACGGAAAACCGGGCGATGGATCGACAGACCCTGGCGGAGAGACTGAAGAGCCGACAGAAAAAAGCGGCTGCGGCGGTACTCTTTCTGCCGCAAGCGCGGCGCTTGCCCTGCCTTTGCTGGGCGGCGCGTGTGTGCTGACGGGGCGCAGAAAAAAGAGGATCAAATAACAAAAAAGGGCGGCGCCGAAAAAAGGGCGCCGCCCCTGTTGTGCACAGTATCGGAAAAGAGAGGTTTCGGCAAACTTGCCGAAACCTCTCTTATTTCTGTTCAGATCAAAACGATCGTCTCGTCAGGGAAGATTATTTGGTCATGCCTTCCTGCACGGCAACGGCCACTGCAACGGACGCACCGACCATCGGGTTGTTGCCCATGCCGATGAGACCCATCATTTCGACGTGTGCGGGAACGGAGGAAGAACCTGCGAACTGTGCGTCGGAATGCATACGGCCCATCGTATCCGTCATGCCGTAGCTTGCGGGACCTGCAGCCATGTTGTCGGGGTGGAGCGTTCTGCCCGTGCCGCCGCCGGAAGCAACGGAGAAATATTTCTTACCGTTTTCCACAGCCCATTTTTTATAGGTGCCCGCAACGGGGTGCTGGAACCTGGTCGGGTTGGTGGAGTTGCCCGTGATGGAGACGTCTACTTTTTCCATGATCATGATGGCAACGCCTTCGTTGACGTCGTCCGTGCCGTAGCAGCGCACTTTTGCGCGCTCGCCGTTGGAGTAGGGGGTCTCTTTGACGATGGTCACCTTGCCGGTGTAGTAATCATACTTGGTCTGCACATAGGTAAAGCCGTTGATGCGGGAAATGATATATGCCGCGTCTTTGCCCAGACCGTTGAGGATAACGCGCAGGGGATTTTTGCGGACCTTGTTCGCATTCTTTGCGATACCGATGGCGCCTTCCGCCGCGGCGAAGGATTCGTGTCCTGCCAGGAAGCAGAAGCACTCCGTCTCTTCGCGCAGCAGCATGGCGGCGAGGTTGCCGTGGCCGAGTCCGACTTTGCGCTGATCGGCGACGGAACCGGGGATGCAGAACGCCTGCAGGCCTTCGCCGATGGCTTCCGCCGCGTCGGCAGCTTTCTTGCAGCCCTTTTTGATGGCGATCGCTGCGCCGAGGGTGTAAGCCCAGCCTGCGTTTTCAAAGGCGATGGGCTGAACGCTCTTCACGATGTCGTAGGCGTCGAAGCCCTTTTCGTTGCAGATGCGCTTTGCGTCTTCAAAATCCTTGATGCCGTACTTGTCCATGACAGGGCGGATCTGATTGATTCTTCTCTCGTAACCTTCAAACGTGATACTCATTGTCGCGCACCTCCTTATTCTTTGCGGGGATCGATGTATTTGACCGCCCCGTCGGCTTCGGTAAATCTGCCGTAATGGCCTTTTGCTTTTTTCAGTGCGTCGTCGGCGCTCATGCCGCCCTTGATGAAGTCCATCATCTTGCCGAAGTTGACAAACTCATAGCCGATCACTTCGTTGTTTGCATCCAGCGCCATGCGGGTGACATAGCCGTCCGTCATTTCGAGGTAACGCACGCCCTTTTCCGCAGTGGAGTACATGGTGCCGATCTGGGAACGGGTGCCTTTGCCGAGATCTTCCAGACCTGCGCCGATGACGAGTCCGTCGTCGGAGAATGCGGACTGGCTTCTGCCGTACACGATCTGCAGGAACAGTTCGCGCATGGCGGTGTTGATGGCGTCGCAGACGAGGTCGGTGTTCAGCGCTTCGAGGATGGTCTTTTTAGGCAGGATCTCCGCGGCCATGGCTGCGGAATGGGTCATGCCGGAGCAGCCCAGCGTCTCCACCAGCGCTTCCTGAATGATGCCCTGTTTGATGTTGAGGGTCAGCTTGCAGGCGCCCTGTTTGGGTGCGCACCAGCCGACGCCGTGCGTCAGCCCGGAAATGTCTTTGATTTCCTTTGCCTGTACCCATTTTCCTTCTTCGGGGATGGGAGCGGGGCCGTGGTTGGGGCCTTTGGCAACGCAAATCATTTCTTCAACTTCGCGAGAATATTGCATTTTTCTTCCTCCGATATTGATTTTACCTGTTCAGATTGGGTCTTAACCGAAAGTTATTATACCACAACCTCAGAAAGATTTCAATAATTTCGGTAAAAGAAATGCACGGAAAGAAAAATTTTTCGCGGCGGGGAAAAAATTCAAGTTTTTCCGGCGCAAATGTTTACAAACCTCTTTATTTGTGGTAAAATCTAATAAAATAACCCGGCGGAGGTAGTGTTTTGAAGAGAAAATTCTGCACTTTAACGCTCGCTTGTGTTTTGCTTTTATCTTGTTTTTCCTGTGTTTCCTGTTCTAAAAAGGACAGCGGGTATCTCGTAGAACCCAATCTGAATGTTTTTTACGATGACAGCGGCAAAGGATACATTGCCGAAAAGGATAAGACCGCCACGCTCGAACTGACCAAAGGCGCCAAAGTGGCGGAATACAAACAGCGCGCCGTCGCGGTGGACGGCTCCGCGGTAGAGGATCCTGCCTCGATCGCCGTATTCGACGAGGAGACGATGACGGTGGCGGCGGCGGGCAACGGCACGCTGTACATCGATCTGTGCGACGAGGACGGGAACGTGCTCGAAACGGCCACCGTCACGTCCCAGGGCGCCTATCCCACCGACCCCAAACTGACCAGCATCCGCGATAACGGCATCAACGGTTCGCACGACCCGTCGCTGATCGAATATGACGGATATTACTACGTGTTTACGACAGGTTGGAGCACGGGCGGCAACCAGATCCGCCGCTCTTTCGACCTCATTCATTGGACGTATTACGGTACCACGTTCAACGGCTTTTCGGGCGAATCTCCTTCCGGCAAGAGCTGGGACGAAGAGTTTGCCGACGTCCTGACGGCGCTGGATTGCCCGACGATCTCCAAGGCGAGCTTCTGGGCGCCGGACATCGTCGCCTGCCCGAACGGGGAGGGCTTCTGGCTGTATACCTGCGCCGTGTATACGGAGGATGCGGGTCAGACGGACGGCAACGACCGCGCGGCGATCTTCCTGTGCTACAGCGAGGACCTCACTCCCGGTTCCTTCGAATACAAGGGCATCCTGTTCCAGTCCTGCCTGCCCGTCAACGGCGGTGCGGCAAACGGGATGGTCAACGCCATCGACCCGCAGATCATTTTCACCCCGAACGGAAAGATGTACATGGCGTACGGCTCCTTCCACGACGGGCTGTATATCCATGAGATCAACACCAAGACGGGCCTCAAATCGGTGGGGATGAACAAGTTGTACACAGACGAAGAGGTGACCGCTTTCCACGAAGAGCACCGCATGGAGGGGACGGACGGCGCAAAATACTGCGGCACGCAGATCGCCTCGGGCGCCATGGAGGCCCCCGTCATCGCGCGGCACGACGACGTGCCCGTCTACAACGACGACGGCACGCTGAAAGAAACGATCGAAACCCGATATTTCTTTATGACCTCCTACGGATTGCTCGCTTCCAGCTATAATATGCGCTATGCGATTTCCGACGGCGCGGTCAAAGGCCCTTATCTCGACGCTTACGAAGAGGAACTCAACGCGACGGGCGACGGCTCTTCCGGCACGGGTTACAAGGCGATGGGCGCTTATAAGTTTGTCTATTCGGACGGCACGGTGATGGAGGCGAATGCGGGCAGGGGCACGATCGAGTACAACGTCTATGCGCCCGGGCACAACGACCTGTATACGACCCGTTCGGGCATCAACGTCGTTTCCCGCATCAACCGCTACTATCAGACAGAAATGGGCGGGGACTTTGCCCTGTTCATCAACCAGTATTATCTCAATTCCCTCGGCCAGATCGTCATCAATCCCAACCGTTATGCGGGCGAGCGCCTGCGCACGGTAACGGCAAAAGAATTTGCCGAACTGACGAACGGCAAATACCAGCTCGTGCTCATGCAGGACGGCGTGTCTACCCCGCTCTCGTCCACGGCGGCGACGTTTACCTATAACGGCGCGGACGGCGGCGAATTCTCCTATATTTCCAATGGAGAGACGATGAGCGGCACCTGGAGCATCTTCGGTGATTATTTCCTCAAACTGGAAACGGATTACGACACCTATTATTGCGTCGTGACCCCTGCGTATTTGGAAGGGGTCGGCGGCGGGCTCAGCGTGACGGGCATGGGAATGTACGAGGGGATGGCGATCTATCTCAACAGCGATCCCACCTGACGGCAATAGCTGCGGGGCGCGGTCTCTTCCGCGCCCCGCAGGATACATACGATACAATCAGACAGCAAGGAGTAACAGTAAAATGGCAAAAAATGTAATGGACACCCTCCGCGAGAGAGGATTTATCAAACAGACGGTCTACGAAGAAGATCTTTACAAGCTGCTCGGCAGTGAGAGCGTGCCTTTTTATATCGGATTCGACCCGACGGCGGACAGCCTGCATGTCGGGCACTTCATGCAGCTCATCGCCATGAAGCATATGCAGATGGCGGGACACAAACCCATCGTCCTCATCGGCGGCGGCACGGGCATGATCGGCGACCCTTCGGGCAGGACGGACATGCGTTCGATGATGACGCGCGAGACGGTGGACTATCACTGCGAATGTTTCCGCAAGCAGATGGCGCGTTTCATCGACTTCGAAGGGGAAAACGGTGCCATCATGGTCAACAACGCCGACTGGCTGGCAAAACTCAATTATATCGACTTTTTGCGCGACATCGGCGTGCATTTCTCCGTCAACAAGATGCTGACGGCGGAGTGCTTCAAGTCCCGTTACGAGCGCGGGCTCTCCTTCCTTGAATTCAACTACATGCTCATGCAGGCGTACGACTTCCTGGTACTGTTCCAGAAATACGGCTGCCGCCTCGAGCTGGGCGGGGACGACCAGTGGAGCAACATCCTTGCGGGCGCGGACCTCATCCGCCGCAAGGAACAGCAGCCCGCATTTGCGATGACGTTCACCCTGCTCACCACCTCCGACGGCCGCAAGATGGGCAAGACGGCAAAGGGCGCCGTCTGGCTGGACGAAAACAAGACTTCCCCGTACGAATTTTACCAGTACTGGCGCAACACGGACGACGCGGACGTGGAAAAGTGTCTCAAGCTTCTCACCTTCCTGCCGCTTGAGCGCATTTCGGAGCTCTGCGCGCACAAGGACGAGCGCATCAACGCCGCCAAGGAGACGCTGGCGTACGAGCTGACCAAGATGGTCCACGGCGAAGAGAAGGCAAATGCCGCGCAGGCGCAGGCAAAGGCGGCGTTCGGAGGGGACGCGGAAAACATGCCCACGGTGCACATCCCCGCGGACACCGCAACGGTGGCGGACGCTCTGGTGGCGGCCAACGCAGCCAAATCCAAGAGCGAGGCTCGCAGGCTCATCGAGGGCGGCGGCGTCAAAGTGGACGAAGAAAAGATCGAGGACGTCAACGCGCCTATTCCCGCGGCGGCAAAGGCCAACGGCAGCTTTATTCTGCACAAGGGCAAAAAAGTCCACATCAAGATCCTTCTCGGATGAGTTACCTCAGCGTCTATTCGCCCTCCGTTTACGAAAAAGTGATCGAGCGTTCCCGCTTTATCGCGCACTGCGCGCACGCGGAGAGCGAGGAGGAGGCGCGCGCCTTTATTGCGGGCGTGCGTGCCGAACATTCTCTTGCCACACACAACTGTTTTGCGTTTGTTGCCGACCGAAAGGGGAACCTTCTCCGCTTTTCGGACGACGGCGAGCCGCAGGGCACGGCGGGGATGCCCATGCTGGAAGTTCTGAAAAATAAAAAACTGTTCGAGACGGTCGTGGTCGTCACCCGCTATTTCGGCGGGATCAAACTGGGCGCAGGCGGACTGGTGCGTGCCTATGCGGGCACGGCATCGGAAGCGCTTTCCCGTGCGGACGTGCGCCGCTATACGCCCTGCCGCGAGATCCGCCTGTGCGTTTCGTACGAGCATTTCGACGCCCTGAAAAAGTATCTTTCTTCGCGCGAATGTACCGTCAAAGACACCGAATTTGCGGAAAAAGTGCGCGTCCTGGCCGCCGTTCAGGCGAAAGACGCGTCCGCGTTCGTGTCCGCGCTCACCGATCACATGGCGGGCCGCGTCACCGCGGAAGAAGGGGAGGAATACCTCTTTCCCTTTCCGCTGTCCGAACGGGAGGGGGACTGAATGAAGGAGAAGGTCCGCTGTTACAAATGCGGAAAAGAATTTGAATCGGCCGAGGGCATGCGCTCGGATATTTGTCCCGGGTGTATGTCCTTTATTGACCTGCCGCTCGCGCGAAAGGCGTATCTCGAACGTCAGGGCGGGCAGAAAGAAGATCTGCTCCCGTCGAGGGAGAGCCCTTCCGAGGCCGAGGAAAAGCAGCCTTTTTCGCCGTTGCGGGAGAGCAAACCGCCCGCTGCGGGCGCGCTTGCCGATGCGGAAAAACTGTTGGAAGCGGGCGTGTGGAGCGCCGCGCTCGAAGAGTTTTATAAGGCGCTGCAGGAAAAAGACTGTTGGCAGGCGCACTGGGGCGTCGTGCGCGCGGCAACGCGCGAGTTATCCGATTTTTCCGCCTTTCCGTCGGTCAGAGAGAACGCGGAGGCGGCCCTGGATACCATGCCCGCGCAGGAGCGCAGGCAGGCGGGGGCGCGGTACGTGCCGCAGCTGAGTGTGATGCGCCGCCGCACGGCGGACGCGCTCAAAGCGGCGCAGCACGTCGAACCGCCGCCCGCAGAGGCGAAAATGTCGCCGAAGTTCTCCGTCTGGTTCATCCTGGCGGGCGTCGCGTTTATGCTCTGCTTTTTTCTCGGGATCGCTCTGCTGGGCAACACAGGCGCCGCAATGGGCTTTTCCGTTGCGGGCGGGATCCTGTTGAGCCTTTCCGTCGCCCTGCTTTTCTTTCTTATCCTCGCGGGGATCGTGAGGGCACGGAAGGCAGAGCGGGTGCGTAAAGTTGCGCAGACAGTGGCGGAATCGCTGGCGGCGCAGCAGAAGGCAGAAACGGAGAAGCTGCGCAGAAAGCTGGACGACATCGATTTTCTGTGCGGATTTCTCAAATATTGAGGACGATCGGAAAAACACATCGCCGCAATCTATATTATCCGATTTGCAAATCGTTTACAAACACGGATAAATGTGATATAATACGAAAAAACGAAGGGATCTTCCCTCCGCGGAAAAGAAGGTCAGAGTCATATGAAATTTATCAAGGCGAAAACATTGAAGGCGAAACCCGCCGACGAGAGCAAACTGGGCTTCGGTAAGATCTTTACCGATTATATGCTGACCATGCGCTACAAAAACGGCGCCTGGCAGGAAATGCAGATCGAGCCGTACGGTCCCGTCGAGTTCGACCTTGCCACCACCGTGTTCCATTACGCGCAGGGCATCTTTGAGGGGTTGAAGGCATTCCGCAACGAAAAGGGCGAAGTGCGTGTGTTCCGTCCCGAAGAGAACTTCAAGCGCATGAACCGTTCGGCGGCGCGCATGTGCATCCCGCAGATCGACGAAAAGGCAGTTTTGGAAGGGCTGTTCGAGCTGCTGCGCATCGAAAAAGACTGGATCCCCACCGCGCCCGGCACGGCGCTGTACATCCGTCCCAGCATCATCGCTACCAACGCGGCGCTGGGCGTGCATGCAAGTTCCGAATATCTGTTCTTTATCATCCTTTCCCCCGTGGGGAGCTATTATGCGCACGGACTGGCGCCTACCCGCTTGCTCGTCGAGGATTATTATACCCGCGCCACCGTCGGCGGCACGGGGGAAGCGAAGTGCATCGCTAACTACGCCGTCAGCCTTAAAGCGGGCGAAGAGGCGGAAAAGAAGGGCTTCGATCAGGTCCTGTGGCTGGACGCCAACGAGAAGAAATACGTCGAGGAAGTCGGTTCGATGAACATGTTCTTCGTCATCGACGGGGAAGTCGTCACGCCCGAGCTGGTCGGTTCCATCCTTCCCGGCATCACGCGCAAGAGCAGTATCGAGCTGTTGAAGGCACACGGCTACCGCGTCAGCGAGCGCCGCGTCTCCATTGACGAAGTCATCGCCGCACAGCAGGCGGGCAAGCTGGACGAAGCGTTCGGTACGGGTACCGCCGCGGTCATTTCTCCCGTCGGCATGATGGAGTACAAGGGCAAGGACTATGTCGTCAACGGCGGCGAGATGGGCAAGATCACCAAATGGCTGTACGATACCATCACGGGTATCCAGTCCGGCCGTCTGGAAGACAAATACGGCTGGGTCGTCAAACTCTGATGCTGTTCGACAAACTGTTCAAGAAAAAGCCGAACGACAAGGCGATCAAAAAGTTCTGGGCGGAGTTCGAGTCGCTGTCCGATCTGTTTGCCGATATCCTGCAAAAGGAAGAGGAGGACGGGGAGGATTATGTCTGGATGCAGGGGATGGTACGCAAGTCTTTAAAGCTCTGCGTCCTCGATTCCACTGTCGGGTTCGATTTCGGATTCGAACGCAACCGCGACCCCGTGCGCTTTGTGTTTTACACAAAAGGGGACGCGTATCTGCGCGCCGTGGGGGAGCGGATGAACGAGCTGTATCCGCGCGCCCTCTCGCAAAAGATCCAGTTTACCGTAGAAGAATAAACTTTCTTTCCGCACCCATTTCGGGTGCGGAATTTTCACTAAAACGGGGGTACGTATGTCGGAGATCACGTCGATCGTACAGCAAAAAAAGGACAAAGAGCGGGTCAGCGTGTATGTGGACGGCAGGTTTTATTGCGGGCTGAAGCTGGAAACGGCGCTCTCTTTCCGCCTGAAAGAGGGGATGCAGATCGACTGCGACCGTCTGGATGAGATCCAGCTTGAAAGCGAAAAGTCGCAGGCGCTCGACAAGGCGCTCACCCATCTCTCCGCCACCATGAAAACGCGCAGGCAGATGCGCGACTTCCTCAAAAAAAAGGGATATGTGGACGCCGTCTGCGACTACGTCATGGAAAAACTCGGCGAGTATCATTTTGTCGACGACAGGGAATACTGCGCACTGTACGTGGAGACGGCGGGCAAAAATTACGGTTCCCGCCGCGTGGCGCAGGAACTGAAAAAGCGGGGCGCGGAGGAAGAAGATATCGAGGCGGCGCTCGCCGAACGCACGGGCGAGGCGGAAGCAGCGGCACAGGCGGCGCGCAAATACATGAAGAACAGGGAATTCACGCGCGAAAACTTGTCCAAGGCGTTCCGCAACCTTCTTTCCAAGGGTTTCGATTACGAAACCGCCAAGGACGCGCTCTCTTCGCTCGGCGTTGAAGAGGAGGACTGAAAACAAGGAGGCCATCCATGCAAAAAGTGCTCACCTGCGCACAGATGCGCGCGGCAGACGAATACACCATCCGCACTTTGGGCGTTCCCTCGCAGGAGCTGATGGAGCGTGCGGGCGCGGCGCTTGCCGAGGAGACGGAAAAACTGCTCGCCGCCTGCGGCGGCAAGAGCGTCATAGCCGTCTGCGGCGGCGGAAACAACGGCGGAGACGGCTGGTGCGCGGCGCGTCTCCTGCACGAAAAGGGGATCGACGTGTGTGTTTTCTCCCTGTCCGAACAACTTTCCGCCGATTGCGCCGCCCAGCGGGACAAATACACGGGCAGGCAGGTGTCCGCTTTCGTGCGGGAAGCGGACGTTGTCATCGATGCGATCTTCGGCACAGGCTTTCACGGCGAACCGCAGGGAGCGTACGCCGCCGCCATCAGGGACATCAACGGGAGCGGCGCCAAAGTGATTTCGGCAGACATCCCCAGCGGGCTCAACGGCGATTCGGGGTTGGGAAAACTGTGCGTCCGTGCGGACGTTACCGTTGCCATCGGAGAACTGAAAGCGGGGCTTTTGCTTGCAAAAGGGGCAGACGTATGCGGAAAAATCGTGCGAAAGGACATCGGCATTGCTGTACAGGCTGATGGGATGCGGCTGACGGAAGCAGAGGATTTTGCTCCGCTGTTCCCGCCCCGCAAAAAAAACACGAACAAGGGCAGTTACGGCAAAGCGGTCATCCTTGCGGGCAGTCTGCGCTATTCGGGTGCGCCCCTTCTTTCCGCCGCGGCGGCGCTGCGCACGGGGTGCGGCTATACCTGCCTCGCCCTGCCCGAAGAGCTGTTTTTTGCCTGCATCGGAAAATATCCCGAAGCCATCCTCACACGCGCGCCTTCCGAAAACGGGAATCTGCGCTTCGACGAGTCTTTTCTTCGCTCTCTGACGGTGGGCGCGGATTGCCTCGCCGTAGGTATGGGCTGCGGCGTATCGCGCGGAGTATACGATATCCTCTGTTTTTTATTGCACGAATATAAGGGAGTGCTTCTCATCGACGCGGAC
>CALVHV010000027.1 GCA_944328845.1 uncultured Clostridia bacterium | reverse complement strand
AACACACGAACATAACGCCGAAAATCAGGATATACAGGAGATTTCCGCTCAGCGCCGCCACCGATGCCGCAAACCCGCCCAGCCCGAGAGACCCCGTGTCCCCCATAAACACGGACGCGCGGTAGATATTGAAAAGCAGATATCCGGCAAGCGCCCCGCAGAGCAGAAGACACAGACGGGCGAGGGCTTGTCCCGTCCCCGTCAGGAACAACAGTGCGGCAAACAGGGCAAAGTACCAGAAGGACACCGAACCCGCCAATCCGTCCAGCCCGTCCGTCAGATTGACGCAGTTGACGGTGGCAAGAAAGGCAAAGGCGACGAGCGGCGCCATCCAGACGCCGATGTCCACGCGCAGCCCCGCGAACGGGATACTGAGCACGGTGAGATCGTTGACGACGCAGTATACCCCCGCGATGAGGGCGAGGACCACCTGGAAAACGATCTTCTGCCACGCGCGCAGGCCGAGATTGCGATGAAAACGGAATTTCAGAAAATCATCCAAAAATCCCACTGCCGTGCACGCCGCGCCAAGCGTGATGGCGACGGCGGTATGCTTGTCCGCATACAGTCCGAAAGGGATGGCGCACAGCGCCGCCGCGAAGACAAAGGAAAGCCCGCCCATCGTGGGCGTGCCGGACTTGTCCTTATGTTCCTCGACATAGCCGAGGATATATTGCCTTGCCCCGCCCTTTTTGAGAAGGGGCAGGAGCAGGGCGCACAGCAGTGCGCCCGCCGCGCCCGAAACAAGGAGCGCCAAGATCTCAGTTTTCATGTCCGTCCGTCTTTTCCGCCTGTGCGGAGAGTAATTTTTTTATAGCGTCCACATCGCTGTAGACGTGGCGCACGCCCATCACTTCCTGGTACCGCTCCCCGCCTTTGCCCGCCACCAGCAGGACGTCGCCCGCCCGCAACAGGTCGAGCGCGTAGCCGATGGCACTTTCGCGGTCGGGCACGATGACGTATTCGTCCGTGACCCGACGCACACCCGCCTCGATGTCGAGGATGATATCGAACGCGTCTTCGTAACGGGGATTGTCCGAAGTGAGCACGGAAAAATCGGCGAGGCGGGCAGAGATCTCCCCCATCAGGGGACGCTTCTGCACTTCGCGGTTGCCGCCGCAGCCGAACACGCAGATCAGCCTGCCCGTACAGTTCCGCCGCAAGGCGGAGAGAGATTTTTCCAGTCCGTCGGGAGTATGCGCAAAGTCGACGAAAATATCCGCACCGCCCGCCCGCGCCACGTGTTCCAGCCTGCCGTCCACGCGGGGCAGCGCGTCCAGCCCCTGCGCAATGACGGGCAGCGAAACGCCGAGCAGCCGCGCGCACTCCGCTGCCGCCAGCGCGTTATAGACGTTGTGCAGGCCTGTCATGTGCAGACGGATCTCGTACAGCTCGTCGAACAGGTTGATGACGAAGGTACTCCCTTCAAATCCCTCGCGGATATCCACCGCAAACACGTCGGCGGGATTTTCCAACCCGTAGCTGAACGCATTGGGGCAGCTCTGCGCGATCTTCCGCCCCTCCGCGTCGTCCGAATTGAGCACGGCGATGCGGCATCTGCCCCTTTCGAACAGCCGCTCCTTGGCAGCGGCGTATTTTTCCATCGTCCCGAAAAAATCCAGATGATCCTCGGTAAAATTGGTAAACACGCCCGCCTCGAAAGAGATGGCGTCCGTCTTTCCGAAATACAGCGCGTGCGCGGAGACCTCCGTCACCACGTATTCCACCCCGGATTCCGCCATGTCCGCCAGGATCTTATACAAACTGACGGGATCGGGCGTGGTGAGGGCAGATTCGAAGTGCTTTCCGCCATACCTTACGCCCAGTGTGCCGATGATCCCGCACTCCTTCCCCGCCGCCGTGAGGATGGAGGCAAGCATGTGCGCGGTGGTCGTCTTGCCGTTGGTGCCCGTCACGCCGATGATCTTCAACCTGCGCTCGGGATGCCCGTAAAATGCGGCAGAAATATCGCAGGCGGCGCTCCTGCCGCTGCCGACGACGATCTGCGGAACGGGCAGATCGAGTTCCCGCTCCACCGCGAGTGCCGCCGCCCCCGCCGAAACCGCCTGACGGGCAAAGTCGTGCCCGTCGTTTGTCCCTCCCGAAAGGCAGACGAACAGATCCCCTTCCGATACCTGTCTGCTGTCCGTGCAGACGCCCCTGATCTCCCTGTCCGAAAAACGGACACAGCTTTCGTGCGGTACTTTTTGCAACAATTCTCCGAGTAACAAAATTCAGCTCCTTACTTTGTATACGGGGCGATGTTTTTCAGTTGGATGATGCCCCTGAATATTTCCGCCGCGGCGGGCGCCGCCACCACGCTGCCGTAGTATGCGCCCTGCGGTTCGTCTACGATGACAAGCGCGAGGTACTGCGGGTCGTTTGCAGGGAAAAATCCGAGAAAGGAAGAGACGTATTTCCCTTGAGCGATGGCGCCGTTTTCAAACTTTTGCGCCGTGCCCGTCTTGCCCGCTACGCGATACCCCTCGATGTAAGCCTTGCTTCCGCTCCCGTTTTCCACGACCCCTTCCAACAAAGAAGCCAGCAAGGAAGAGGCTTCTTCGCTGATCGTTCTGTTTTTGAGGGTGACGGGGATCTCCGTGCTGACGCTTCCGTCCTCCGTATAGATCTCGCAAACGAGGCGGGGCTGATAATAATATCCGCCGTTGATCGCCGCCGCGCCCGCGCAGGCGAGCTGCAGCGCGGTGACCGCCACCGATTGTCCGAATCCGATGCGCGCCAGATCGCAATCGCGCACGGCACTCTCCGAAACGAGCATTCCCTGCGCCTCGCCCGAAAAATCCACTCCCGTCGTCTTCCCGAAATTGAACAAGGAAAGATATTCGTAAAAAGTCTCCTTACCCAGCGAGAGAGCGATGTCCGTAAAACAGGGGTTGCAGCTGTTGTTGAGCGCTTCCGCCAGTGTCTGGTTGGAATGTTTCCCGTTGGCGTGCGTGCTCCAGCATTTGATGGTCGTACCGTCCACCGTGCGCGTGCGGCTGCTGTTGAAACGGTGGTTCATGGAAAACGCGGCGGTGTTGCCTTGCAGGTATTCCTCGATGTTCGCCGCCGCCGTGATGATCTTAAAGGTGGAGCCCGGCTCGTAAATATCCGAAATGATGTTGTTGCGCGAGAGTTCGTTGAGAAGGTCGGTGTCCTCGCGGGGAATATCGTTGAGATCGTACGAAGGCGATTCCGCGAGGGCGAGGATGTCAAACGTGTCCGGATCGAGCACGATGACCTGCGCACTGGACGGAGAATATTCTTCGTACAGCGACTGCATGACGCTTTCCGCAATGGACTGGATGCCGTAATCGATGGTCAGGCGGATGTTCATTCCGTCGGTGGCAGGATAATAAACAGCCTCCCCCTCTATTTCCGCGCCGACGAGGTCGGCGGGGTAAGCGATCTCCCCGTCTATGCCCGTCAGGTATTTGTCGTAATATTTTTCCAGGCCCGTCAGCCCCGCACCGTCCGTGGAGGTAAATCCGAGCACGCGAGAAAGCAAAGACCCGTACGGATACACGCGCGTGTTGTCGCGGGCATAGTATACGCCGGGCAGGTCGTACTCTTCCAGCTGCGCCGTCTTGACCTTTTCGGCGTGACGGACGGCGGTGATCTCCGAAACGTGCGAACCCGTCATCTTTTCATACAGCGCCGCTTCGTCCAGATCGAAGATCTGCGCGAGGATCTTTGCCGTTGCCGCCTTGTCCTCCACCGCATTGGGGCGGACAAAGACGGAATAAGTGGCGTCGTTTTCCGCCAGTACGACGCCGTTGGTATCGACGATCTTTCCCCGCGCGGCAATGACGGGCACCTCCCTTGTCCATTGTCCTAGTGCTTTGGCGCGCAGGTGCTCGCCCTCGATGACCTGCACATAGAAAAACCTGCAAAAAATTGCCAAAAAAAGAAAGACTGCCGCCAGCGTCAGGGCGAACAATCTCTTTCGTAAAAGTGTGGCGGAGGGAATCTCCTCATGAATCTTTTTGATCTTTCTCACCTCACAGTACATAAAAAAACCGGCCGCGCCCGCAGCCCTAACCAAGGGCCGCCATGCGAGACCGGAATTCTTTTGCTGTCTTATTTTCAGTTTTAGATGATGCCCATCTCTTCCGCGCGGGAAAGGATGGATTCTTCGCTGGTCAGTTCTTCCACTTCCGCCTTCAGTTCCTGTGCCTGAGCGACGACGGAGTCCAGCTGAGCCTGACGTTCCGCGATGCTTCTGTCCAGCGTGTTGAGAACGCTCGTGTTGATGATGATGAGCGCCAAAACGACGGCGACGACGATGGCGTACACGCACATGAGGAGTTTGCCCGTTGCCGTCATGGCAAAGCGCTTTTTCTCCTCCGTTACCGCCTGCACCTGCTGTTCGTCACGGTACAGATCGGTGCGGTACTGGATGGTCGTTGCGGTGGGCGTGAGATCTTCGGTCGCTTCCTCCGCATACGCCTGCTGCTGCGCATACTCCTCGTATGCGGGCGCCGCCTGTTCATAAACGGGCTGCTCGTAGACAGGCTGCTCATAGGCGGGCTGTTCGTAAGCGGGAGCCTGCGGCTGCGCATACGCCGTGCGGTTGATGGGAGAATCGGCACGGAACAGATCCTCTTCCACGCGATGATGCACAAACTGCGGCGCCTGCTCCTGCTCGCGTTCGGGATAGAGCGTCGCACGCGCATACGCTTCGGGAGAATCGTACACGGGCTCCGCTTCCGCCACGGGCGCTTCGCCCATGATGTCTTCCGCGCGCTTGAAGTCGGGGTCGATCAGTTTTTTATAATTATTGCGGATACGCGAATTGAAATCGAGCGCCTTCTGCTCTTCCGTCATGACGGCAGGCTCCGCCCCGCCGCTCAGCTTTCCGTATGCCTTCAGCCTGTCTTCCTGCGCCTGCGCAGGTGCCCTTTCCAATACAGGAAGTCCCGTTGCCATAGTGTAATCTCTCCTTACAATATATTCTCAGACTCTTTCCGCTATTCTCAACTTTGCACATTTGGAGCGCGAATTTTCCGATAGCTCCTTTTCCGTTGCCGTCAGCGGTTTTTTGGTGATGATCTCAAGTTCTTTCTTTTTCCCGCACACGCAGACAGGTAAGCTCTTGTCGCAGATGCAGTCGGTCGCCAGGTCGCGGAACACGTTTTTCACGATCCTGTCTTCCAGAGAATGAAAGGTAAGGATGCAGATCCTTCCCCCCTTTTTCAGGCGCCTGCACAGTCCGCGCACCGCCTCTTCCAATCCGCCGAGCTCATCGTTCACCTCGATGCGGATCGCCTGGAACGCCTTTCTCTCGCAAGGCCCGTTGTGACGGAACTTTGCGGGGATGCTTTCCTCTATCAGCTTTTTCAGCTGTCCCGTGCGGGTGATGCGCTCCGATGCCCTCGCCTTTACGATGTTTGCGGCGATCTTTTTTGCAAAGCGCTCTTCCCCGTACTCACCTATGATCTTTGCCAGCCGCTCCTGCGAATACCCGTTGACCACGTCTTCCGCCGTCAGCGGTGCCGAGGAGTCCATCCTCATATCCAGCGGCGCGTCGTGCATGTACGTGAACCCGCGGGAGGTCTCGTCCAGCTGAAAACTGGAAACGCCGAAATCGAGCAGCACGCCGTCCAGCTTGTCCGTCCCGTCCTCCGCCAGCACTTCGGCAAAGTTTTTGTAGTTGCTTTTGTAGATGCGGAAACGCCCTGCAAATTCCGCGAGGCGCTTTTCTGCCGCCGCAATGGCGCAATCGTCGAGATCGGTGGCGATCAGTCTGCCGCCAGGCGCCGTGCGCTTTAAGATCTCGTAGGAGTGTCCGCCGCCGCCCACCGTGCCGTCGAAATAGACGCCGCCGTCCCGAAGGGCCAGCCCCTGCATACATTCTTCCGGCATCACCGGCTTGTGCGAAAATTCTATCATGCCTGTTTGTTGAGGGAGTTCAGTTTTGCGTACAGCGAACTTACGTTACGCTGCATGCTCTGTCCGGCATATCTTTCCGCAGGCTCGATGCGCAGGTGCGTCGCCGCGCCCGTGATAACGATGTCTTTGTCGATGCCCGCATATTCGCGAAGTTCGCTGCAGAGAAGGATGCGTCCCTGCCCGTCCTCCGTCACGTCGAAGATCGTGCTCGTAAATTCAGCGATGGCGTTTTGCGCTTCCACGTCGAAAATGGAAACCTCACCGAAAGAATCGATCACCTTCTTGTATTCGCTGAACGGAAGCACATAGATACATTCGTTCGGACCGAGTGCTAACTTGTACCCCTTTCCTAAGTCGTCCTTAAACTTGGCGGGAATACGCATTCTGTTTTTTTCGTCCAGCCTGGCGCTGAACCGACCGTTGAAAGAATACATCTCCCCTCTCCTCTTTTAAGGATAGCATTATTATAACACCACTTTTGCCCACTGTCAACCACATCTGTTAAAAAGTTTTGAATTTTTTTGAAAAAAAAGGGCATTTTCTGTATATTTTTATCTATATACGAACGTATGTTTTTATTTAAAACAGCGATAAAAACAAACTTTTGTTTAGTTTTTTCGCTTTTCCAAGGAAAATGGGCGAAAAGCCCCCTTTTTTTTGCGAATTTATTGAACAAATGTTTGCAACTTGATAGAGGTGGTCAGCCGTCCCTACAATTCCGTCAAAAACGGGGCAGGAAAGGGCTTTTGAGATGCGGTCCGCCAAAAAAACGTAGTGGGTACAACCCAGCACGACGGCATCGAACCTGCCCTGCGGAAGAAAAGAAAGATCGACGGCGGAAAAGTTCGGCGCCGCCCTTTCGATCTGCCCGGCGAGGTCCTGCGGGCAGAAAAGCGTAAAGCGCGCCTCCCCCGCATGCCTTTGCAGAAGAGCGCGAAACCGATCGCTTTCCAATGTGGCGCGCGTGGCAAGCACGAGGACATTCCGACCCGCCGCGGCGGCGGGTCGGACGGCCGGTTCCATGCCGACGACGGGGAAAGGAAATGCCGCGCGCAGCGCTTCCGCACAGCAGGCGGTGACGGTGTTGCAGGCGATCGCCGCCGCCGCGACGGGATAGGAAGCGATCTCTTCGAAAGCGGAAAAGGCAAAGCGGCTGATCTCTTCCCTGCTCCTGTTCCCGTACGGAGCATGAAAATTATCTCCGTAATACAGACAGGGCACAGACGGATATTTTCCGCAAAAGGCGGATAGAAGATTGAGTCCGCCGATCCCGCTGTCGAAAAACGCGACGTATTCTCTTTTCATTCCCGAAGCCCTCCCCGTGAACGTACTTTTCCGAAAAATATATGAAAAAAGCAGAGAATAAATTACACTTTTCGCCGAAAAACAGTTTACAAGAAATTTTTTTTATGATAAAATAGCGGAGATATTAAATGAGTAACCATTGAAAGGAGAAGCAAAGTGCCTAACATCAAATCTGCGAAAAAACGCGTGGTCGTTACCGAAAAGAAAAATTCTCAGAACAAAATGATCAGATCTGCAGTAAAGACCGCCATCAAAAAGTTTAATGCAGCTTTGGCCGCAGGCGACGTGGAAGCAGCCGAAAAGCTGTTGCCCGAAACCGTTTCTGTCATCGATTCCGCTGTGAGCAAGGGAATCCTCCACAAGAACAACGCGGCGAATAAAAAGTCTGCATTGGCGAAGAACCTCAACGCCCTCAAGGCGAACCCGAAGGCTGTCGTTGCCGAAGAGGTCAAAGAGGAAGCCCCTGCCGTCGAAGAAGCACCCGTCGTTGAGGAAAAGCCCAAAAAGACGAGAGCTAAAAAAGCGGAAAAGGCAGAGTAATTCTCTATCATTTCTTTCAAGAAAAAAGGACGCGGGAAACCGCGTCCTTTTTGATTCGCTCCCTTTCGCACGACCGCCTCTCCCCTTTTGCAACGTCTCCTCAAAAAGCAGCTTTTGCGCGCCCCCGCCCGAGGGGGCTTTTTTGTTGCGGGAGGAGAAAGAGACAGGCGCGGTGTCTCCTTTTGCACCTTCCCCACAAGGAAACGTTTTGGCGAGCAGAGGAAGAGAGAGGCGTAGCCCCGTTTGCACCTTCCGCCGACGCCGCGCGACCTGCCGCGGGTGCCCTTTCTGCGCCCGGGCGGCCGCGCGGATTTTGTGAAAAAAAGAAGAAATTCGCGCGAAAAAATATCCGCAAAACATTTGTATTTTTTTCAAAATCGTTTATAATTGTATTGTCGGTTCTTTACTAAATGTCGCACGCGCGACAGGTCACAGGAAAAACGGGAATTTACTGCCATGGCACAATTAAAAAAAGAAGAAAAAATTATCGAGATCGTCAACGTTTCCAAGATCTTTGACGAAACCGCAGCCGTTCAGGACATGAGTTTTTACGTCCGCAAGGGAGAATTTATCACCTTTCTCGGGCCTTCCGGATGCGGCAAAACGACGACGCTGCGCATGATCGCGGGCTTTGACATCCCCACCTCTGGCAAAATCTTGCTGAGCGGAAAAGACATCACGAATCTGCCCCCGAACAAGAGGCCGGTCAACACGGTGTTCCAGCGATACGCTCTGTTTCCGCACTACAACATCTACGACAACATCGCGTTCGGGCTCAAACTGAAAAAGGTTCCCGTCACATACCGCAACGACGCGGGCGAAACGTATACCAAGATGCAGAAGCTGACGCGCAAGGAGATCGACGAAAAAGTGCGCGCGGCACTCGCCGTGGTCGACCTCGAAGGATTTGAAAAGCGCAGCGTGTCCACCCTCTCGGGCGGGCAGCAGCAGCGCGTTGCCATTGCGCGCGCCATCGTCAACGAGCCCGAGATCCTGCTGCTGGACGAACCGCTCGGCGCGCTCGACCTGAAGATGCGCAAGGAAATGCAGCTGGAATTAAAAGAGATGCACAGAAAACTGGGCATCACCTTTATCTACGTCACGCACGACCAGGAAGAAGCTCTGACCATGAGCGACACCATCGTCGTCATGAAAGACGGGCGCATCCAGCAGATCGGCACCCCTACCTCCATCTACAACGAACCCGCCAACGCTTTTGTGGCGGACTTTATCGGGGAAAGCAACATTTTCAGCGGAACGATGGTCGGCAAACGCAGCGTGCGTTTCTGCAACCACAATTTCGAGTGCGTGGACGACTTTGAAAAGAATGAAAAAGTAGACGTTGTCGTCCGCCCCGAGGACGTCGTGATGACCGCGCCCGAAGAGGGCATGCTGAAGGGCAAAGTCATCAACGTCGTGTTCAAGGGCGTTCATTACGAGATCACCGCGCAAGTGGGCCGCTCGGAAATGGTCATCCAGAACACGCAGAGCCGCAGCGTCGGCGACGTGATCGGCATGAACATCGCCCCCGACGCCATCCACATCATGAAGAAAGAATTTGCAGCCAACATCTACGACGGCTACATCACCAAAAAGAACACCGTCGTGTTCGGCGACGGGGAATTCGACTGCGACGTGACCACCCTCTACCCCGGGTCACACTTGGACGAGGAGGGATACCTCATCACGGCTGCGGGCGAAAAGATCGACCTGACGGATACGGACGTCATCGTGGAAGTGGGACTGGAAGACATCGAGATCAGCGACAACGCCGACGAAGGCGGCGCGCGCGGACACATCGTGCAGCTCATCTACAAAGGCGACCACTACCAGTATATCGTCCGCACGGAAGAAAACGAGGAAGATTACGTGTTCGACTCTCCCGATCTGTGGAACGAAAACGACTATGTCAGCGTGAAGATCAAGCCGGAGAACATTCGTCTCCGCCTCAAACAGGAGGTCAAGTGATGCAGAGCCTGCACTTTTCCAGAAAACAGCTGTGCATCCCGTATGCGCTGTTCCTTCTCCTGTTCGTCATCATCCCCATGCTGCTCATCCTCTTTTACGCCTTTACCGAGACGGTGGACGGAACCATCCGTTTTTCCTTTGCCAACTTCATCGGATTCTTTACGAGCACGGCAAAGCTTTCCACCCTGCTGATGAGCTTTACAGTCGCCATCATATCGACGGCGGCATGCCTTTTGATCGCCTATCCCGTGGCATACATCCTCGCGCGGAGCAAATTCCGCAGAAAGAATGTACTGCTGATGATCTTTATCCTGCCCATGTGGATCAACTTTGTCCTGCGCATCACGGCGCTGCGCGAACTGCTTGACCTGATCGGGTTGCTCGGCTCGCAGAACTATCTCAACACCATCATCGGGATGGTGTACGATTTTCTGCCCTTTATGATCCTGCCCCTCTACACCACCCTCGAAAAGCTGGACGAAAGTTACCTCGAAGCGGCGGCGGACCTGGGCGGGAGCAAATTTACCGTATTTACCAAAGTCACCTTTCCCCTCTCCCTTCCCGGAGTGATCTCGGGGGTGACCATGGTATTTATGCCGTCCATGACAAACTATGTCGTTTCGGACACGCTCAGCAATTTCAACATTACCATTCTGGGAAAGCTCATCGACCAATATTTCACCGCCTACGATAACTGGCATATGGGTTCGATGATCTCCATCATCCTGCTCGTCATCATCTTTTTGACCATGCTGGCGACGGGCGGATTCAAAGACGGCGACCGCGAGGCGAGAGGTGCAAACTTATGGTAAAGAAAATTTTATCCGTCGCCCTGTGCGCGGCCGTGCTCCTGTTTATCTACGCGCCCATCCTGCTGCTGGTCATATACAGTTTTACCACTTCCAACGTCATCGGAAAGTGGGAAGGCGGATTTTCCCTGGATCTGTACGGGCAGCTGTTCCGCAATGCGGAGATCATGCAGATCCTGTTCAACACCGTGTGGCTCGCGCTCGCGGCAGCGGCGCTTTCCACCGTGCTCGGCACGGCGGGCGCCATCGGCATCTTTTACAGCCGCAGGCGTGCGGCAAAACCGCTGCAAGCGGTCTCGCAGATCCCCGTCATCAACGCGGAGATCGTCACCGCCATCTCGCTCGCTCTGCTCTTTTCCTCGATCTTTCTCTACCGCACCTATTTTTCCCTGCTCGTCGGGCACATGGTGCTCTGCACCCCTTTTGTGGTGCTTTCCGTCCTGCCAAAACTCAAACAAATGGATTCCAACACCTACGAAGCGGCGCTCGACCTCGGCGCAAGCCCCACACAGGCGCTCTTTAAGATCGTCCTGCCACAGATCTTCTCGGGCGTGTTATCCGGATTCATGCTGTCCGTCACACTCTCTCTGGACGATTATATCGTGACGGCGTTCACAAAACCGCCCATGTTCGACACCATCAGTACTTACGTCTACAATGCGGTGAAAAACGGAACGCACAGCTCCACTCCCGCTCTGCGCGCACTCTCCGCGCTCATCTTCGTCGTGATGATAGCCGTGCTGCTGATCATCAACCTGCGCGCGCGCAAGCCGCGTTCGGGAAAGGAGGCGCGCAAATGAAGAGACTGCTCTGCGGCGCCCTTGCCTTCTGTTTTCTGCTTCCCTTTGTCCTCCTGCTTGCGGGATGCGGCAAGGAGCAACAAAAGGAGGTTTTGCGCGTCTATAACTGGGAAGACTACATCAGCGAACCCACGCAGAATTCAGACGGCACATCCGAAAACGACTACGTCGATCTCGTCGCCGAGTTCGAAAAAGAGTACGGCGTCACGGTGGAATATTCTACCTTCGGCACCAACGAAAACATGTACAACGAATTGAAGATCAATCCCGGCGCATACGATCTTGTCTGCCCTTCCGACTACATGATCATGAAGATGATCTCGGAGGACATGGTAGAGCCGTTTACCGACGATTTCCTGCAAAACAGCACCTATATGCGCTATGCCTCCCCCTACATCAAGGAACTGTTCGAAGAGAAAGGCTGGACGAAATATGCCGTTGCCTACATGTGGGGAACAATGGGCTATGTCTACAATCCCGAGCTCAGCGATACCGTCGAAGAAGACCTTTCCAGCTGGACGGGACTGTGGCAGGAAAAATACGCGAGCGTTGCGACCATCAAAGACAGCGTGCGAGATTCCTATTTCCTCGGCGTTGCGGCGGTATACCGCGACGAACTGATGCAGCTGAAAAAAGAGTACGAAACGGGCAAACTTGACAGGCAGACGTATAACGAAAAAGTGACGGAAGTGATGAACCGCACGGACGAGGCGACCATTGAAGCAACAAAGGACGCCCTGCTGCAGCTGAAGGAAAACCTGTACGGCTTTGAAGTGGACAGCGGGAAACAGGATATGGTCGTGGGCAGGATCAGCATCAACTTTGCCTGGAGCGGTGACGCCGTGTACACCATGGACGACGCCGAGCCCTACTTCAACGAAGAAACGGGCAAGGAAGAGCCCGGCATTTACCTCAACTACATCGTGCCCGAAGAATGTTCCAACATCTGGTTCGACGGCTGGGTAATGCCCAAAGGCGCCAATGTGGAACTGGCGCAGAAATTTATCGATTTTCTCTCCCGCCCCGAAAATGCCGTGGCAAACATGAATTACATCGGCTATACTTCGGCAATCGCGGGCGACGCAGTGTTTACGGAAATGACCGACTGGTACTCGGAAGGCGAAGAAGGCGACCTCGATGAAGAGGGCAATCCCCTCGTCCCCTACGACCTCAATTACTTTTTCGACGGCACTTCGGACGGAGAATACGAGGACGGAACGTATTTCATCTACGTCTCCGCCGAAAGCGCAAAGAGACAGATCTCCGCGCAATATCCCACCGAAGAGGTACTCGCCCGCAGCGCCATCATGCAGCACTTTGACGACGCGACAAACGCCATCGTCAACGAAATGTGGGAAGAGGTAAAAGGCCTCCCTATTCCCGTCTGGGCATACGTGGTCATTGCCGTCATCGCGGCGGGCATCGTTGTCATCGCCCTCTCCTATGTCTATAAGGGAAAACGCAGCGAACCCAAACCCAAAAAAGGATACCGCCGCGAAACAAACTGATCGAAGGAGCAACATCATGAAAGAACTTGTCATTCTCGGGCACGGCCCTGCCGGCATCTCCGCTGCCCTGTACGCCGTGCGCGGCGGCGCGCCCGTCACCATCCTTGCCAAGGACGACGGCGCCCTTTCCAAAGCGGACCTGATACAAAATTACTACGGCTTTGAAGAAGGCATCTCTGCAAAACAACTGATCGCCAACGGCGTAAAACAGGCGCAGAATCTGGGTGCAAAACTTCTGCAAAAAGAAGTATGCGGCATCGAATTCGGAGCAGACGGCTACGAAGTAAAGACGACGGACGGTGCGTCCCTGACGGCGGGCGCCGTCGTCATTGCGGTGGGCGTTTCGCGCAACATTCCGCCCATCGGCAACATCGCACAGTTTGAAGGCAAGGGCGTGAGCTATTGCGCCATCTGCGACGGATTCTTTTTTCGCAAAAAGAAAGTTGCCGTCATCGGGAGCGGCGCCTACGCCAAGAGCGAATACGCCGTACTGAAAAACATCATCGAAGACGTGACCATCCTTACCAACGGCGAGCAGCCCGCCTTCGACTCCCCTGCCTGCAACACCAAAAAGATCGACCGCTTTGAGGGGGCAGACCTGCTCGAGCGCATCGTCTTTGCGGACGGGACGGAAGAAGCTTTCGACGGCGCGTTCATTGCCTGCGGTTCGGCAGGCGCGTTCGAACTCGCCAAAAAGCTGGGGCTGGAGATCAACGGCAACAAGATCGTCGTCAACGAAAACAGGGAGACGAACATCCCCGGCATTTATGCCGCAGGCGACTGCGTGGCGGGCTTGCAGCAGATCGCCAAAGCCGTCTGCGACGGCATGATCGCGGGCACGCAGGCATTGAAATATCTCAAATCGCTCGGATAAGTCGTGTCCATACTTTCCGCTCCATGCATCCGCTTCCCGCACGAAACATTGCGCGACGAAAAACAACCGCACAGCAAATTCGAAAACAAAGCATCAAAAAAAGCGGCCTCAACGGTCGCTTTTTTGTGTTTTTATGCCAATTATGTCACGCATAGTACTTTGCTTTTGGCAGATTTTTACAATTTGGAGGTCAAAATCCTCTCTGCCCTTTGAATATCTTTCGATTCCCCTTCTCGCAGTGCCGCGTACGGAAAAGGGAGAGAAAGCTCCTGATACTTCTGTTCGCACAGCTTTCGGAAGGGCAAAAACTTGATTTTAGAGATCCCTTGCTCTCTCATCAGCGCGGCAAGTGAGGACAACTTTTGCTCGGAATCGTTTTTACCGGGGACCAGGACACAGGTCAAAGAGACTTCTTTATTCTGTCTTTTACATTCGGACAAAAAAGCGGAATAAACGGAGAGATCGTCGCTTTCCTGGTTTTTTACGTCACAGATGATCGCGTCACAGGCGGAGATCAGTTCTCCGTCCGCAATATGTCCGTTCGTCTCTGCACAGAGATGGACGCCCCTCTCCCGCAAAGAAACAGAAAGAGCGAGAAAAAAATTTTTCTGCAAAAAAGGTTCCCCTCCCGACAGCGTGACACCGCCGCGGCGAAAATAGCCTTTGTACCGCATGAGATCGAGCGTCAGCTTGTCCGAAGAGATCTTCTTCCCCTGCTTATACAGCGTTTCCGGGTTGTGGCAGAAAGGACAGCGCAGATTACAGCCGCTGAAAAAGACGACGCAGCGCAGCCCCTTTCCGTCCACGCCCGAGCCGCAGTACAACGAATCGATGTAGCCGTACTCGCTCATACCCGCTCGTGATAGGTGCGCTTGAGCACTTCCAGCTGGTGCGCCTTGGAAAGTTTATGGAAGTTGACCGCATAACCGGACACGCGGATGGTGATATTGGGATACAGTTCCGGATGTTCCATGGCCGCCACCAGCTTGGCGCGGTCGAACACGTTGACGTTGAGGTGGTGTGCCCCCTGCCCGAAATATCCGTCCAGAAGGTCGGTAAGATTTTCCGCCCTGTCCTCATCGTTTTCGCCGAGTGCAGAGGGAACGATGGAGAAAGTATTGGAGATGCCGTCGCGGCAGTACTCATACGGAAGTTTGGCAACCGAATTGAGGGAGGCAAGCGCCCCGCTCATGTCGCGGTTGTGCATGGGGTTGGCGCCAGGCGCAAACGGCTCGCCCGCCGCTCTGCCATCCGGCGTTGCGCCCGTCTTTTTGCCGTAGACGACGTTGGACGTGATGGTGAGGATAGACAGCGTATGCTTTGCGCCGCGGTATGCGGGAGTCTTTTTCAACTCGTCCGAAAATTCTTTGACAAGGTCGACGGCAATTTCGTCCACGCGATCGTCGTCGTTGCCGTATTTGGGGAACTCCCCTTCGATGCGGAAATCACAGATGATGCCCGCATCATTGTAAACGGGCGTCACCTTGGCATACCGAATGGCAGAGAGAGAATCTACCGCCACGGAGAGGCCCGCCACGCCGCAGGCAAGGAAGCGCTCGACTTCGGTATCGTGCAGCGCCATCTGGATCTTCTCGTAGGCATATTTGTCGTGCATGTAATGAATGACGTTGAGGGTATTGACATACAGCTTGCACAACCACGCCATGTATTTGTGATACGCCTTGCGCACCTTTTTATAATCGAGAACGCCGGAAAAACTTTCCCCTTCGGGGCCGAGCTGGTTCCCGCTCTTTTCGTCCTTACCGCCGTTGAGGGCAAGCAGGAGAAGTTTGGCGAGGTTGCAGCGCGCGCCGAAAAATTGCATCTGCTTTCCGATCTTCATGGCAGAAACGCAGCAGGCAATGCCGTAATCGTCCCCGTAGACGGGGCGCATGAGATCGTCGTTTTCGTACTGAATGGAGTCGGTATCGATGGAGAGTTTGGCGCAGAATTTTTTGAAAGGCTCAGGCAGTTTTTCCGACCAGAGCACGGTGAGGTTGGGTTCGGGCGCCGCCCCGAGATTGTACAGCGTATTGAGGATACGGTAGCTGGTTTTGGTGACAAGCGTCCTGCCGTCTTCCCCCATTCCGCCCACACTTTCCGTCGTCCAAGTGGGGTCGCCGCCGAACAGGTCGTTGTATTCGGGCGTGCGCAGCTGGCGGGTGATGCGGAGTTTGATGACAAAATCGTCGATCAGCTCCTGCGCCTGTTCTTCGGTGAGCGTCCCTTCCGCAAGGTCACGCTCGAGATAGATGTCGAAAAAGGTGGAGACCCTGCCCAGACTCATCGCCGCGCCGTTCTGCTCTTTGATGGCGGCAAGGTAGGCAAAATACGTCCATTGAATGGCTTCTTTCGCGTTCTGCGCGGGCGCGGAAATGTCCACACCGTACAAGAGCGCCATCTCCTTGAGCTTTTTGAGGAAGTCGATCTGTTTATACATCTCTTCCAGCGTGCGGATGTTGTGCTCGTCCATCGGCTTTTCGCCGTACGCCTTTTTGTCCTTTTGCTTTTCTTCGATCAGCTTATCCGCCCCGTACAGAGCCACGCGGCGGTAATCGCCGATGATCCTGCCCCTGCCGTACGCATCGGGCAGACCGGTGAGCAGCCCCGCATGGCGGACAGCCTTCATTTCATCGGTATAGACATGGAACACCGCATCGTTGTGGGTGGTCTTATAGCTGAATTCCGTTTCAACGGTATCCGAAAGCTTATATCCGTACGCCTCGCAGGACTGACGCGCCATGCGGATCCCTCCGAAAGGATTGACACCGCGCCGCAGGGGCGCATCCGTCTGCAAACCGACGATAAGCTCGTTTTCGCGGTCGATGTACCCCGCAGGATACGTGAGCAGAGAAGAGACGTGTTCGGTATCCACGTCCAGAACGCCGCCCTTTTCGCTCTCCGCCTTGAGAAGGGCGTTGACCTTTTCCATCAGACGGGATGTGCGCGCCGTCGGTCCGCAAAGAAAACTCCCGTCCCCTTCGTAGGGTGTATAATTCTTCTGAATAAAATCGCGTACGTCGATCTGCTGCGTGTAAACGCCTTCTTTAAACTGTTTCCGCATGACCTTCTCTCCTTTTTTGACAAAAATAAAACCCGAGCAGCAAAATAAGAAGCTGCCCAGGTGGTCGGCATTGCCGCTTTTCGCTCCCTTGCAGTTTTGTCTGCCGTTCCACCAGTTGCGAAAAGCCGTCTTTACAAGCACAATATCTTGTACCTGCTCTTGTTTTTCGTATACAGTATACCGTATTCTTTCCCGTTTGTCAACGAAAACGAGAGAGAAAAATCCCGCCATTTTCAGGTCGGGATCGAAGCCGCTTTTTTTGAAAAACACTCGGCAAAGAAAGCTAAGGCATCCTTGCAGAAAAAGCCGCAAAAAAAGCCCCTCCACGGGAAAAGCCGCAAAGAAATTGACACCTTCTGCCAAAAATGACGCAAAACCTTATATCCTTCGCCGAAAACGCCGCGCACGGAAGGTGCGCGGCGTTTTGTCGGTTGCTGCAATGTTCATTCCCGCCGCTGCAAGGGGCAGAAAAGTTTTTTAAAGGATCTTTTCGGAAAGAAGTTTGATACCCTTGCTTTCCAGAAGTTTAACTGCCCGATCCGTATCTTCCACGCGCATGAGGATCTTTGCGGTGTTGTGATTGGTGAGCACGAAGGAGTACAGGTACTCGATGTTGATGTTGGCTTCCTCCATCAACGCGACTACTTCTGCCAGCGCATTGGGGCGGTCGCCCACTTCCACGCCGATCAGTTCGGTGATGCCCACGGTAAAGCCCGCCTCTTTGAGGATGTCGTAGGCGCGCTCGTTATCGCGCGCGATGAAACGCACGATGCCGAAATCTTTGGTATCCGCAATGGAAAGAGTGACAAAGTCGATGCCCTCTTTCCCGAGTGCGTGCGTGAGTTTGTACAGTCTGCCGGGACGATTTTCCATAAAAACGGAAAGCTGTTTGACCAACATAGTTTTTTCCTCCTTATCCGAAGATTAATTGCGCCTGTCGATGACGCGGACAGCTTTGCCTTCGCTGCGGCGGATGGAGCCGCTTTCGCAAAGCTTGATTTTTGCACTCAGGCCGATGTAGGAATTGACTTCCGTCTCCACCTTCCTCTTGATGCTTTCAACATCCGAAATACGATCGGGAGAGAGATTCCCCGCAAGCTCGATATCGATCTCCATGACGTCGAGATTGTTGATCCTGTCCACATAGATCATATAATGAGGCGATACGCCCGCGACGTTCATGATCGCCGCTTCGATCTGGGACGGGAAGACGTTGACGCCGCGAATGATGAGCATATCGTCCGAACGGCCCTTGACCTTGCTCATCTTGACCGTCGTTCTGCCGCAGGCACACTTTTCGTTGGAAAGAGTGCACAGGTCGCGCGTGCGGTAACGGATAAGCGGCTGACCTGTCTTGGTGATGGTGGTAAACACCAGCTCCCCTTCGCTGCCGAACGGCAGAGGTTCCAGCGTTTCGGGATCGATGATCTCCGGAATGAAATGGTCTTCCTGGACGTGGCTCCCGTTTTTCTGCATACATTCCATGGCGACGCCGGGACCGCTGATCTCGGACAGCCCGTAAATGTCCAGCGCGTCGATGTCGAGCAGGCGTTCCAGCTCTTCGCGCATCTGATACGTCCAAGGCTCGGCGCCGAAAGCGCCCGCCTGCAGGTTGAAATCTTTGATGTCCATGCCCGCCTTCTGGATCTCCGTGCCGAGGAAAATGGCGTAGGAAGGCGTGCAGCAGAGATGGGTGGCGCCGAAATCACGCAGCAGCGTAAGCTGGCGGATGGTGTTTCCCGCGCTGGCGGGAACGGTGCTGGCACCGATCTTCTGCGCGCCGTAGTGGGCACCCAAACCGCCCGTAAACAACCCGTAACCGTACGCCACATGGACGAGCGAATCTTTGGTCACACCGGCCATGGCAAGCGAACGGGCCGCGATCTCCGACCAGACGTCTATGTCGTTCTTCGTATAGCCTACAACGGTGAGCTTACCCGTCGTGCCGCTGGAAGCATGCACTTCGACGATGTCCTTTGCGGGAGAGGAATAAAACCCGAACGGATAAGCCGCGCGCAGATCGTGCTTGACCGTAAACGGCAGCTTGCACAGGTCGGCGACGGAACGGATGTCCGAAGGCTTGAGCTTGAGCTCGTCCATCTTCGCGCGGTAAGGCTTGCAGTTGTTGTAGACGAGTTCGACCGTCTTTCTCAGCCGCTCGCTCTGCAAATTTTCCATTTCCGAACGGGACAGGCACTCGTATTCGGGACGGTAAATGTAATCTTTGAGTGTACCTTTCATCTTTTTTCTCCGTTATCGACAGCGTTTACACGGCAGCATAGCCGAGTTCGAACGCTTTTTTATTCATCTCTATCGTCTTTTGCGGGATGCTTGCAAGCAGCGCGCCTTCGAACACCTGCCTGTCCAGCCCCATCTTTTTGCACAGCGCGCCCAGCATGACGGAGTTGGCAGCCTTGGCGTTGCCTGCCTGCAAGGCGAGCGTGAGCGCGTCGACACCCGTGCCGTGCAGGAGCGCTTCTATACCCTGCGGATATTCCGCCGCGCCCGTGACCACGGGCATGGGCATGATCTCCTGCGTGGAATACAAGATCTCGCCGCCCTCTTTGAGATAGTGCGCATACCGCAGTGCTTCCAGCTTTTCGAAAGCGAGGATGAGATCTGCCCGCCCCTCGTCGATGATGGGAGAAGCGATCTTTTCGCCGATGCGGACATACGTCATCACGCTGCCGCCGCGCTGTGCCATGCCGTGCACCTCGCTGAGCTTGACGTCGAAACCTTTGTCCAGGGCGTATTTTCCGAGCACACGGCTGGCAAGCAGAGTCCCCTGCCCGCCGACGCCGACGATCAAAATATCCATGTTACTCCCTCCCCTCGATCGCGTTGAATTTGCAAACGCCGCGGCAGAGCCCACATTCGGTGCACAGCGAGACGTCGATGGTGATGCCGTCCTTGCCGTTGACGATGGCGGGGCAGCCGAGCTTTAAGCATGCCTTGCATTTTTTGCAGTTGTCGTTGACCTTAAAGCCGCGGTACAGCTTTTTGGTGAGCAGAGCGCAGGGGCGCTTTGCGATGACGACGGACACTTCCTCGCGGGACAGAGCATCCTTGACCGCCTGTTCGGTCGCCTTGAGATCGCCCGGGTCGACGGTAACGACGTCCTGTACGCCCGCAGCGCGGCAGACCTCGGCGAGGTCGAGTTCGTATGTAGGTTCGTTTTTGATGGTCTTGCCCGTGGCGGGGTGGTTCTGGTGCCCCGTCATGCCCGTCGTACGGTTGTCGAGGATGACGACGGTGACCTTTGCCTTATTGTACACAGCGTCGATGAGACCCGTGATACCGCTGTGAATAAAGGTGGAATCGCCGATGACCGCAACGGAATGCTTGTGCGCTTCCGGATCTGCCTTGTCAAAACCGATCGCCATGCCGATGCTGGCGCCCATGCAGACGACGGCATCCATCGAGCCGAGCGGCGGGACGGCGCCCAGCGTGTAACAGCCGATGTCGCCCAAGACGTTGAGTTTGAGTTTGGAAAGGACGTAAAAGACGCCGCGGTGCGGGCAGCCCGCGCACAGCACGGGAGGACGGGCGGGAACGGAATGACTCTTCGCCTCCGTCTGTTCGCCCAAAACGCACTGGCGGATGAGATTGGCAGAAAATTCCCCGCAGCGAGGGAAGATGTTTTTCCCTTCCACGGCAATGCCGTGCGCCTTAATCTGCGTTTCCAGATGGGGTGCAAGTTCTTCCGCGACGATGCAGCGCTTTACGCTCTTTGCAAAGCGCTCGATCAGTTTGTACGGAAGAGGCCAGACAGTGCCCAGTTTGAGGACGGACGCCTGCGGCAGCGCTTCCTTGACGTACTGGTATACGACGCCCGAGCACACGACGCCTATCTTGCCGCCGCGGCGGCTGCGCTCCA
>CALVHV010000026.1 GCA_944328845.1 uncultured Clostridia bacterium | reverse complement strand
TGGCTGGGGTAGCTGGATTCGAACCAACGAATGACGGAGTCAGAGTCCGTTGCCTTACCGCTTGGCGACACCCCAATTTCAAAATGCTTATATAGTTTAGCAGAAAATTATTGATTTTGCAAGCATTTTTTGCCTCCTTTTTTAAAATATTTGAATTTTTACGGCCCCATCTTTACTCAGTCGCGAAGAAAAGAGAAGAAAAACCTGCGGCGCGCGGATAAAAATGTCTAAATGCGCGGGACAAATAGGGGCTGCGGCGCAGGGGAAAACGATTACTTCGGTTACATATTCGGCGCGAAAAACTACGAGCAGAACGGGTCTTACGTTCCCGCCTCCCTGCGCGAAGTATCCGTCACGGTCGGCGCCGTTCCCGAGCATGCCTTCTACGGCTGTGTCTCCCTCGTAAGCGTCTCTCTGCCCGAAGATACGGCGCTCGTTTCGAGCTATGCCTTTGCCAATTGCCGCTCCCTGACAGACATTTCCCTGCCTGCGGGGGTGACGGAGATCGGCTCGTCCGCCTTCTACGGCTGCTCGTCTCTCAAAGAGATCGCCTTGCCCGCAGGGCTGACGGACATCGGAAGCTATGCCTTTGCTTACTGCTCTTCCGTCGTGCGTCTCGTTTTGCCAGACAGCGTGGAGAGCGTGGGGCAGAGTGCTTTTTCGCAGCAGAAAGATGACCACAAAGGCACAGGAAAGCACCTGCGAAAGCACGGTGGCAAGGGCGGCGCCCGCAACGTCCATGCGCAGGACAAAGATGAATAGCGGATCGAGCGCGATGTTTGCCGCGGCGCCGACCAGCGTGGTCGCCATGCCCGTTGCGGAGCAGCCCTGTGCGATGACGTACTGGTTGAGCCCCACGGCGGTGATGGAAAACAGAGACCCCGACGCATAGATGAGCAGGTATTCCCGCGCATAGGGATAGGTGCGGTCGCTGACGCCGAAGGTATACAGCAGGGGGAGTTCGAGGGCGAATACGATGGCAGTGACTGCGACGGACAGGACAAGCAGGGAGATCAGTGCGTTGATGAGGATCTTCTGCGCGCGGCCCCTTCTCTTTTCGCCGAGGGCCATGGCAAACAGCGGCGCGCCGCCCGTCCCGATGAGAAAGGCAAAGGAGGAGATGAGTGTGGTGACGGGTGCGCACACGCCTACGGCGGCAAGCGCCGTGTCTCCGATCCCTTGGATGTTGCCCACGTAGATCCTGTCCACTATGGAGTATAAAACGTTGATAAATTGTGCGATCATGGCGGGGAACACCAACTTGCAGACGGTGGAAAAGACGCGTCCGCTCCCCAAATCGAGCGCTTTCATAAAATTCCCTCTCACAGGTTTTGCGCTCTATGATAGCAGGATTTTGACGGGAAGTCAACGGAAAAGCCTTTCGGCGCAGAAAAAGAGGACGGCGATCTCGCCGTCCCCTTTGGTTTACAGATAGGCTTTCAGTTTCTTTTCGTAGTCTTGTTCGAGGTGCAAAAGCTCCTCGGCAAGCTCTTTCACGCGCTCGTCCTGTTCGGTATTTTCGTGGATGGAGCGGGTGAGCGCGGTGATGCCCATCACCGTTCCCTGCGTCATCATCTCCGCGATGTGCGCGCGGGAATTGTCTTTGAGGGTGCTCATCTTGATAGAGCCCCACATCATCGCCTTTTTCATGGGGTTGGGCTCTTTCAGTTCCACCCCGTTTTCCTTTCCGTACAGCGCCGCTTTGCCCGAGATCTTTTCGTAGCCGTCGTGCATGAGCCTGAGCTCTTCGCGCAGGTCCTCGTCTTCCGTTTCGGGCAGGATGTCCGAAATGGATTGCAGCGCATAGTGCGTATTTCTGTAAATTTCCGCAAGCAGTTCGCTCGTGCGTTTTGTTTCCATGCCTTCCTCCGTATGCGTTTTACGCACAGACAGTATACGCAATGCGCAAAAAAGTATGCCTGCCGCGCGGGAGAAAAGGGGAAAAGTGCCTCACGTAGAGCAAGTGCTTGCCGAGGCAGGGCAAAGTGCCTGACGAGTGGGATTGTCATGCAGGGGAAAATGCCCGACGTGCAAAGAAAAAAGTTTTTGCCGTGCAAAAAAATATGCCTGCGGGCGGAGGAGATATCCGCCGCCCGCAGGCATAAAACTTTTTACAGTTCCTTTTCGCAAAGCCGCAGCGCGCTTGCCACCACTTTGTCCATGTCGTAATACTTGTATTCGCCCAGCCTGCCGCCGAAGATCACGTCGGGGCGCTCCGCTTTCAGCGCCTCGTAGCGCGCCATCAGCGCGTTGTTCTTTTCGTCGTTGACGGGGTAGTACGCTTCCATCCCGTCCGCGTACTCGGCGGGATATTCGCGGGAGATCACCGTCTTGGGCTGTTTGCCGAAATTAAAGTGCTTGTGTTCGATGATGCGGGTATAGGGGATCTCGTATTCCGTGTAGTTGATCACTGCATTGCCCTGGTAGTCGGGAGTGTCCAGCACTTCCGTCTCAAAACGCAGGGTACGGTATTCCAGTTTTCCGTATCTGAACCCGAAAAACTCGTCCGGCATGCCCGTGTAGACGGTCTTTGTAAAGGTATCTTTCGTGTTTTTGATAAAGTCCGCGTAGTCGGTGCCCAGCAGGATCTTCGTGTCGGAAAACATCTTCTGCACCATGGCGGTGTATCCCTCTTCGGGGATGCCCTGCCAAGGGTCGTTGAAGTAGTTGTCGTCATAGGTAAAGCGCAGGGGCAGGCGGCGGATGATAAAGGCGGGCAGGGCACGGCACTCGCGGCCCCACTGCTTTTCGGTGTAGCCCTTTACAAGCTTTTCGTATACGTCCTTTCCCACCAGGCTGATCGCCTGTTCTTCCAGGTTTTCGGGCGTCTTTCCCTGCAGGCAGGCGCGTTGCTTTTCGATGATCTCCCGCGCCTCTTCCGCCGTGTGCACGCCCCAAAGCTTTTCAAAGGTGTACATGTTGAAGGGCAGGGAATACAGCGTGCCCTTGTAGTTCGCCTTGACGCGGTTGACAAAGTTGTTGAAATGCGCAAAGCGGTTGACGTATTCCCAAACCTGCTCGTCCGAAGTGTGAAAGATGTGTGCGCCGTATACGTGTACGTCAATATCTTCTACCTTTTCCGTGTAAATGTTGCCTGCAATGTGGTTTCTGCGCTCGATGACGAGGCAGCTTTTGCCCGCCCTGCGGGCGTGTTCGCAGAACACGGCGTTGAACAGCCCTGCGCCGACGAGCAGATAATCGTAATGCATGCGCTTCTCCTTTACTTTTTCATCATTTCTTTGGTGTAGCGGTCGTAGATCTCGGCAACGGGGCCGTCGCCCATGACCCTGCCCCGCTCGATCCAGATGCCGCGGTCGCACAGCGTCTTGATGGCGGACCCGTGCGAGACAATGAGGAAGGTGAGCCCCTTGGCGCGCAGCTGCCTCAGCTTTTCGAAACATTTTTTCTGGAACGCCACGTCACCCACGGCGAGGATCTCGTCGATGAGCATGATCTCCGCTTCCATGCTGATGGCGATGGAAAAGCCCAGCCGCGCCAGCATGCCCGAAGAATAGGTCTTGACGGGCGAGTAGATAAAGTCGCCCAGTTCGGAAAATTCGATGATCTCGGGCAGTTTTTCGTCGATCTCTTTTTTTGTATAGCCCATGATGGCGGCGTTGAGGTAGATGTTTTCCATGCCCGTGGCGTTGCCGTCGAAGCCCGCGCCCAGTTTGAGGAGGGGAGAGATGCGCCCGTAGACGCGCGCCCAGCCGCTCGTGGGTTTGAGGATGCCGGAAACGATCTTGAGCAGGGTAGATTTTCCTACGCCGTTGCGCCCGATCACCGCCACCGCTTCGCCGCGGTTGATCTGAAAGGAGATGTGTTTGAGGCAGACGTGTTTTTCCCGCTTCAGATCTCCTTTAAAGGCGCGCACGATCAGCTCTTTCAGCGAATCCACGCCCACCGCGTATTTGTTGAATTTCATCGTCACGTCGTGCACTTCCAGCACGCAGTTTTCGTCGTGAGGAGCCTTTTTCATGTCCGCCTCCTTACAGTTTTGCCGCAATGCCGTTGCGCACCGCGCTCATAAACAGGTATCCGATCAGGAAGGAAGCGAGTCCGAACCCGTACACGATCAGATGTTCCGTCCCGCCGGGGATGGTGCCCGAAAGCAGGTCGCGGAAATAGGTCACGTAGTGATACATGGGGTTGAATACCATCACCTTTTCCGCCAGGTCGTTTTTCAGCGTCTCCACGGTGTAAAAGAGGGGCGTGAGGTAAGTCCACAGGGTCAGCACGACCGAATAGATATGCTTGAGGTCGCGGAAAAACACGTACAGCGCGCTGAGGAAATAGGAGAGCCCCAGCGAGAACAGCGTCACCGCGGGCAGGAGCACCACCACGAGTACGATCTGCCAGTGAAAGACGTAAGCGCCCGCCGCCGCACGGATGACCATGACCAGAAGCAGCGCGATAAAGGAAAAGCCGAAGGTCACCAGCGAGGAGAGCACGTTTGCCGTGGGGAACAGCCCGATGGGCACCTTTGTCTTTTGCAGCATGTCCTGCTGCTGCACGAGGCAGGTGAGCGAGCCGGAGGTAGAGGTGCGCATGATGCTGAAAATGATGTTGCCCGAAAGCAGGTAGATGGAATAATCCAGCGTCATCCCTTCGCCCCTGCCGAAGATGGAAGAAAAGACGAACGCCATCACCAGCATGTTCAGGAGGGGGTTGAGAACCGTCCACAAGACCCCGATAAAGGAGCGATAGTATTGGTTTTTTATATTGCGCCGCACCAGCAGTCGCATCAGGTAGGCCTGTTGTCCCCAGCGGTGCAGCCTTTTTTCTTTTTGCATTTCATTCTCCCAGTCGTGCGCAGTGCGCGCGTTTGCCGTCAAAGTTTTTTCAATTCTCTTTCGTACAGCGCGGTCAGCTGTTCCGCCTGTAAACGGATGTCATAACCCGCGCGGCGCAGTTTTTCGGTGTTGTTCTGCTCCCGTTCGCGCGGCAGGATCATCTGCTGCGCCCATTTTTCTTCGTCGAGCGGCAAAAAGCGCGCTCCGCCCGCGATGTCCGCTTCGCGCGAGACCCTGTCCGAAAAGAGACAGGGCAGACCCGTCGCCTGTGCTTCCGCCGCCACGACGGGCATCCCCTCGTAGCGGGAGGGCAGGACGAACACGTCCGCCGCGCGGTAGAGGGGCAGGGGATCGCCCGGCTCGAAAAAGCGCACGCTTTCGCCGAGCCCCAGCTCTTTTACGCGCGCCTGCAGCGCCTGCCGCTGCGAGCCGTCGCCCATCAGCACCAGCTGCAATCCTTCGCTGCGCCTGCGCGCAAGCGCAAACGCGTCCAGAAGGAAGAGCAGGTTTTTTTGGAATTCGAATCTCCCCACAAATAAGAGTATGTGCCCGCGGAAAGAAAATTCTGCACGCAGGTCCTCTCTTTCTTGGGAAGAGACGGGCGAAAAGTGCTCCAGGTCGATGGCGTTTTTAAGGATGACCGCCTCGCCCGCGCGCTTTCGGTACAGATTTTGCGCCGCCAGCTCGCCGCAGGCGGCCAAAAGAGTGGCATCCTTCGCCGCAAACGGGCGCAGGACGGATTTGACGAGATAGTGATCGGACATCTTGTCAAAGGTGCTGTGCGCGTGGCAGACGCGCACGGGCACGCCCGCCTTTTTTGCGGCGCGCAGGGCAAAGACGGAAAGGGTGGTCATGTGCGAATGAGCCACCGCATACTCTCCCTCGCGCAGCAGCTTTGTCAGCGCGGGCACCGCTTTATAGAACTGTGTGTCCAGCCGCGGGATGGTCAGCACCCGCGATTCGGGATCCAATTCTTTCAGTTTTTCGTCCAGGGCAGAGGGGCCGTACGTAAAAAAATCGAACCGCCAGCGCGCTCTGTCCACATGGCTGTAATAGTTGAGAATGCTGGAAACAACGCCGCCCAGTTTTGCATTCCCCACGATCTGCGCCGCGCGCAGCCTGCCGCCTTGCGGCGGAAAAAGAAAACGCCCCATCAGCGTGTGGCGGAGGGGCGCAACTGCGCAACCGTATCCGGCTGCACGGTGTAGCGGCGCTTCACTTCGCATTTGAGGCGCCTGTATTCGGATTCGGAAACGCGGCGTAAAAATTTCTTTTCTCCGAAGAGCACGACGCCGATCGTCTTGACGGCGATCTTCGCATCCAGCCACGGGCTCGCATGCAGGGCATAATAGGCGTCGTAGTATTTCCTGTCCTTCATGTCCAGGTATCCGTTCCCGCATACCTGTCCGAGACCGGTCAGCCCGGGCCGCACTTCAAATTTCACCAGTTCCCAGTCCTCGTAGTCGGTATCGAATACGGGCAGCAGGGGACGGGGTGCAATAAAGCACATGTCGCCTCTGAGTACGTTGAGCAGCTGGGGCAATTCGTCGATCTTGAATTTGCGGATGAACCTGCCCACTTTCGTCAGGTTCGGGTTGTTGTCTGAGATGACGCGCTTGTTTTTGTCGTAAGAAACGTTTTCGCTCTTCATCGAGCGGAATTTATAACAGTTGAACTTTTTCCCGCCTACGCCGGTGCGCCTTTGTTTGAAAATGATCGTCCCGCCGTCTTCCGCCTTAATGGCGATGGCAACGCCTAAAAAAAGAGGGGAGAGGATCAGCAACCCCGCCGCAGCCAGAAAAAAATCCAGCGCGTATTTGAATTTGATGTAAACTCTGTTCATACTTTTTCTTTCTTCCTTATCGTGCTCTGCAACCGCACGTTCCCGAAAAATGCTCTCTTTCTGTCTTCTTGCAGAATATTCTTTATCTCTTCTTCGTGTGCATTATAACATATTCTGAAAGAGGACGCAACAAAAATGCCGCTGAAAAAAGATTTTTTTAGTCGGGAAAGGTGGTTTTTTTTAGAAAAAACGGGTGACTTTTGGACGGAAAAAATCGGGGACGTAAGCTGTTTTTCCCGAAAAATGTGCGTTTTTCCCGTTCGGGTGCCGATTTGACGGAACAAGTTGCATTTCATTACATTTTTTGTTATTTTCCGTCAAAAGACAGGTTTTTTCTTTCATGCTTCCATCATGCAATAAAATTTTGTATTTTTCGTAAGGCATGCGTGAAAAATGCGTAAAATCTTCGGCCCATCCTATCTCTTTTCCCGCAGGACAGGGGGGATAGGCGTTTTTCTCCGCAAAGGGGATTGCCTGATCTCTTTCCCACGGGCAGGGATAAGGGTTTTCTTCTCAAAGGGCGCTGTCCGTCCTGTCCTTTTGCCGCGGGACAGGAGAAAAAACGGCCGCGCACAGAGGTGCGCGGCCGCGGAAAGATCAGAATTGATGGGAAATGAATGTGTGTTCGGCTTTTTTATGCCTCCGCGGAGGGGGTATGTGTGCAGCTTTCCAGCTTGTAGATCATCTTCCCGTGCCCGAACCCGAAGGGGGATTCGATGCGGACGGGCAGAGCATAGAAAGCACTGGCGTCTTCACCCGTCTTCTGCGCGATGGTCATCTTGTGCGATTCGCCCGTAAAGGCGGTGCCGTTGGAGAGGCTGATGGACACGGAAGCGCAGGTCACGCTGTGGTCCTTTTTCTCTTCGCCGTCCAGCGCGAAAGAATAGGTGGCGGAGGTCGGCTCTTCGCTGCAGGAAATGGAGGTCTTCTGCGTGCCCGATTCCGTCATTACGTTGACCGTGGAAGAGGAGCCGCTCGAATAGTTGATGCCGCGCGCGGCAAAGAGCAGCTGGCGGCCGTCCAGAATCGAATAGTCCTTCTGCAGGTCTTTCCACGTGGCGGACTCTTCATAGACGGGCGCCTTTTGCAGAGTTTCGGTCACTTCCATCTCTTCGTCGCTCAGATCGCCCCAGTTGTCCGTCTTGGAAAGTTTGGCCTGGTTTGCGTTTTCGCTGTAGACGATGGTCGCCGTGTAGTTGTACAGCAGCACCGTCTTTCCGCCGTTGCCCGTGCTGTAGCTGTATGCGGTGGTGGTGCTGTAAATGGGCTGCAGGTTTTTCCCGTCCTGAAGGGAATGGAAGTACACGTCCGTCACCACGGAAGCGGGATCGTCGTAGTCCTTGTCGGGATCGTCGTTTTCGCCGCCGAAGGAGCAGACCGCCTCTTTCGTCCCGTCCGAGGCGATGTAGTAGTAAGTCCCGCTGAGGGTGAGTTCGCTGTGCATATGGTAGACGTTCTGTTCCACCCTGTCCGAACCGTCGGGAACGGTGAAGGAGGCGAGTGTGCGCGTCGTCTGCGTATAGCTGCTGTTTTCCGCGTCGATGGTAAATTCGCTCACGCTGTCTTTGGAGGAAGTGGATTCGAAGGCGACGGAATAGACGAGCTCTTCGTAGAAGTCGGCGGAATAGTTGCTCGGCGTTTTCAGCCAGTTGGCGGAAAAGGGAGTGGAAACCATCGCCGAGCAGGCGCTCAGCAGAAGGGTGCAGGCGGCAGCGCATGCCGCCGCGGAAAGGATCTTTTTCATGTTCATGCTCCGTTTTCTCCCTCGACGGGAGAGATTCTCATACAGTATACCATAAAAAGGTGCGTTTGTAAAAACAAAAAAGCTGAAATTACTTAAAAAATCGGTGAAAATGTGTTACAATAAAGAAAATCTTCCGCCGCACCGTTTTTGCGGCAGGGCAGGCCTATGAACATTCCACTTTACGTCGCCCCCACGGCGAGCGCGATGACAGATTTTCTGCGCGCGCTCCCTTCGGGCAAAAAAACGCTCATTTTCTGCGAGGACCGCTTTACACTGGAAGCGGAGCGCGCCGTCGCGTTTGCGCGCGGCGCCGCGTTCGATATTTCCGTCACCACCTTTGCGCGCTTTCTCAGCGACGGCACGCCCCGCAAGGTGCTTTCCAAACAGGGCTCGGTGTTGGTGGTGGGCGGCATTGCCGCGCGCCTCGCTCCCTCGCTGCGCTGTTTCGGGAAAAATCCGTCCGGGTGCGCGTCCGCGCTTTATGAGACCATCGCCCAGCTGCGCGCCGCCCTTGTCACGCCCGAAATGCTGGAAGAGGCGCGGGAGGGGGCGGACAGGCTCCTTTCGCAAAAGCTGGCGGACATCGCCCTCGTCTACCGCGAATATCTTTCTTTCCTCGCGCAGGGGTATCTGGACGAGAGCGGCGTGCTCGCCCTGCTCCCCGCCGCCATCGCGCGCGAAAAATTGCAGGGCGCGGACGTGCTGTTCGTCGGCTTTTCCTCCTTCACGCGGCAGGCGGCGGAAGGTATCCGCGCCGCCCTGCACAGCGGGGCAAACGTCTCCGCCCTGCTGGTGGGCGGAACGGAAGGGGCGTACACCAACGAGGGGATCGCCGCTTTCGAAAAGTACGCCGCGCTCGCGGGGGCGCATTGCGAAAAGATCTTTCTTCCCTCTGCGCTCGTGCCCGAAGCGGAGGCGCTGCGCAAGACGCTGTTCGACCCCGCCTATCCTGCGCCCGTTGCGACGGACAAGGTGTTCGTGTTCGAAGGGGAAGATCCCGAGGACGAACTGCGCTTCGTCGCCGCGCGCATCCGCGGCGAAATTGCGCGCGGCGCCCGCTACCGCGACGTCGCGCTGTACCTGCCCGATCCCGCCGCCTGCACCGTCACGCTGGAAAAGGTGTTCGGCGAATACGGCATCCCGTATTATGCGGACGTACAGAAGAGCCTTGCCCGTCACCCGCTCTCCCGCTTTGTGCTCGACTATCTCTCCCTGCTCTCGGAGTCGTTCGAGCCCGCGGATGCGGACGCCTTTATCGGCAGCGAATTTTTCAGCGGCGAACGCAAAAACAGGGATACGTATCGCAATTATCTGCTCCGTTTTGCCAATTTCCGCGGCGGCTGCAAGCGCCCCGTCAAGGAGGAAGCGGAGGAGCGGGAGATGCTGGAAGGGGAGCGTGCGCGCCTTCTTTCCGCCTTTGAGGACGCCCGCCGCGAGGGGACGGGCGCACAGTTTGCCGCGCTGGTGCGCAGGCTCTTGAACCTGTTCGGCTGCGAAAAGACGCAGGAGGACATCGCGCAATCCCTCACGGACGCGGGCATGCTGGCGGAAAGCAGCTATTTTTCGCGCGGGTATGAGGGTATCTGCCGCGTTCTGGACGAGGCGGAGGAGCTCGCGGGCGGTATGCGCCTGCGCGCGGAAGAGTTTTCCGCCATCCTCTCCGAAGCGCTCACGGCGCTGGAGATCTCGCTCATCCCGCAGTATCTGGACGCGGTGTTCGTGGGCAGTGTGACGGAGAGCCGCCACCCCACGGCAAAGATCGTGTTTGCGGCGGGGCTGACGGACGCCGTCCCGCCCTGCGGCGCGGACACCGCCCTCATTTCTGACCGCGATATCGACCGTTTGCGCACTTTGCAGGTGGAGATCACCCCCAAGATCCGCGAGATCAACGCCCGCGCGCGCGAAAACGTCGCCCTTGCCCTGTGCGGGTTTTCCGAAAAGCTGTATCTGTCCTACCCCCTCTCGCAGGGCGGGGAAGAGCGCAAGCGCAGCGAGATCGTAAGTCACTGCTGCGCCCTCTACCGCCGCGCGGACGGCAAGCCGATCCAGCCTTTCAACCGCGCCTCCCTCGAACGGGCGGGCGAGCGGGATGCGGCGTTTTCCCTGCGCGAACTTTCCGAAAAGGCCTCCGAATACCTCCCCGCCGTGCGCGAACTGCTCGAACGGGCGGACCTGTACCGCCGCGGCAGGGGGGATTTCCTCCTGCACGGCGCCCTGTATGAGGTACTGCGGGAAAAGGGGGAAGCGCCCGAATCGCTGCTCTTCCCGCCCCCGCCCGCGCCCCCTTTCGTGCCGGAAGCGGCGCAGGTGCTGCTGCGCGGCAGGGAGGCGCTCTCGCCCACGCTGGTGGAGAGGTATTTCGAGTGCCCGTACCGCTGTTTTGCGGAAAAGGGACTGTATCTCGCCCGGAGGGAGGAAGGCAGCGTCCGCTCCGTCGATACGGGCATTTTCATGCACGAACTGCTGCGCCTCACCGCGCAGAATGCCGCCCGCCTGCCCGACGTCGCCGCCTGCGACGCGTTCGTGCGCGAACAGGCACAGCGCCTGCTTTCCGCACCCCCGTACAGCTATCTGCCGGACACCGCCACGGGCGGGTATTCGGCGGCGTCCCTGTGCAGGGAGGCGGTCATCGTCTGCCGCAACATGTATCTCTCGGTGGCGTGTTCGGAATTCCGCGTGACGGGTACGGAGCAGAGCTTCGGCTATGAGGATTCCTCGCTGCGCGGGCTGGACCTTTCGGGCGGGTTTACCCTCGCGGGCAAGATCGACCGCGTGGACGCCTGCGGCGAATACCGCCGCGTCGTCGACTACAAGACGGGCGCTTTCGACGCCAAGGCCGCCCCGTACTATACGGGCAGGAAACTGCAGCTGGAACTGTACCTTGCGGCGGCGTCGCAAGGGGCAAAGCCTTCGGGCGCCTATTACTTCCCCGCGCAGGTCGGATACCACGCGGCGGACGAATCTCCCTTCCGCATGCAGGGGTACACGCTGGACACGGACGAGAACATCCTGCGCAGCGACACCGCGCTGCAGGAAGGGCAGAAGAGCCGCTTCATCGAGGCGAGCTACCGCGCCAAGGGCAGAAAGAGCGGCAAACTGATGGGGGAGGATGCCTTCCGCTCCTTCCTCGGCTATTCGCTCCTGGTGGCGCGGCAGGGCATTTCGGAGGCGGCGGACGGCTGCATCGCCGCGTCCCCGTATGAGGGCGCGTGCGAGTACTGCCCGTACGGGAGCCTGTGCGGCTTCGAAGGGGAAGCGCGCGAGGAGAAAAAAGTGACGGAAGCGGAGATCGTCCGCATCGTAAAGAGGAGGGAAGAACAATGAGCAAGCGCGAACCTACCCCCGAACAGCGCGCCGCCATCGAGGCGGAAGGCGAAGTGCTCGTCTCCGCGTCTGCGGGCAGCGGCAAGACGTATGTGATGGTGGAAAAACTCATCTCCCTCATCCTGCAGGGCAAAGCGGACGTCTCTTCTGTGCTGGCGGTCACCTTTACCAACCTCGCCGCGGCAGAAATGAAAGAGCGCCTGCGCGCCGCGCTCGTTGCAAGCATCAACGAGGTGAAGGACGAACAGACGCGCGCACGGCTGAAACTCCAGCTTTCGGAAGTTTCGTCCTCGGATATCAGCACCGTTCATTCTTTTTGCACCAATGTCATCCGCCGCTACTTTTACGAGACGGACACGGCGGGAAACTTTCGCGTCGCGGACGAGGAAGAGTCGGAAAAACTGCTCGAGCGCGCCGTCTCCCTCACTTTCGACGACCTGCTGGAAGCCAAGGACGCGCAGTTTCTGCGCCTGTGCCGTGTGTACGCGGGCGGCAAGGGCTTTTCCAGACTGCGCGAGGAACTGCTCAAGGCGTATAAAAAACTTGTCTCGCGCGCCGATTACGCCGACTTTTTGCGCGGCCTCCCTCAAAAATACACGCGTGAAAATTTCGAAGCGCTCGCCGCGGAGCTGTTCGCGCCCGTGCAAAAGAGCGCGCAGAAGCTGGCGGAGCAGTGCAGGGACCTGGGCGAGCGGGTTCGGCCCTATGCCGAACAGGGCATTTTCGCCTCCACGGCGGACGCCTTTTTCAAGGAGCGCGTGGTGCTGGCGGAGCGGCTGCTGGCGGCAGAGGACGTCTTTCAGGTGGCGTCCGTTCTTTCCGAATACGGCAAGATGATCTCCAAACCCCGCTGTTACGCGGAAAAGAAGGGGGGCGGCGAGGACGCCGCGGCGCTGAACGCCGAGACGGAAAAGATCAAACCGCGCGTGGAGGGCATCAAACAGGCGCTGGAAGGGCTGCGCCCGCGCGAAGAGGAGTACGCCGCCTTTATCAACGCGGGGGAAACGTCCGCCGCGCTGGGCGCGCTGCTGCTCGCCTTCGATGAGCGGTACGCGCAGCTAAAACGCCGCGCGGGCGTGCTGGATTTTTCCGACCTCGAGCACAAATGCCTCGAACTTCTCAGCATCCCCCGCGTGCGCGAAGAGGTCGCCTCCCGCTACACGCATGTCTTTATCGACGAGTACCAGGACGTCAATCCCGTCCAGGAACGCATCCTCTCTCTCGTCTCGGGCGAAAACGTGTTTATGGTGGGGGATGCCAAACAGTCCATCTACGGATTCCGCGGCTGCAGCGCCTCCTTCTTTACGGAAAAGTACGAGCGGCTCAGGAGCGCGGGGCGCGCGCTGACCCTCAACGGCAATTTCCGCAGCTGTTCTAACGTTCTGGACGCGGTCAACGCTCTCTTTTCGCAATCGATGACGCAGGCGAGCTGCTCCATCGACTACAAGGCGACTTCCATGATGCGGGCGGGCACGCCTGAGCAGGCGGGGGGCGAAGTATACATCGAGTTTGTCCCCGAGCGGGAGCGCGAAGAAAAGGCAGAGCGGGACGTCTACTCCGTCGCGGCGCAGCTGGGTACCGAGCAGGGGGACTTTTCCGCCGAGGGCGCGCTGGTGGCGGACCTCGTTGCCGAAGAACTTTCCCGCACCCGCCACGATCCCGTTCTCGGCGAAGTGCGCAACGAATACGGCGACATCGTGGTGCTTACCCGCAGCAAGCAGGGCCAGATGCAGCGCATCGTGCGCGAGCTGGTGCGCCGCGGCATCCCCGTCGCTGCCGCGGCGGAAGTGAACATCTGCGACTATCCCGAAGTCAAAACGATGCTCTCCGTCCTTTCCTATCTGGACAACGGCGAGCAGGATATCCCCCTCGCCGCCGCGCTCAAGAGCCCGCTGGGCGGGCTGTCGGACGCGGAACTGGCGCGCATCCGCCTCGCTGCGGAGGGGAAGGAGAGCTTTTGCGCCGCCTGCCGCCGCTATGCCGAAGGCGGGGACGAAACGGCGGAAAAGATCAGGAAATTTTACGAAAAAACGCAGCGCCTGCGCCTCGAAATGAACGTTCGCGGCGCGGCGGAGACCATCGAGCGGGTGCTCTCCCTCTCGGGCATGGAGCTTTCGCTGCTCGCCACTCCCTGCGGGGCGGAAAAGGTGCGCCGCCTGCGGCGGCTGGTCTCGGCTTGCGCCGACCTGAGCGTGGCGGGATTTCTGGAAAAGCTGAAAAATGCGCAGAACAAGATCGGCTTTGCCGAAAGCGGCGGCGAAAAAGCCGTGCGCGTGATGACCATGCACGCGTCCAAAGGGCTGGAATTCCCCGTCGTCATCGTCGCGGGCATGAACACGCCTTTCAGCGGCGAGGACCTCAAGGGCATCCTTTTCGACGACGAGTGGGGCTTTGCCTCCAACGCCTACGACTTCGAAAGTTATATCTCTTCGGAGACCGTCCTGCGCGCGGTGGTCAAGGCTCGCCTGCGCCGCAAGCGCGCCGCAGGCGCAATGCGCATCCTGTACGTCGCCCTTACCCGCGCCAAGAGCACTCTTCATCTCGTTTTCGAGAGGGAAAAGGCGTACGACGACGATGAGACCAAGAGCGCGGGCAGCTTTGCCGACTTTATCGACCTCGAAAAATTCTCGCACCTGGTGCGGCCTGTGTTCGGCAGCGAACTCGTCCCGCCGCAGGCGCGCGTGCTCACCGCCGAAAAGGCGGATGAGGATGCCTGCCGCGCCCTCGCGGAAGGGTACCGCCGCCCGTATGCGTATGCGGACAGCCTCTCTTTGCCCGTCAAGACCTCCGCTTCCGCCCTCCTGCGGAGCAGGGGGAGCGCGGAGGAAGAAGTGCCCGAACGGCAGAAAGGGGAGTTTTACGCCTCCCCGCAGGACGCGCAGACGGGCACCGCCTACCACGCCTTTCTCGAACGCGCCGATTTTTCCGCGCCGCCGCGCGACGAAGCGGCGCGCGTGTGCGCCCTGCTGAAAGAGCAGGGGTTTGCGGGCGTGGACGAGAAAAAGGGGGCGGAGATCCTCGCTCTGCCCGTCTTTTCGCAGCTGGAAGGGTACACCCTCTACCGCGAACGCGCCTTTCTGCTCACTCTGCCCGCGTGCGAGCTCTTTTCCACGACCTCGCGGGACGAGGTTTTGCTGCAGGGCGTGATCGACCTGATGGCGGTGCGGGGGGAGGAATGTATCATCATCGACTATAAATATTCTTCCCACGGTGCGCAGAGGCTTTTGGACGACTATCTGCCCCAGCTGAAGATCTACGCCGCCGCGGCGGGGCGGCAGGCGGGCGTAAAAAGGGTGCGCGCATACATCCTGAACATTGCCCTCGGCTTTTCCGTCGAGGTGCCGTTGCCGTAAAAACGGGCATACGTCCCCGTAAAAGTCGGACGAAATTTGTCAAAGTCCGCCAAACAAACAATAAATTCGACGCAAAGCGCGCCGCCGTTCGGGCTATAATGGATGCGGAATTTGTTCGGGAGGTATCCTCGTGTTTCAGCGCATCTGGCAGTCCGTCCTCGCCGTCGGCGAAGAGGCGGGCGCGTTTTTTTCCGTCGCCGCGCCCTTTCTTCTGGGCGCGCCCCTGCTTCTCTTTCTGATCTGGTTTGTTCTCTGTCTCTGCAGCCGTACCGTGCGGGGGATCAACAAGACTGCCTATCTGTACGCATGCGACCTTTTTCTCCTCCTCTTTGCCGCGCTCGCGCTGTTTGCACAGCAGCCCTTTACGGCACTTGCCGTCGCCCTCGCCGTGCGCGCCGTCGCGCTGGCACTGTACGGCATTCTGTGCCTGTTCGGGCAGTCTCCCGCCCGCCTTTTGAAAAAGGTAAAAGAAGCGCCCGCACTCTCCCGTCCTTCCGTTCCTCCCGCACCTCTGCCCCCCGCGGAGGACAAGCCCCGCTTTGTGCGCTGCTTCCCGCAGGACGGCGAAGTGGTCGTCGGGGAGGACGTGCGGCTGGGGCACATCTTTTCCGTGCTGGAAAAGCTTCGCTCTCTCCCTCTCTCGGCGGGGGACAGGCTGGAATCGGAAAAATATTTCGACCTGCTCACCGTCTACCGCACCAAGGGCAGCCTGTGCGCGGAGGAAGCGCGATCGCTCAACGACATCCTCGCATCCCTCTTGAAAATGCTCGCCAAATACGACGCGTAAGCGTTTTTCGGCGCAAAAGGCGGGCGCCCCGATCGGGGCGCCCGCCTTTTGTCTTGCATAGAAAACAGGGATCGTCGCGTTACTGCCTGTTTGCGGCGTTCCCGCAACAGAGCAGGGTCAGCTCGAACAGCTTTTTGTTTGCCAAGGCGCGGCGGATGGTCTCCGCCGTCACCAGACTCCCGCGCGCGGCAAGCACTCTGCCCCGTTCGTCCGTCAGGTCGCGCGGCAGCCGCTTCCCCGTCAGAAGGCAGCTTCCCGCCTTGGGCAGGGGCTGTTTTTCTTCCGCCTGCGCGGTGCGCGTGCGCCCCGCGCGGATCTCCTGTCCTTCCGCTGCCCGAAGCTCTTCTGCCTGCGTCGCCGCGGCGGTTTTATCCTGCGCCCCGTCTTCCTGCAAGGCGGGCGCGCTCTTCTTTGCGGGCGCGGTCCTGGCGCGCGGCTTTTTGTTTTCGTTGACCAGCACGGCGTCCAGCGCACTGACCACTTTGTCCGTTGTCAGGGTGTGCCCGTCCGAGAGGCACAGCGCTTCGATCGCCGTCCCTTCCCGCACAAAGTCGACCGCCGTCCCCAATAAGGTACCGTCCGCCGCGTACACCCGCTTTCCGAAGGGGGCGGGCACGCCCTCTCCTTCGCAGGCGGGCAGGGGGGCTGCTTTGAGCACCGCTTCTCCGTCGAGCAGGCGCACGGCGCGGCAGGGCACAAAAAATTCTTCCTCGTCCTCGCCGAAACAGGCAAAACAGCGGATGCGCCGCAGCTTTGCGTCCGTGTAGACGTTGTAGATGTGGCCCGCCCGTTCGCCCGTTTTCGTCGTCAGTTCTTTTCCGATAAATTCGCTCAACCGCTCCTGCATAACCACCTCCGCGCCCTTTTCGGCGCCTTTTTACTTCCTTTATGCTTACTTTATGTCTCTTTTTTATGCTCTTTTCCGCGCCTGCGTCGATTTTTTTGCCTTTTTTTGTCGTTTTCGTCCCCAAAAATTTCTTCATTGGTTTGACAAGCCCCCCTGCAAAGCAATATAATAGAAAAAAAGGAGGGTTTGTATGGATAAGATGTTTTCACTCGTTCCGCCGCAGGAGCACGCGCAACTTGCGGAGATGATCGCCTCTCTGTGGCATTCGGCGTACGACTCCCTGCTCGGCAAGGCGCAGGTGGATTATATGACGCAAAAGTTTCAGAGCGCCGAAGCCATCCGCCATCAGATCATGCACGAAAATTACATCTATTTTTACATCCTTTCGGGCAGGAAAAAGATCGGATACTGCGCCATTGAAGCGGAAGAGGAAAAACTCTTTCTTTCCAAACTCTATTTAAAAGAAGAAGAGCGGGGCAAGGGACTCGGTCAAAAGGCGCTGGCAGGTGTGACGGAGATGGCAAAGCGGCTGGGTCTTTCCTGCGTATATCTTACCGTCAACAAGGGCAACGCGCGCGCCATTGCCGCGTACGAAAAGTTCGGTTTCGTCCGCACGGACAGCATCGTCACCGACATCGGCGGCGGCTATGTCATGGACGATTACGTCTACATATACCCTCTGTAAGGCAAAGACGGGTGCCCTTGGCGGGCGTGCGTGCCGTAAAGATCACCTCTTCGGCGTTTTTGTGTAGAATAAACAAAGTCAAGGCTGGCGCCCTTTTCCGCGGGAAGGGGCGCTTTTAAAAAAAATTATAAATTAACTACGGTTAATTACTTGACTGGGCGTGGAAAATGTGGTATACTTCCAATAAACCAAGGTTAACCGCGTGCGGAAGGCGCGGTTTTGAACAAGCTCATGAAAAATAACCTACCGATATGAAGAGAAGGCGCACTCATTGTGGTGCGCCTTCTCTTTTTTACCCGCGCCGCATGCGGCGCGGGGAGGCAAGGAAAAGCGGTGCGGGGAAGTGCCGATCCGGGACAAAAGAGGGGGCGGCGAAGGGGAGATGCGGTAAAAAATAAGGAGTTAAGGAAAAGCGAGACGAGGGGCGGCAGGGCAGAGCGGTGCAGAGAGGCGCTGATCCGGGACCGAATAGCCGAGCGGCGGGAAATGGAGCGGATATATAAGGGTACAGGCGCGCCTGCCCGCGCGCGGGAGGAGAAAGAGAAAAAATTTTTAAAAATCTGTCGCAAAACCCTTGACTTTCTTTTGCAATGTATATATAATAGCGTTAGCACTTAGGAGTTGAGAGTGCTAACATTGTTAAAAAACAAGTGCCAAAGTTTTCGTGAGGTGGCAGACAATGAAGATGTCCGACCGGAAAAAGAAAATTTTACAGATCGTGGTGGATGAGTATATCAACACAGCGGTCCCCGTGTCGAGCAAGAGCATTGCCGAAAAGCATCTGACGGACGTCAGTTCCGCCACGGTGCGCAACGAGCTCGCCTCGCTGGAAGAGCTGGGGTATCTCACGCAGTTCCACACGTCGGGCGGCAGGGTGCCCTCGCCGCAGGCGTATCGCTTTTACATTGAAGAGCTGATGGAAAAGGGCAACCTTTCCGAAAAAGACCTCGATTACATCGAAAAGGCGTTTTCGGACAAGAGCAACGACGTGGAACACCTCGTCAAGAGCGTTTCGCGCGTGATCAGCGAACTGACCGACTACACGTCCGTAGGCATCGGGCCCAACCCCGACGAAGAGCGCATCCGCAACATCGCGCTGCTCTCCTGCGGAGACGGCAGGGCGCTGCTCGTCATCGTGACGGGAACGCGCATCCTGCGCGACAGTTTTATCGACATTCCCGAAGGGATGTCGGGGGAGGAACTGGAAAACGCCTCCCGCGTCATCGCAAAGCTGTTCAGCGGCAAAGCGCTTTCCGAGGCGAAGGACGTGGAAGAAGAGGTGCTTTCCGAATTCGGGCAGTACCGCCAGGTGATGCACGAAGTGGTGGACGCATTAAAGAGCTATTCCCGCCCGCGCGACGAGGACGTCGTGCTTTCGGGTGCGGATAAGATCTTCAAGCATCCCGAATACGAAGACATCGAAAACGTCAAAAATTTCCTCACCGTCATTTCCAGCAAGGATAAACTTGCGGAGATCATCGGCGACGACAACGACGAGATACAGATCAGCGTCAAGATCGGCTCCTGCGACGACAAGGAAGTGCCCGAAGATTGTTCGGTGGTCACCGCCACCTATTCGGCGGGCGGCAAAAACCTGGGCACCTACGGCGTCATCGGACCTATCCGCATGGATTACCATAAGGTGATCACCGTGCTCGAAAACGTCGGCAAGGCGCTGGAAGGCATCGTCGGAAACAAGAATAAAGACAAGAAGGACAAAAAAGATGAGTGAAGAAGTCAAGCAGCCCCTTCCCGAGGAACCCGTTCCCGAAGAAGCAGAGCCCGTGCCCGAAGAACAGCCCGCAGAAGAAAATTTGCAGGAACTGCTCGCCAAGGCGCAGGCGGAGAGTGCGGACTATAAAGACAAATGGATGCGCAGCGCGGCGGAGTTCGACAACTTCCGCAAGCGCAATGAGGCGACCCGCCGCACCGCCTATGCGGACGGAAAAGCGGATATCCTCGTCAAGATCCTGCCCGTGGGCGACAACCTCGAGCGCGCCCTCGTCCATTGCGACGAAAACACGAAAAAGGGCATCGAACTGGTGCTCCGTTCCTTCCGCAAACTTCTCGAAGAGGAGGGCGTGGAGGAGATCTGCCCCGTAGACGAAGAGTTCGACCCCGCTTTCTGCGAAGCGGTGATGAGCGAGCCCGCCGAAGAGGGCGTGGAACCCGGTTACGTCAAGGAAGTATTTCTCAAAGGTTATAAGCGCGGAGACAAGGTCTTGCGCTTCGCGCAGGTAAAGGTAACCTCTTAACAAAACAACAACGGCATCACGCCGTTTGAAAATAAAAAAATTTTTTGTTCCTTTTACGGAAAAAGGAGTATATATTATGGGAAAAATCATCGGAATCGATTTAGGTACAACGAACTCTTGCGTCGCCGTCATGGAAGGCGGCGAACCCGTCGTCATCCCCAATCCTGAGGGTGCGCGCACCACGCCGTCCGTCGTGGCGTTCCAGAAAGACGGTCAGCGTATCGTAGGCCAGGTGGCAAAGCGTCAGGCCGTCGCCAACCCCGACCGCACGGTCAGCTCCATCAAGCGCCACATGGGCAGCGACTATAAAGTTGACATCGACGGGAAGAAATTCTCCCCGCAGGAAATTTCCGCAATGATCCTCGCCAAACTCAAGGCGGACGCGGAAAGCTATCTGGGCACCAAGGTGACGGACGCCGTCATCACCTGCCCGGCATACTTCACCGACTCCCAGCGCCAGGCGACCAAGGACGCAGGCAAGATCGCGGGGCTCAACGTCCAGCGTATCATCAACGAGCCTACGGCTGCGGCTCTCGCTTACGGGCTGGATAAAGACTCCAACAACCACAAAGTCATGATCTACGACCTGGGCGGCGGCACCTTCGATGTCTCCATCCTCGAGATCTCCGACGGCGTGTTCGAAGTTCTTGCCACCAACGGCAACAACATGCTGGGCGGCGACGACTTCGATAAGCGCATCATGGACTATCTGGTCGATACCTTCAAGACCAAGGAAGGGGTGGACCTTTCCAAGGACAAAATGGCAATGCAGCGCCTGAAAGAGGCGGCGGAAAAGGCGAAGATCGAGCTTTCGGGCATGACCTCCACCAACATCAACCTTCCGTTCATCACCGCGACCGCGGAAGGACCTAAGCACCTCGACGTCGACCTCACCCGTCAGAAATTCGATGCGCTCACCGCCGATCTCGTGGAAAAGACGAGCGAACCTATGCGCCTCGCCATGCGCGACGCGGGCCTTTCTTACAGCGACCTCGACAAGGTCATCCTCGTCGGCGGTTCTACCCGTATCCCCGCGGTCGTCGAAAAGGTCAAACAGATCACCGGTAAAGAGCCGTTCAAGGGCATCAACCCCGACGAATGCGTCGCCATCGGCGCGGCAGTGCAGGGCGGCGTGCTCTCGGGCGAAGTCAACGACGTGGTCCTGCTCGACGTCATGCCCCTCTCTCTGGGTATCGAAACGCTGGGCGGCGTGTTTACCAAACTTATCGACCGTAACACCACCATCCCTGTCAAGAAGTCGCAGGTGTTCTCCACCGCGGCGGACAGCCAGACGCAGGTGGATATCCATATCCTGCAGGGCGAACGCGAATTCGCCAAGGACAACAAGACGCTCGGCCGCTTTGAGCTGACGGGCATCCCTCCCGCACC
>CALVHV010000025.1 GCA_944328845.1 uncultured Clostridia bacterium | reverse complement strand
TCCAGAAAGCACGGGAGCAGCGCAACGATGGGAAAGTTGGGGAAATAGTACAACACCGTCGTCAGCGCCGCAAACACGCCGATCTTGGCGATGTTGGACGCAGAGAAAAACTTGCGCTTGGTTTGCTCCGCCTTCTTTTCGGCGGTCGGGGCAGACAGGGAAGTGCCCTGTTCCTGCTCTGCAGTTACGGGATCGTTCATAAAAACACCTCGAAAAAAATATTTTCAAGGGGCGACAGAAAAGCCCCGTTCTCTCGAACGGGGCGGCATTTCGCTCTGTTGCGGCACAAAGGCGCGCGCAGATGAAAATTCTTTTCCTATCCGGACTATACCGTCGGTACGGGAATTTCACCCGTTCGGAGGCTTGCGCCTTTCGCAGACTTTACTGCCGGTGGGGAATTGCACCCCGCCCCAAAGAATTACCTGTATTATAGTATGCAAAAAGAGGTTTGTCAAATGTTTGCGGCAACATTTAAAAATTTAGAGCATCGAACGCGGCGGGAATGTGCCGAACCCCCTCGTCCGTCACTTCCACAACGTCAAAGCGCACGGGCACATCCTCGCCCGCCCGCATCAGAAAGGCGCGCGCGATATTTGTATAGCGCTTTTGCTTGTGCCGCTCCACTGCCTCGGCAGGCGTGCCGAACTGCGTGCTCTGCCGCGCTTTTACTTCGCAGAACACCACCGTTTCCCCGTCGCGCGCGACGATGTCCGCTTCGCCGAAGGGGGTGCGGTAGTTCCTTTTCAAAATTTTGTAACCCAATTTTTTCAGGTATCGGACCGCTCTTCTTTCCCCTGCCCGTCCGAGTGCTTTTTTATGAACGTCCTGCGGTGAATTTCGCATAATCCCAGCTCCCCGATGGCGTCTCTGTGCATTTTTGTCCCGTACCCCTTATGCTGCGCAAAACCGTAGCCGGGGTAGATCGCATCGTACTTTTCCATCAGCTCGTCGCGGTACACCTTGGCGAGGATGCTCGCCGCGCCGATACTGTAACTGAGCGCATCCCCCTTGACGATGCTCTGCTGAGGGAGAGAGATGTCTATCTTAAAATTTCCGTCGATCAGCACCACGTCCGGCGAGACGGAGAGCCCTTCCACCGCCCGCTTCATGCACAGCTTCGTCGCCTGCAAAATGTTGATGCGGTCGATGGTGTGGTTGTCCTCCTCGCAGATACAGTAGGCAACGGCGCGCTCCCTGATCAGCTGTGCCAGCCGCTTGCGCTCCCCTTCTTTTACCTTTTTACTGTCGTCGATGCCCTCGATGAGGCTCTTCTCGTCCAGCGGCAGGATGACCGCCGCCGCCACCACGGGCCCCGCAAACGGACCTCTGCCCACTTCGTCCGCACCCGCGACGTACTGCGCGCCCAGTTGCAGCATTTCACGCTCGTAAAAGAGTTTGTCTACGCCCTTTTCTGTCTTCATATGTGCCTCGTTTTTGCGCAATTTTTTGCAATACGTATCTATGTTTTACAGACGAAACGCCGCAGGGTCGTCCAACGTGATCCTGCCCGTCCTGCCTTTGCGGAAGTCGTCCAGAATGGCTTTTGCGCCCCGCTCGTAGTCGTACTCGCCGCCGCGCAGCAAAAAGCCGCGCCGCTTGCAGATCTCCTCGTACACGGCAAGAGGCAAAGAGAGATCGCTCACGCCGTAACGCTCCGTCAGAAAAGCGGGATACTCTTCTGAAAGTTCGCGCAAAAGTTCTAAGGCGATGTCGCCCAGATCGAGCACGTCGTCGTTGATGCTGCCGATGTAGGCGAGGTGCTTGGCAAGGTCCTGCGTTTCGAAGGCGGGCGGCATGGTGCCGGGGGTATCGAGAAGCTCGAACCCCGCGCAGCGGATCCACTGCTTGCCGCGCGTGACCCCCGCCTTGTCCCCCGTAACGGCGCGTTTTTCGCCGCTCATGGCGTTGATGACCGTGCTCTTGCCCGTGTTCGGGATACCGCAGACCATCAGCCGCGCGGGGCGGGTAAGCCCCTTCTGCGCGTCACGCTCCAGCTTGTCTTTCAACAGGATGGGGAGCTTTGCGGAAATTTTCTGCGCCGCGCCCGCGCGCGCCGCACAGACGGGCAGAGCGAGCGCGCCGCTTTTGGCAAACGCCGAGACAAAGGCGTCCGTCTTTTTCTCGTCCGCGAGGTCGCTTTTATTGAGGAGGTACATGACGGGCTTGCCCGCGAGGATCTTATTCAGATTTTTGTTGCGTGTGGCGATGGGAGCGCGCGCGTCCAGGACGACGAGGACGCCGTCTACCAGCTTTACGCTCTCTTCCATCATGCGCATCGCCTTGGTCATATGACCGGGGAACCATTGGATGTGTTTCATAAAATCTCCTCACGCAAAAAGTTTTGAGCCGACAAAACTTTTTGCCGTGATTTCAGGGAAAAAGCAAAAAGTGTGATGGTACTGCTCCGAATGTTTTTTGTGCACCCGTTTGCACAAAAAACTTAAAGAGCGCCGCCCTTGGGCGAGAGCAGATCGGGACGTTTTTCGCGAGTGATCTTTTCCGATTGCTCGCGCCGCCATTTATCGATCTCGGCATGGTTGCCGCTGCGCAAAACCTCGGGAACACTCAGCCCGCGGTACTCCACGGGGCGGGTATACTGCGGGTATTCGAGCGCGTTTTCCGAAAAGCTTTCCTGCACGAGCGAGGACGTGTTGATGACCCCTTCCACATACCGCGCCAGGCAATCGGTAACGACCATGGCGGGCAGTTCGCCGCCCGTCAGGACATAATCGCCGATGCTGATCTCCTCGTCGATGAACAGATCGATGGCGCGCTGGTCCACCCCCTCGTAATGCCCGCAGAGCAGGATGATGTGCTCGTACTCCAAAAGTTCGAACACCTTCTGCTGGCGGAAGGTTTCGCCCTTGGGCGACATATAGATGCGCCGCGCTTTGTGCTGCGGATCCAGCGCCTCGATGGCAGAACCGATGGGCTGCGCCGTCATCACCATTCCCGCGCCTCCGCCGAACGGATAATCGTCGCAGCGCATGTGCTTGTCTTCGGTGTAGTCGCGGATGTTGACCACGTTGATCTGTATCTTGTTTTCCTTTTGCGCCCTGCCCAGAATACTCGCCTGCAGGGGCGTGAACATCTCGGGGAAAAGGGTGAGAATGTCTATTTTCATATGGTTTCCTCATCGGCGGAATAAAACTGCACTCCGCCCCTTTGTTCGGCGCCTGCGACAGGCACGTCCGCACAATACAGCGCAAATATGTGCTCCCCTTCCCGCAGGGGAAAATCCAGGCGGCGGTCTTCAAAGAGAAGAGCAACGCCCTTCTTCCCGGCCTCTATGCCCGTCACGGAAGATCCGCACAGCGCCTGCGCCTTATCGCAAAAATCTTCGCCGCGATAAAGAGAACGCGATCGGCATACAGTTCCACGCGGCGGGAGGAAGAGGCATAGGGCAGCAAAAACCCGAGCCCCACATAAAAAAGGAGTACGGCACCGACCACGGCAGTCCCCGCCCATTCGCGCGTGATAAGGCAGACGAGCATGCAGAGAAAAAGCAGGGCGCAAAAAATCACCCACAAGACAAAAAGTAATTTTTTGTGTTTTTTCTTCTGGTACTCCCACACGCTGTAGATCTTTTTATCTTCTTTCATTGTTCAACGAGCACCTGCATGAGGCGCACTTTGTTGACCGTGACGATCTTGTTTTCGACGTCGACGTCTGCAATGACGCCGTCTGCCGCGGGGAACATGAACTCCTTATCCCCCTCCTGCATCACGTAGATGTCCGTGTGGGCGGAGAGGATGTCCGTGATCTCGCCCAGGCGCTCGCCCGTATCGGCGATCACCGAGCAGCCGATGACGTCCACGATGTAATACCTCCCCTCTTCGAGGGCGGGCGCGTCGGCACGCAGCACTTCCACCTCTTTGCCGCGCAGAAGCTCGGCGGCGTTGCGGTCTGCCACGCCGCTGAGGGCAAGGTATGCCGCGCTCGCATCGAAGCGCGCGGAAAGGACTTTGTATTCCGTGCCGCCGACAAACACCTTTTTGAACTTTTTGACGAGCGCGACGTCGTCCAACAGGGGTTTGATCTTGAGTTCGCCGCGGATGCCCTGCGGCTTTAAGATCTGGCCGATGACGATCTTATCCTGCATGTTTCCTCCGAAAAAAACAAGGGAAAAACCTTGCGACGATTTTTCCCTCTTGCTTTTGAAGATAGAGCGGTTATTCTGCCGCCTTTTCCTTTTCTTTGATTTCGATGTTGTATTTTTTGCCTTCCTTGGCGGACGCGCAGCGCACGAGCGTACGCAATGCCTTGGCGATCTTGCCCTGCTTGCCGATGACCTTGCCCATGTCCGATTCTTCCAGCAACACGAGGATCTCGGTCGCGTTGTCCTTTTCCTCGACGCGGTACTCGATCTGGTCCTTATACTCGGCAAACTGCTCTACAACATATTTTACGAGTTCCAACATTTTCCGCGCCCCCCTGCACTATTACTTCTTCTTTCTCGTCTTGGTTCTGGGAGCGGAAAGCTTTGCGGGCTTTTCGAGGATGCCCTGACGGATGAGAAGGGTCTTCACCGTGTCGGTAGGCTGCACGCCCTTGGCGAGCCATTCCTTTGCCTTTGCCTCGTCAATGACGATCTCTTCCGGCTGCATGGTGGGGTTGTAGTGCCCGATCTTTTCGATGTACTCGCCGTCGCGCGCCTTTCTGCCGTCTACAACGACGATGCGGTAGAAGGGAGACTTTTTGTCGCCCAATCTCGTAAGTCTCATTTTGACCATGATATTTTGCTCCTTGCAAAAAATTATTTCTTGTTCGTGCAACGCACTCTGTGCATTTACCCGCTTATTATACAAAAACTTTTTTCGCCTGTCAAGCATTTTTACTTGACAGGCGAAACTTTTTTATTCTTTTTCCATGATGCGCCAGCGCAGAGAAGCGGCGATGACGTAAGAGACGCCCGGTTCTGCCAATCCGTCCTCTGCGTCCTTCAAGGTAAACTCCGCGTGGTCACTCCAGACGATCACCCGCTTCGATGCCCGGTAGCGGCAAGGCAAGATCTCCTCGTGAAATTGAAGATACGCTTCGTAAATATCGTTCAGATAATTGTCCTGCGCGCCGATCAGCCGCATACGGCGGACGCCCTGAAAACAGAGTTCGAACCGATGCGGTTCCCACTGGCTGTCAAACAGAATGTTCAGGCTGTGCCCTTCCAAAGCATCTCCGAACCACATTGCGCCCTTTTCGTCCACGCGGTCGCCGCTCACATACGTTGCGGAAACGACGCAGGAATCGTGAAAACCCAGACACGTCTGCATCAGTTCTTCGATGTCGGCGTCCGTTTTGACCTCTTTCCAAGCCATTATCTCATAAACGGCAGTTTTTTACCGCCGCGCAGCTGCTTCATCATGACTTTTGTCTGTTCGAATTGCTTCAACAGCTGGTTGATCTCCTGCACGTTGGTGCCCGATCCCGCCGCAATGCGCTTTTTGCGGGAGGAGTTGATGATCTCCGGCTTTTCGCGTTCCTTGGGAGTCATGGAAAGGATGATGGCTTTGATGCGCTCGATCTTCTTTTCGTCGAAATCGCTTTCCTTGATCTTGAGTTTGCCCATGCCCGGCATCATACCCATGACCGAGGCGATGCCGCCCATCTTTTTGAGGGAATCGAACTGTTCGAGATAATCTTCCAGCGTGAAAGACGCCTCGCGCATCTTCTTTTCCAGCCGCTTTGCCTGTTCTTCGGTGACCGCTTCCTGCGCCTTTTCGATGAGGGAGAGCACGTCGCCCATGCCCAAAATACGCGACGCCATGCGATCGGGATAGAAGGGTTCGAGGTCGGTGAGCTTTTCGCCCACGCCGATAAATTTGATGGGCTTACCCGTCACCGCCTTGATGGAGAGGCAGGCGCCGCCGCGCGTGTCGCCGTCCAGCTTGGTGAGGATGACGCCCGTCACGTCCAGACGCTTATTGAAGGTCTCCGCCACATTGACGGCGTCCTGACCCGTCATGGCGTCTACGGTGAGCAGGATCTCGTTGGGATGCACCTCGTTTTTGATGTTCTCCAGCTCCTGCATCAGCGCTTCGTCGATGTGCAGGCGGCCCGCCGTGTCGATGATGACAACGTCATTGCCCATCGAACGTGCCTCGTCGATCGCCTGTTTTGCCGTCTTGACGAGGTTTTGCGTGCCCTTTTCAAAGACGGGAACGCCCGCTTTGCCGCCCACCACCTGCAGCTGGTTGATGGCGGCGGGGCGGTAAATGTCGCCCGCGACGAGCAGAGGCTTTTTGCCCTGCTTTTTAAGGAGTGCCGCCAGCTTTCCGCAGAGGGTGGTTTTGCCCGCGCCCTGCAGGCCGCACATCATGATGACCGTGGGAGGCCTGTCGGCGATCTCCAGTTTGGCGTTGGTGGAGCCCATCAATGCGATGAGTTCTTCGTTGACGATCTTGATCACCTGCTGGGCGGGGTTGAGGCTCTTTAAGATCTCCTGCCCCACAGCCTTTTCGGAGACGTCCGCAATAAACTTTTTTGCGACAAAGATATTGACGTCCGCTTCCAGCAAGGCGATGCGGACTTCGCGCATGGCGCCCTTGATCTCCAGCTCGGTGAGTTTCCCGTGCTTGGTGAGTTTGGAAAAAATATGGTTGAGTCTCTCCGAAAGAGAAGAAAATATCGCCATAAAAAGTCTCCTTTCAAAACGGGGCCGCCGTCAAGGCGGGTTTTTTCAGTCTTTGTCTTCCCCGAGTATTTCTTTCACCTGCTCCAGTTCGGAAGACAATTCGGGGTGCTTTTTTAAAAAAACGGAAAGAAGTTTTGCCGTGTTCTCGATGCGCTGCGAAGTACTGACGACGTGCATTTTGTCTTCATATTCCTGCAAAGCGGCACGGCTCTTGGACAGGGTGTCCGACACGCTCTGCTTGGAAATGCCTTTCTGTTCGGCGATCTCCGTCAGAGAAAGGTCGTACATATAATACAATTCGCACAGTTCGCGCTGGTGCTCGGTGAGCAGTTTGCCGTACGCGTCGAACAGCTTCAGATAGGAAAGGTCTTTCATCAGAGGATCCCTTCCGTAAATTCTTCCGCGTCGAAGGGCTGCAGATCGTCCAGCTTTTCGCCCGTGCCTACAAACACGACGGGGATCTGCAGTTCTCCGCAGAGAGAGACGACAAAGCCGCCCTTGGCGGTGCCGTCCAGTTTGGTGAGGACGATGCCGTCCAGATCCACCGCTTCGTCAAAGATGCGCGCCTGCGAGAGGGCGTTCTGACCCGTGGTGGCGTCCAGGACGAGGAATTTATAGAAATGCGCCTCGGGATAATCCCTGCCCACGACGCGATCCATCTTTTTGAGCTCTTCCATCAGGTTTGCCTTGACGTGCAGCCTGCCTGCCGTATCGACGATGACCACGTCCGTCTTTTTCGCCTTGGCGGATGCGATGGCGTCGTACACGACGGCGGAAGGGTCGCTCCCCTCCTCGTGCTTGACGATACGCACTTTGGCGCGCTCCGCCCAGACGGTGAGCTGGTCTGCCGCCGCCGCACGGAAGGTGTCTGCCGCCGCGAGCGTGACGCTCTTTTTCTCACGCACAAAATAATTGGCGAGTTTGCCGATGGTGGTGGTCTTGCCCACCCCGTTCACGCCCACGAGCATGATGACGGCGGGGTATTGGATGTCCGGCTGTTCCGCCTGCAAAAGAGTGTCTTCGATGACGTCTTTCAACAGGTCGATGACGTACTCTTTGTCCTTGAGCTTTTCCTTTTTCGCTTCCGCGCGGATCTGCTCGACGATGTCCTCGGCGGTGGTGACGGAAATGTCCGCAGAGATAAGGATCTCTTCCAGCTCGTCGTAAAAATCGTCGCCCAGGCCCTTGGCGAACAGGGCGGAAAGCTTGCCGGAAATGTTGTCCTTGGTTTTTTTCAAGGCGCCGATGATCTTACCGAATAAACCCATGTATACCTCCTCACGCAAATCTCGCCGAACGAGACGGCTGCGATTTGCCGTGATTTTAAGGAGACAACAATGTTCGGGCGACGCCCTCGGCATTGTTTTCTCCTTCTTCGGCGCATCTTCAGGGCTTCCCCTATTGATAAATGCGCCGAATTCATTCTCTTTCTTTTCGCCGCCCGTGCGGCGCAATGGGAAAAAGTCAAAAATGCGATTTTGACTTTTTCAGAAAATTTTTCTCACACTTTTTCTTTCGAGCTGACGAAAGAAAAAGTCGTGACCTGAAGACAACCCCACGGGCACGCGGCTTTGCCGCTGACCGCGGAGGTTTTCCTCGGGGCGCGCTTTTCAGGGCACGCCTTTCATGATGCGCGCCCCTTCACCTTTCCTGCAAAAGCCTCACGGCAAATGGGGTGCGCGGGCGCAAAAACGTGGTTTTGCTTGCGCAGAAATATTAAAATTTACACAAATCTCGCCGAACGAGACGGCTGCGATTTGCCGTGATTTTAAGGAGACAACAATGTTCGGGCGACGCCCTCGGCATTGTTTTCTCCTTCTTCGGCGCATCTTCAGGGCTTCCCCTATTGATAAATGCGCCGAATTCATCCTCTTTCTTTCGCCGCCCGTGCGGCGCAGAGGGAAAAAGTCAAAAATGCGATTTTGACTTTTTCAGAAAATTTTTCTCACACTTTTTCTTTCGAGCTGACGAAAGAAATCTCTTTTTCTCCGCAAAAAATTTGCCCCGAAAAAGCGGATACGTTTTGCAGAATTTTGCGGCGCTTCGCCCCAAAATTCTGCAATTCTTTCAGTTGACCGTGTCGCCGCCCAGTTTGCTTTCCACTTCGGAAAGCTTGACGGAGACGATCTTGGAAACGCCCTTTTCTTCCATGGTGACACCGAACAGGCTGTCCGCCTTTTCCATGGTCGGCTTGCGGTGCGTGATAACGATAAACTGCGTCTCTTTGGCAAACTTCTTTAAGAACTGCGCAAATTTATCGACGTTTGCCTCGTCCAGCGCCGCCTCGATCTCGTCCAGTACGCAGAACGGCATGGGACGCAGCATGAGGATGGCAAACAGGATGGCGATCGCCGTCAGGGCGCGCTCGCCGCCCGAAAGCAGGGAGATCTTCGTCAGCTTTTTGCCGGGAGGGCAAGCCACGATCTCCACGCCCGCGGAAAGCGGGTCGTCACATTCGGAATAATCCATCTGCAATTCTGCCCTGCCGCCGCCGAACAGTTCCTTAAACAGCCGTTTGAAGTTTTCGTTGATCTTGTTGAACCCCTCGTCGAACTGTTTCTGCATCTCCGTTTTCAGTTCTTCGAGCGCGGCCGTGGTGTCGTCGATGCCCTTCTGCACGTCGTCGCGCTGGACGGTCATCTCCTGATACTGTTCGTTGAGCGCCTCATATTCTTCGAGCGCGTTGTGGTTGATGGCGCCGAGGGCGTTGATCTCCCTCTTTAACCTGTTGACGGACGTCTGTCCTTCCTTGGGATCGAACGCCTCGTCCTTATAGGCAAGGCAGCTTTCGTATGTTTCCTGATACTCCTCGTCGATGCGCGCCTGCAGGTTTTCCAGTTCGGAGTCGATCTTGGTCAGTTCGATCTCCTGTCTGTGCCGCTCTTCGCTCTGACGTTCGAGCTGTTCGTTGACCTCGCGCGAGCGCGCCATGTTCTCTTCGAGCGCGGCATTCAGCTTGTCCTTTGCGAGCAGCTGTGCGTCCCGCTCGGCGCGCAGATCGTTGAGTTTTTCGCGCTGTTCGGGCGTGAGCGCGGCGCGCTCCGCCATCTCTTCGAGATCGGCGATGGTCGCCTCGATGTTGGAAATATTGGCTTTGGATTCCTCGGCGCGGTGCAGGATGTCCTCCCGCTCGCGTTCGAGGCGGGCGGCGTCGTTTCTGTCCGACTCTGCCGCTGCCGTATACTGTGCGATGTGCACGAGCAGGGAATTGCGGCGCAGGGTGCGCTCGCCCAGCTCGGATTTCAGCTTTTCGTACTCGCCCTTGCGGCGGTCAGATTCGCCCTGTGCGTCGTCCTGCTGACGGGCGATCTGCTGCTGACCTTCGGAAGAAGTGGAATACTCGCTGTCGATGCCCTTCCTGCGTTCGTAGAGCACTGCGAGCGACTCTTCCTGCATCTTAAGGTCTGCCGCCGTTTCGTCGATTTTTTTGGTATACGCTTCCCGTTTTTCAGACAAAGCGGCAATTTTGCTGCGCGCTTCCTGGAAACTTTCGCGCAGCGTTTCCAGCTCGTCTGCGGACTTTTGCTTCTGCTCCTCCAGCGCGGCGCGCTTTTGCGTGAGCTGTTCGCGCTCTTTCGCCGCCGCGGCGATGTCCGCTTCCGCCTGCTGAATGCGGCGTTCGTTGGCGAGGAAGTTGCTGCCGCCCTCCCTGCGCGAACCGCCCGTCATCGAACCGCTGGTGGAAATGACGTCCCCGTCCAGCGTGACGATGCGGAAAGCGTGCGGGTATTTTTTGGCGATGGCGGTGGCGTTTGCGATGTTGTCCGCCACCAGCGTGTTGCCGATGAGGTTGAAAATGACGTTGTCGTAATAGGAATCGTAGGAGATCAGTTTGTTGGCAAGCCCCACCGCGCCCGGTTCGGAAAGAGCCTTGCGCGTGTATTCCGTTTCATAGTGCGGCTTGAGCGACTTGACGGGCAAGAAGGTGACCTGACCGCCCTTGGTGCGTTTGAGGTATTCGATGAGGTAGCGGGCGTCGTCGGAAGTGGCGGTGACGATGTTCTGCATGGCGCCGCCGAACGCCGTCTCGATGGCGACCTCGTATTTTTCTTCGCACTTGACGATGTCTGCGATGACGCCGAGGATGCGGGAGGAAAGCTCCGTGCTCCTGCGCGCGTCGCTCATCAGCTTTTTGACGGAGAATTTATAGTTTTCGAAATCGTCCTTGACGTTTTTATAAAAGCGTTTTCTGTCTTCCAGGGCGGAGATGCGGGCGTTGACGGAGAAGAGCGTTTCGCTGACCTCGTCTGCCTGCGCGTTGAGGGAGAGGATCTCCTCTTCCTTTGCCGCCTTGATCTCCTTCTCGCGGGAGACATATTCGACCACCTCGTCGTACCAGTCGTTGCAGGCGGCGAGCTGTTTTTTCTCCTCTTCGAGGGTAGCGGCGAGTTTTTCCGCCGCCGCGGCGATCTCGGAAATGCGCTCCTGCACCGCCTCTTTGCGGGCGGCGAGGTTGCCGATGTTGCGGTTGATCTCGGACAGGTTTTCCAGCCTGTCGATGACGCTCTTCTGCGACTCGCTGCTCCACGCCTCGTAATTGGAAAGGCTGGCATTGAGTTCTTTGATCTCCTCTTCCAGGCGGTCGCATTCCTTGCGCGCGTCCGTAATCTTCGCGTCGTTGACGGAGGCGCTGTTCTGCGAAGCCTTCAGTTCGGAAGCGAGCTGTTTTATCCGCTCTTCGCCCGCGGCGAGCGAGCGTTCCTCGCCGTTTTTCTGTTCCTTGAAAAAGGCGATGCGTTCGCGGATGACCTTGACGTCGCCCTCTTTTTCCTGCAATTCGACGGTGAATTTTAAGATGCGGTCGTTGAGTTCCTGCAACAGTTTGTCGCTTTCGGCAATGCTGTTGCGGTCTTCGTTATACTGTTCGCGCAGGCGCTCGATGTACGCCCTGCCCTCTTCCAGACGGGCGTTGATGCCCTCGATGACAGCGTTGATGGAAGAGCGCGCCGATTCCGCATTGTCGTGTTTGTAGATGTAGAGATTGATCTCGTCGTGACGCAGTTTTTCGTACAGTTCGCGGTATTTTTTTGTCTTTTCCGCCTGCCGCGCGAGCGGGGCGAGCATATGCTCCACTTCGCCCATGCGCTGGAGATAGATGTTGAGGTTGTTGTAGGAGTTGGCGAGGCGGCGCTCGATGTCCTGTTTGCGCGCCTTGAACACGATGATGCCCGTCGCTTCCTCAAAAATGGAGCGGCGGTCTTCGGGCTTGGCGTTCATGATCTGTTCGATCTTGCCCTGCCCGATGATGGAATACCCCTCTTTGCCCAATCCGACGCTGTGCAGACGGTCGACGATGTCCTTCATGCGGCAGGGCTGTTTGTTGATGAGGTATTCGCTCTCGCCGCTGCGGAACAGACGGCGCGTGAAGGCGACCTCCTGGTAATCGAGGTCGGCAAACATGTGCGTGGCGTTGTCGAACGTGAGCGTCACTTCGCAGAAGGACTGGCTCTTACGCGCCTGCGTCCCGCCGAAAATGACGTCCTGCATGCTCGAACCGCGCATCGTCTTTGCAGACTGTTCGCCGAATACCCAGCGGATGGAGTCGGCAACGTTGCTCTTGCCGCATCCGTTCGGCCCGACGATGCAGGTGACGCCGTTATCGAATTTTATTTCGGTCTTGTCCGCAAAGGATTTAAAACCGTTGAGTTCGACTTTTTTAAAATTCAACTTCTTATTCTCCCCTTTTTGCTCCGAGGCGTTCCAGCAGCGCTTTGGCGGCGTTTTGTTCCGCCTGTTCTTTGCTGGAGCCGCTGCCCAGTGCGCTTTCGCCCGACGCCGTTACACGTACGGTAAAGCAGGGCGCGTGGTCCTGCCCCGAGCGCGAACACTCTTCGTACTGCACCGCGTGCGGGAACAGTTCGTTGAGCCTGCTCTTGAAATCGTCAAAATTTCCTGCATACGGCAGAAGCTTTTCGCGTACGAAGGTGCGCGCCGCTTCCATACCTCCGTCCAGATAGATGCCCGCCGCGATACCCTCGAACAGGCTGGAAACGCTCTTTTTGCCGAGGTTGTTCTGCCCGCCCGAAAAGTAAACATATCCGATGCCCATGGCGCGCACCGCCTCTTCCAGCGGGCGCTTGGACACGATGGCAATGCGCTGCTTGGTCATCTCCCCTTCCGCGTCGTCGCCGCCGCGGTACAGCTCTTCCGCCACCAGAAAGCCGATGAGCGCGTCGCCCAAAAACTCCAGGCGCTCGTTGCTCTGCGTGCCGTGCGTCTTGGCATAGGAAGAATGGGTAAGACAGGCGACAAGCAGATCTTTATCCCGAAACGTATAACCGATTTTCTCTTCAAGAGAGGAAAGGTCAGCCTTCTGCACCGATCGCCTCCAGGTCGGTCGCCGCCAACAGGTCTTTGATGCCGGGGATGAGGTTGCATGCCGCCGCATCCTTTGCCTGCAGGACGGAGGCGCAGATAGATTCCGCCTTGCTGGAACCGTGCGATTTGACCACAACTTTATCGATGCCCAAAAGCACGGCGCCGCCGTACTTGCTGTAATCCATCACGCGCTTAATATTTTTGAACGCCTTTTTCATGAACAGAGCATAGCCGACTTTCGCCCAGAAAGACGCCATGATGTTCTGTTTGATGATCTGCATGACGGCAAGGGCGGTGCCTTCCGTCGTCTTGAGGGCGATGTTGCCCGAAAATCCGTCGCAGACGGCGACGTCGATGTCGCCGCTCATGATGTCCCTGCCCTCCACGTTGCCGACAAAATTGATGCCGGGCAGCGTCTTTAAGAGGTTGTGCGCTTCCTGGTGGAGCGGATCGCCCTTGTGATCTTCCGTGCCGTTGGTCACAAGCCCCACGCGCGGATCTTTTACGCCGGAGGCCTTTGCGTACGCCGTGCCCATCAGCGCAAAATGGCAGAGATTGACGGGCTTGCACTCGGCATTGGCGCCCGCGTCGATAATGAGCACCTTCCCGCCTTTAGCCGTAGGCAGAGCGGGGCAGACGGCGGGACGGGAAATACCACGGATACGCCCGACGCGCAGCAGCGCACCCGTAAGAACCGCGCCCGTGGAACCTGCGGAAACAAAACCCTGCGCCTCTTCGTCCTCTTTGAGCATTTTTAATGCGACGACGAGAGAAGAATCTTTCTTCTGACGGATGGCGAGGGTGGGAGCGTCGTCGTTGGTGATCACCTCCGTGCAGTGCACCACCTGCAGGCGCGCCTTGTCGTAGGAAAGCGCGGCAAGGACGGGAGAGATCTTCCCTTCGTCCCCCGTGAGGACGACCTGCAGATCTTTGTCCTTGGCAAGCGCCTGCACTGCGCCCTTTACGATCTCTTCGGGCGCGTTGTCGCCGCCCATTGCATCGACGATGATCTTGATCATGTTTCAGACTCCCTTCTTCGTATTTTTATACAGGGGAAAATCCCCTTCCGTATGTATCGCGGCATACCCTGCCGCGTCTGTCTTGCAGCAGCTCCTGCCGCTTCTTTTTTGCGGTATATTCTGCCGCATCTCTTTTGCGGCCGCCCGATTTTTCTGTCCGAAAACTCGGCGCAAAAACCGACCGTTCCCGACCCGAAGCGCCTTGCGGCGAACGTCGGTTGTTCCCTCAGACTCACGGAAATTTCTTTCGTCAGCTCGAAAGAAATTTCGTGAACCCAAAAAATCCCTGAAAAAGCCAAAATCACACTTTTGACTTTTTCCCCTTGCGCCGCACGAGCGGCGCAGCAAAAAAGGGTGAATTTGCGCGATTTTTTTAAGGTGTGCCCTGAAATATCGCGCAAAGAGGGAAAAAGCGACGCAGAACCGCCTTGCGGCGAACGTCGGTTGTTCCCTCAGACTCACGGAAATTTCTTTCGTCAGCTCGAAAGAAATTTCGTGAACCCAAAAAATCCCTGAAAAAGCCAAAATCACACTTTTGACTTTTTCCCCTTGCGCCGCACGAGCGGCGCAGCAAAAAAGGGTGAATTTGCGCGATTTTTTTAAGGTGTGCCCTGAAATATCGCGCAAAGAGGGAAAAAGCGACGCAGAACCGCCTTGCGGCGAACGTCGGTTGTTCCCTCAGGCTCACGGAAATTTCTTTCGTCAGCTCGAAAGAAATTTCGTGAACTCTTTTAATACTCCAAATTCCCCACCGTTCTCGGATACGGCAATACGTCGCGGATGTTGGAGATCCCCGTTAAATACATGATCATGCGCTCGAAGCCCAGTCCGAATCCCGAATGCACCGTGCCGCCGTACTTGCGCAGATTGAGGTAGAAATCGTAATCGGCGGGATCCAGCCCCATCTCCTTCATGCGGGCAAGAAGGACGTCTTCACGCTCCTCTCTCTGCGAACCGCCGATCAGCTCCCCGATGCCGGGCACCAAAAGATCCGCCGCGGCGACCGTCTTGTTGTCGTCGTTGAGGCGCATGTAAAACGCCTTGATCTCCTTGGGATAGTCGGTGAGGAAGACGGGCTTTTTGTAGACCTGCTCTGTGAGATAACGCTCGTGCTCGCTCTGCAGATCGCACCCCCAGTACACGGGGAACTCGAACTTGTCCTTCACCTTTTCGAGGATGGCGACCGCTTCGGTATATGTCAGGCGCACAAATTCGCTCTCCGAAACGTTTTTCAGACGCTCGATGAGCCCCTTGTCCACAAAGTTGTTCAAAAATTCGATCTCTTCCTTGCACGATTCCATGACGTAGTCGATGATATACTTGACCATCGCTTCCGCCACGTCCATATCCCCCGCAAGGTCGCAGAAAGACATTTCCGGCTCGATCATCCAGAATTCCGCCGCGTGACGGGTGGTGTTGGAGCGCTCGGCGCGGAAAGTGGGCCCGAAGGTATAGACGTTGGAAAACGCCATGGCGAACGGCTCAACGTTCAGCTGTCCCGAAACGGTGAGGCTCGCCTTTTTGCCGAAGAAGTCTTTTTTGTAATCCACGTCCCCCTTGATCTTATCCGGATCGAGGGTAGTCACCTGGAACATTGCGCCCGCGCCCTCGCAGTCGCTGCCCGTGATGATGGGCGTGTGCACATAGACGAATCCGCGTTCGTTGAAAAATTTATGGATGGCGTACGCCGCCTCGCTGCGGATCTTGAACACGGCGCCAAAAGTATTGGTGCGCGGACGCAGATAGGCGATCTCACGCAAAAATTCCATGGAATGGCGCTTTTTCTGCAGAGGATAATCGGGAGAAGAGGTCCCCATCACCTCGATCTTTTCCGCCTTCACCTCAAACGGCTGACGGTTTTCGGGCGTGAGCACCACTTTACCCGTAACGACGAGGCTGGCGCCCACGTTCTGCTTTGCGATCTCGTCGTAGTTGGGCAGAGTCTCGCGCTCGAAAACGATCTGACAGTTTTTGAAAAAGCTGCCGTCGTTGAGTTCGATAAAGCCAAAGGCTTTCGAATCGCGCAGGGTGCGCACCCAGCCGCACAGGGTGACGGTCTTGCCGCCGAAGCCCTCGCCTTTGTACAGTTCGCGTATGGTTGTTCTCTTCATGATCGTGTCTCCGTAAAAACCGACGGTTTTTCCCGCAGTTTAGTTCTTTTTATTGTAACATTTTTTTTGCCATTTATCAAGTATAAATTTGTCGAAACGCATTTTTTTTAAAAGAGCGCTTTTCTGCGTGAAACATTTTTGCCGATTTTGTCCCGCACTTGCGTTCTCTTCTTGTCCTTGTTATGCAAAGGAAGGGCGCCGCAAACAAGCGGCGCCCTTCCTTTGCATATATTTTTATCATTTGTTTTCTCCGTCCCAACGGAAATCTGTCCCCTTTTTATCGGTTTATTGCTGTTGTTTTATTGTACCACTTACTATTGTAAGAAGTCAAGTATTTTTCTTACAAAAGTGAGAAACTAAAAGAGAGGAGGGGGAAACCATGAGTGAACGGGAAAGACAAACGACGCGCGCACTCTTTGCCGAGCGACTGAAAGAGCTGCGGGCGGAAAAAGGTACGACGCAGATCTCGTTGTCGCAATCGATCGGCGTGAGCAAGGGACTGATCAGCCTGTGGGAAAACGGACTGCGCGAACCCACCCTGTCCAACCTGGTGGCGCTTGCCGACCATTTTGACGTTGCCCTGGATTACCTGGCGGGAAGGACAAAGGACTGAAAAATTTTTGCGCAAAATCCTTGCACCAAAAATCGGGCGACCCCCGCCGAAAAAGGGATTTTTTGCAAAACCCGCTCTGTCCGAAAGCAGGCGAGCCGTACGGCAGACGGAAACTCCCACCGAAAAAACGGGAAATTCTGCAAAATGCGGACAAACAAAAAAAAGACAAACGAACGCCGCCGCACAGATCTCTGTGCGGCGGCGCATTGTTTTACGAAAGTTCAGCCGATCGGACGAATGAACGTCTTTCTGTGCTTGATGATGCGCCTGCCCAAGGCATTCCACTGTTCCTGTACGGCAGTGTTGCTGACAAGTTCGGGGTTGGACTCCACTCGCTCGATTTTATCCTCGATGATGTTGGCAATGATGCGGGACATCATCACCGAATTCAGCCCCATCTTCTGGTATTTGGGATGGACGGCGATGAGCACCATTTCCAGTTCTTTCGGCTTGGAGATCGCCTTGATCATACGGAAAACGGTGGGCAAAGTCATTCTGCCGCCGCTCTTTTGCAGAGGCTTGCAGATGGAGGGCAGCACGACCGCCATGCCCGCGACCTCCCCTGCCTTGTCCGTAAGCAGGGAAAAATAGCGGGGATTGATGACGGTGGCAAACTGGCGCAGGACCTGGTCGATGACCTTGCCGTGCACGGGGACGTAGCAGTCCAGGTTGGCATAGGCGAGATTGACCATCTCCAGCGCGGCATGGCCGTACTTTGCGATGAGTTTGTTCATGGGCATGCTTTCCGCCTGTTCACACACCCCGATCTTTTTGGTTATGTAAGAGGCGACGTGCGCGATGCGTTCGTCCACCTTTTCGGGCATATCGAATTCGTACTCCACCCACTCGCTTTCGCTCGAAAAGCCGAGGGACGTTACCAATTTTTCGTAATAATCGTAGTTGTAATTGGTGGCATAAGTGGCGCGGCGGTCAAACCCTTCGGTGAGCAGTCCCTCGCGGTCCATGTCGTCAAATCCCCACGGCCCGTGCAGGGTATCCAATCCCTTTTCCCTGCCGACCTGTTCCACGGCGGCAAACAGCGCCTTGGCTACTTCCGCATCGTCGATACAGTCGAATCGGGAAAAGCGCAGGCACTTTCTGCCCGAAATGCGGTTGTAAGCTTTCTGCTCGATGGATGCGATCCTGCCCGCAGGCACACCGTCCTTGTAGGCGAGAAAGCAATGCACCTCGCAATCGGCGAGATTGGGGTTCTTTTTGGGGTTGCGCAGATTTTTTTCGTCCGTGTAGATCGCGGGAACGTAATGAGCACAGTTCTTATACAGGACGAGCGGGAAGCGCACAAAGGCACGCATCTGACCCGCCGTACGTACTTCGACGATGTTTATCATAGGCATATCCTCTCTTCCGCCGCAAAGCGGCGGCCTTTTCCTTACGGCATACAGGCCGTTTCTCCCATCATTTTAGCACACTTAACAAACAAATGCAAGAAGTCGGCAGGATTTTCTTGTTCGGAAATTTCAGGCAGCTCGCCCACAACGCCCTGCACGGGCGAATACTTGTCCGTACGCAGGCGCACGCTCTTCTCTCCTCCCTTTCCCTTGCGGATGAGATACCCCTCGCTGCGCAGCCCCGATTTTTCCGCGCGCTCCGACTCCCCTTCCCGCACGAGACGGGGCGCAGGCGGCGGCAGCGTTTCGAGCACGACGCTCTTGCGCTCGTAAGTGTAGCCGCCGTCCTTGCCGTACACCCGCACGGTGAGGGTGCCGCCTTTGGCAGACGCGACCAAATACACCCTCCCGCCCGTCTCGTTGCACAGGCGCAGATCGCACGAATCGCTGACCATGGCATCGAAAGAGGGTTCGACGTACCCCACGGCGAGGCTGTGGGCATGCACCTCACACGCCTTCAATCCCGCAAGGAGCGCGGCATTGTACAGCGTGGTACTCACCTGACACACGCCCCCGCCCACGCCCTGCACGAACGCGCCGTTGATGATGACGGGGGCGGACAAAAACCCGTTGTCCCGCGTACGTTTGCCGACGACGGCGTTGAAAGAAAAGGTCTCTCCCGCCTCCAGCACCGTGCCGTTGATGCGGCTCGCCGCCAGCGCGACGTTGCGCGAGCGGTTGTTGCCGTCCGCGTAGCGGGTGGAAAAGGAAGAGAGGAGCAGGGCGCTTTCGCGCAGCTGCCGCTCTCCGATGCGCGGTGTGCACTCCCGCGTGTACACGCGGACGGTGCCGCCGCCCGAAGCGAGCGCGGAGAGGATGTCCTCTTTGAGGCGCTTTCCGTCCGCGTAGCTGCCCGCCTGCTCCCGCTCAAAGAGAAAAGGCGAAGATTCCTGCGGGCGGAACACCAGCCTGGCATTTTGGCTCTTTTTATAAAAATCGTCGCAGATCCTGTGCAACGCCCCCTCAAAATCGGTGAGGGAGAGCCGCTTTTCCAGCGACTGCGCGCCGCCCTGCGCACGGGCGCGGGCGAGCGCCCCTTCCACGTCCGCAGAAAAGTACAATTCGGGCGCGCGGAAAGTGTAGGTGCGTCCCTCCCCTTCCACGGTGAGCGAGCAGTTCTGCGCCTCCTCGCGCAACAGCCGCGCGATCTGCGCGCGCGCCTGCCCCATCGTCATGCCGGACAGATCGGCGCCGTCCACACTGCACCCCTTGGGCAGGCGCGGGCAGAAAAATCCCGAACTCAAAAAAAACACGCCCGCGGCGAGCACGGGCAAAAACAGTTTGCATATCCTGCGGCAAACACTCTGCATACCCCTTCTTCCCTCCCGAAAAGAGTATGTGCAGGGCGGCGCCTTTTTTGTCTTGTAATTTTTGACATCTGTCGCGCTAAATCGCGCGGACAGCTGCCGCGAACAACCCGTAAACCGAAACGGTGCGGGCGTCTGCGGCTTTCAGAGCGCGCTTGCCGCAAAGTTCAGCGGCGGATCTTTCCGCCCACGATGCGGATCTTGTTGACCTCCCGCCCGAACAATACCTTTTCGGTATGTGTGCAGGTGAGGATGGTCTGCACACCCTCGATCTGCGAGAGAAGTTTGCGGCGGCGGGAAAGGTCGAGCTCGCTCATTACGTCGTCGAGGATGAGCACGGGCGGCTCCCCCACCTCTTCGCGGAAGATATCCACTTCCGCCAGTTTGAGCGCCAATGCGGCGGTGCGCGCCTGCCCCTGCGAGCCGTACACCCGCACTTCCGCCCCGCCGATGGTCAGCTTGATATCGTCCCTGTGCGGGCCCGCGCTCGTATAGCCGAGGCGCACGTCCTTTTCGTAATTGTCCGAAAATTCACGCAACAGGGTCTGAGCGATCTCCTCCTTGTCCTGCGGGTATTTTTTTTCGGAAGAGACGCACAGCTGTTCGGCGCCGTCCGAAAGAAAGGCGTGCTTTTCGGCGGCGAGAGGCGCGAGTTTTTGGATAAATTCCGCGCGGCGGTAAATGATCTCGGACGCGTAGCGGCAGAGCTGCACGTCCCAGACGGGCAGCGTTTCGAAGACGAGGGAAAGATCGCGGTTTTTGAGCAGGGCATTGCGCTGTTCGAGGATCTTGTTATAGCGCACGAGAGCGGTATAGTAACTGCGGGAAAGCTGAGAAACAGACACGTTTAAAAAGCGGCGGCGCTCCTCCGGCCCGTCCTGCACCATGCGCAGTTCGCCGGGGCTGAAAAACACGCCGTTGACGTTGCCGAGCAGATCGGCGTTTTTTGTGATCTTTGCACCGTTGACGCGCAGTTCGCGCCTGTTTTCGAAGAGATCCGCTTCGATGGAGACATTGCCGTAGCGCGTCTGCGCCGAAGCGGCGATGCGGGCACACTCCTCCCCCGCGCGGATGAGCTGTTTGTCCCTGCCCGTGCGCGGCGAAGCGCCCGTGCAAAGGTAAAACACCGCCTCCGCACAGTTGGTCTTTCCCTGCGCGTTTTTCCCGTACAGGACGTTGATCCCCTCCGCAAAGGAAAATTCTTCCGCCTCGTAATTTCTGAAATTTTTAAGTACAAGATTTTTTATTCTCATTCTTTCTCTGTTTTGATTTGATTTTCAAACGATTTTATATTATAATAGACGCTGTAACCTGACGGCGCGCAGAGCGGAGGCGCGCACGGCGGAGAGATAACTTGCTCTTATTATAACAGAAACCCGCCGAAAAAACAATGCAAAAAGGGGAAAGGCAGAGAATTTCTCGCCTTTTTGCCGCCCGACCGAAGGGAAAACACAAAATCTCCGCGTAAAAGCAGAACGAGGTCTTTCACCATGGCAGAAAACAGTCAGTTTGAATTGCTTTGGAAGCGCATCAGCGAAACGCTGCAGGCGACGCTTTCCCCCATCACCTACAACACCTATATCTCCAAACTCACGCCCGTGGACGTGGACGATACCAAGATCATCCTCAGCACGGACAACGAATTTTTTGCCAACTTTATCGGGAAAAACCTCACCGACAAGATGAAGGAGGCCTTCCGCAAGGCGGATACGGGCATCACCGACTTCACGCTGGTGCTGGACGGCACCAACGACGTCGTGTACACGACGGAGGAGGACGACGAGGACTACTCTCCCCTCTCCATCGACCCGCGCTTTACCTTCGAGTCGTTTGTGGCGGGCAAGAGCAACGAGTTCGTGTTTGCGGCGGCAAAGGCGGTGGCAAAAAACCCCGGCGCGAACTTCAACCCCCTCTACATCTACGGCGCGTCCGGGCTGGGAAAGACGCACCTGATGCAGTCCATCGCCAACTACATCAACCTGCACAAACCCGCCCTGCGCGTGATGTACACCACCTGCGAAAAGTTTATCAACGAACTGATCGATTCCATCTATCTCAATAAAGGCAACAACCGCGACATGCAGGCGCGCTTCCGCAACCGCTACCGCAGCGTGGACGTGCTGCTCATCGACGACGTGCAGTTCCTCGCCAAAAAACAGGCGGTGCAGGAAGAGCTGTTCCACACCTTCAACGCCCTGCAGGCGGACAACAAGCAGATCGTGCTCACTTCCGACGTCCCGCCCAAGGAGATCGCCACGCTGGAAGAGAGGCTGCGCACCCGCTTCGAAGGCGGACTGATCGCAGACATCCAGCCGCCCGACACGGAGACAAAGATCGCCATCCTCAAACAGAAGGCGTTCGAGCGCAAGGCCGTCGTTCCCGCGGACGTTTTAGAATTTCTCGCCCGCGATTCGGGCACGGACGTGCGCACGCTGGAAGGCAGGCTGACCAAAGTCATCTTTGCCAGCAAACTGCACGAAAAACCCATCACCATGGAACTGGCGGGCATCGCCCTCAACCAGGCAGTGAGCGAAGAGCACGAGACCATTACCTCGGACAAGATCATTTCCAGCATCTGCTCTTTCTACAACATCACCAAGGACAAGCTGCTCGGCAAGAGCAAGAAAAAAGAGCTGGTTCAGCCGCGGCAGATCTGCGCGTACCTGATGTGCGAGATCATGAACATCCCCCTCGATTCCATCGGTCAGGTGCTGGGCGGCAGAGACCACACCACCGTCATCCATTCGCGCGACAAGGTGACCAACCTTGTCAAGGTGAACGACCGCATCGCCAAGGAAGTGGAAGACATCCGCAACATCATCCTCAAGCAATAAAATACAGAAGCTGTTCTCACTTACCCTTCCGCGGAGATC
>CALVHV010000024.1 GCA_944328845.1 uncultured Clostridia bacterium | reverse complement strand
GGTAAATATTCTTGGGGAATTATAATAAATAGTAGATTCGTCGAAGTTGTCAGTTCAAGACCCGTCGCATAGGCATGATTCGCGGTGAAAAATACTGCGGGCAAAAAAATCCTTGAAAAACGTACCGTTTTTCAAGGATTTTTGTTGTTTAAGGGGCTAAAATAGAAAATTCCTATTCAATGTAAATGTTAGTTAAGTTAATATTTATGTTAGAAAATGCAATTTACATTTTCCTAATTATTCATTATAATATAGTTAATTTAACACGCATATGGAGGGGTTATATATGCTCAAATTAGGAAAAGGAAGTAAAATACTGTTTGAGGGGGACAGTGTGACGGATCATCGCCGTGATAGGGAGGATTTTCATAGCCTTTCCGCATACAGTAAAATTATAGGAGAAAAACTGTCTGAATGCGGAGGGGAAGCCTTTAATCGTGCAATCGGCGGAGACAGATCAAAGGATGTTTTGGCAAGGATAAAAGGAGAGTTTGAAGAACTTCTTCCGAATGTTTTTTCGCTTTTGATAGGTGTGAATGATACATGGCGGCGATACGATAATAATGACCCTACGAGTGAAGAGCAATTTGAAAAGAATTTGCGTGTAATTTTGGAAACTGCATACGCATACTGTGCAAAAATTATTGTTTTAGAACCATTTATTCTGCCGAGCGATCCGCAGAAGATGATTATGCGGGAAGATTTAACGAAAAAGATTGATGTTGTGCGCAAACTCGCCCGTGACTTTGCGGACGAATATGTACCGCTTGATGGGTTGTTTGCGGAACTCACCTTAAAAATATCCCCCGAAGAGTTGGCCGCGGACGGTATTCATCCGACCGACCTCGCCTATGAATATATAGCGCGGTGGTGGATGGAACGGGTAACGTTTAGTCAATAAAATACACAACCTGCCTTAAGTCAAAACCACCAGTTCGCTGGTGGTTTTGACTTTTTAAGTATCAGGTTATTTTTGTTAATATATTTGTTATAAATAGATATTTACTTTTTAATAAATGCAATATATAATGATTGCATAAACAGTATTTGCAAAGAACGGCAAATTATGCGGTTCGCAATGAGAGGGTATAGAAATGAACGTTGCGGTCATAGGGCTTGGGGCGATCTCCCCGTTACATATTAATGCGATTCAAAGCGCGGGCGGCAAAATCGTTGCCGTGTGCGACATTGATCCTGCAAAGTTTGAAAAGGCGCGGAAAGCGACGGGATTTACTTGTAGTATATACAGCAATTATAAACAGATGCTTGACAGTGAAGATTTAGATGTCGTGCATATCTGCACACCGCACTATCTGCATGCGGAGATGATCTGCGCTTGTCTCGACCGGAATATCAACGTACTGTGCGAAAAGCCGGTGGCGATCAACGAAATACAGTTAAATCTGATCGAATTGAGCGTCGTCCGGACGAAGGCGCAGCTTGCCGTGTGCCAGCAAAACCGGTTCAACGCGTCGGTGCGTTATTTGAAAGAACTGTTCAAGGATCAGGAAATAGTGGCTGCGAGCGGAAATCTTTGCTGGCAACGCGATGCCGCCTACTATAATTCCGCAGAATGGCGCGGAACGCATTTGCAGGAAGGCGGCGGAGTCATGATCAATCAGGCATTGCATACGCTCGATCTGCTGCAATGGTTTTGCGGGATGCCGGAGACGGTCATCGCACACAACAGTAACGATACTTTGCAGGGCATTATCGATGTGGAGGAGAGCCAGCTCGGTATTTTCAAGCTGAAAAACGGTGGCCGATTTATCATCACGGCGACAAATGCCTGCACGCACAGTTTTCCGATCACTCTCATGTTCAAAAGCGCAGAAACGGAGGCTGTATTGATCGGCGACCATATGATCGTAAACGGTAAGTTTGTAACGAAGAGCGACGGGTTGCCTATGTTCGGCAAGGAAGAGTGGGGCGTCGGGCACGTCAATCTCGTGCGGGAATATTACGCCTGCCTGCGCGAAGGGCGGAAATTTCCCATTGATTTTTATGAGGCGAAAAAGGTTGTGGAACTCATCCTTGCACTGTACGCGTCGCAAGGGGAAGAGGTTCCGATCGGCGAACGGGAGCCGGTCGGCAGACAGAAAGTTTTGGCGAGGTAAAAAGATGGAAAAGGATTATCTGATTGCAGTCGATCTGGAAGGGATACACGGCGTCGTCGGCGAGCCGTTCAAAAGTTTGTATCCGGATGTCCCCGATTATGCGGTGGCGCTTGAAAACGCGGTCAAAGAGGTCAACTGTGCGACAGCCGCGCTGTTCGAGGCGGGCGCGGGAAGAGTCGCCGTCTGGGACAACCACGGCACAGGCAAGAACCTCGATTTTACGAAAATCGACCCGCGCGTCATCCGCGTAGAAAATCTGCCGCAGCCGCGTTATGAGCGGTTCAGTTTTGCGAAAAATTTCAATTTTGCGGGGATCATCCTGCTCGGGTATCACAGCAAAGAAGGCTCGTTTAACGGCGTGCTGGCGCATACATACAGCGCGAAAACCGTTCAGTATATTAAAATCGGGGGAAAAACGATGGGCGAGGCGGAGATCGACGCCTATGTAGCCGGATCTATGGGCATTCCGGTTTTGTTCTGCGCGTCCGACGACGTGTGCGTCAAGCAGGTCGAAGAGACGATCCCCGGAATCCATACGGTCGTCACAAAGATCGGCAAGGGCAGGAACCGCGCCGAATTTTTGGATGAGGAGAAGGTATTGGCGGATATCCACGACAAGGTGCTCGACAGCGTGCGGAATCCGAACAAGCCGGTCGTATTATCGTATCCCTGCGCAATCGAAATGAATTATACCCGGGCGGAGACGGCGGAAGCAGTTTTGCAGAAAGTCAGGAATTACGGGCAGGACGCGCATTACGGAGAGACGACGCATATTCTCCGCTCGACCCTGCGCGACGCAAAGGACTTGGAAGCATTCATCTGAACGACGGCGGAACAATCATGAAACTTACAAAACAGGCAGTAAAGCGCGAGATTGGCGCGTGGATTGCTATGCTCGCCGGCAGTGTGCTCTATGCGTTTGGAACGGCGGTTTTTCTTGCTCCGAACGGAATCGTTGCCGGCGGCATTTCAAGTTTGGCGACGGTATTTCATCTCTTGAATGAAAAAATACCGATTGGTTTAATGTCCATAGTATTAAATATTCCCATCCTGATCCTCGGGTTTATATTTGTCGGCAAAAAATGTTCCATTCATTTTATATTTACCTTTGTAGCGCTGGGCATCGCCACCGATTTATGGTCGCTCGTTCCGACATTAATGACGGAGGATTTACTGATGGTAGCTGTTTGCGGCGGCATCGTTCAGGGGATTGGCAGCGGCTTATTTTTGCGCAACAGTTTTAATGGCGGAACGGAGCTGCTCGGCAGGGTCGTTGCCAAGATCGCAAAGACAAGAAATATTCCCCTGTGCGTAGGCATCTGCGACGCGGCGATTGTATTGTTAGGGGCAATCGTGTTTCGCGATTTACAAAACGTGTTTTATGCTTTGGTAGCCGTATTCTGTTGTATGAAGACGAGCGGACTGGTCACATTCGGGTTACAGAAGTCAAAACTTTGCATCGTGATCAGCGATAAAGGGACGGAGATCGCCGAAGCGCTGATAGCGGGCAGCGAGCGCGGTGTGACGATGCTGCGCGGTATGGGGATGTATACTTCCAGCGAGCATCAGATTTTGCTGTCCTGTATATACAGCCGGCAAATCGTTTTTTTGAAAAATACGATCAAAAAAATCGACGGCAATGCCTTTGTAATCGTAACGGAAGCCAATGAAGTTCTCGGCAAAGGGTTTCATGAGCTGTAATCGGTAAAAATAAAAAGGGAGACAGGGATATGAAAAGAATCGTTATATTGGGTTGCGAAAATTCGCACGCGAATACCTTTCTCGGCTTTATGGCGCAGGACAAAAAGTACAGCGACGTGGAAGTTGTGGGCGTATATAGCCACGATCCTGCCGCGATGAAAAATCTTGCGGAAAAGTACGGCGTAAAGGCAATGGCAAGTTACGACGAGACAGTGGGGCAGGTGGACGGCGTGATCGTTACGGCACGGCACGGCGACAATCACCGTAAATATGCCGAGCCGTATCTCTGCAAAGATTTAGCCGTATTCATCGACAAGCCGTTTACCGTTTCCGAAGAGGACGCCGTCAGCTTTTTGAAAAAGGCGAAGGAAGTAGGCGCAAAGATCTGCGGCGGATCTTCCTGCCGGTTCGATGCGCTCGTGCAGCAGCTGCGCGCAGACCGGATCGCGGAAGAAGGGGGCAAAACGTTGGGCGGCTTTGTCCGCTGCCCCGTAAGCATGAACAATCCGAACGGCGAATTTTTCTTTTATGCGCAACACCTCGTCGAGATCGTCGGGGAAATTTTCGGCAGATATCCGAAATCGGTGCGGTCGCGGCGTTATGAAAAATGTGTCGGAGCGACGTTCCTGTATGACGGGTTTGAGGTCGGGGGGATTTACGCCGACGAAAGTTATAACTGTTATTACGCGCTTCGTAATGCCGTTAATGCTGATCAGGGTGGCGTGTTTACCGTCGGGGCGGATAACCCGTGTTTCCGCAAAGAATTCGATGAGTTTTACGAATTGCTCTCGGGCGGGGAACAGGTTTCTGCCTGGAACGACCTTGCAGCACCCGTATTCGTGCTGAATGCCCTCGACAGGGCGATGAAGAGCGGAAAGGAGGAGTCTGTCGGGGAGGTAAAATTGTAATGGCGGAGTTGATCGTATCCGCATTTTCAGACGAATACGCGGAGGAAATGGAAAAGCAGTGCGAAGCGCTCGTGCGATTCGATATAAAGTATATGGAGATCCGCCGCGCGGACGGCAAAAACGTTTCCGAGTTTACTGAAAGCGAGGCGAAAAGGATCCGCAAAACGCTGGACGCATTCGGCCTCGGCGTGTCGGCTGTCGGCTCGCCGCTCGGCAAAACGCTTCCTTTTGAGGTCAGCGAGGAACAGATCGAACGGGTATTCGAAACGGCGGAGATCCTCGGAGCGAAGTATGTGCGCGTGTTCAGTTTTTACCTTCCGGAAGGCGCGGCGCCTGAAAAGTGCCGCGGCGAAGTGCTTGCGGGGCTGGAAAAGGTCGTGGCAGCGGGCGAGCGGCACGGGATACTTCCCTGCCACGAAAACGAGGCGAAAATATACGGGGAAAGTCCGCAGCGCTGCCTCGAACTGCTGCAATATTTCGGCGGCAGATTGGGCTGCGTGTTCGACATGGGCAACTTCGTGCTGGACGGGTACGACGCGTGGGATGCCTATAAGCTGTTGGAAGGGCATATCGAATACTTTCACGTCAAAGATTCCCTCGCTGCGGGCGCCGTAGTGCCTGCGGGGAAGGGGGAAGCGCGCATTGCGGACATTTTGCGCGATTACAGGAACAACGGGAAAAAGGATACGTTCATCACACTCGAACCGCACTTGCAGACCTTCGCCGGCTTAAACGCGCTCGTCGGCAAGAGCTTTGAAAACCCGTATAAATATGAAAATCAGGAGGAGGCGTTTGCAGACGCGGTGCGCTGCCTGCGCGGATTATTATGAAAGAGTTTCAGAAAGACAAACTGAAGGTTGAAATTTACGATACCCGTGCGGAGATGGGGAACGCCGCCGCGCGGGACATCAAGGCGAAGATCGCGCAGCTTCTGGCGGAAAAGGGAGAGATCAACATGATCTTTGCGGCGGCGCCCTCGCAGAACGAGGTGCTCGCGTCGCTTGCAGAAGACAAAGAGATCGAATGGAACCGCGTCAATGCCTATCATATGGACGAATATATCGGACTTTCCGCCGACGCGCCGCAGGGGTTCGGCAATTTCCTGAAAGCGCATATTTTCGGCAGGGCGCCGTTCAGGAGCGTGCACTACATCGACAGCACCGCGGCCGACCCCGAAAAGGAGGCGGCGCGCTACGAAACGCTCCTGCGCGACAACCCGCCCGACATCGTGGTGATGGGCATCGGCGAGAACGGGCATATCGCGTTCAACGACCCGCCCGTCGCGGATTTCCAGGACGCGCGCGGCGCAAAAGTGGTCAAACTGGACGAGGTTTGCCGCAATCAGCAGGTGCACGACGGGTGTTTTGCCCGGCTGGAAGAAGTGCCGAAGTATGCCATCACGCTTACGGTGCCGACGCTCGTGTCCGCGCCGTGGCTGTTCTGCATCGTTCCCGCAAAGACGAAGGCGAACGCCGTAAAGGAGTGCCTTACGGGCGAGATCGGCGAACATTGCCCCGCAAGCATTCTGCGTTTGCAGGAGAATGCCGTTCTGTATCTGGATAAAGACAGCGCGTCGCTGTTATAAGAGGAGAGTATGATTCGGGTCAAGAGCGATAAAATCATAACGCCGGAGGGACTTTTCGACGGTTATATCTATGCCGACGGCGGAAAGATCGCAGAAATTTCCGCCAAAGAAGCGCCCTGCGGCGAAGCATACGACTTTACGGGGCTGTACGTTTCCCCCGGGTTTATCGACCTGCACACGCACGGCGGGGGCGGACATCCCTTTATGGACAGCAGTGCAGACGAGGTATTGGCGGGCTGCGATTTTCATCTCTCGCACGGCACGACGACGATCCTGCCCACCGTTTCGGCGGGGCCTTTTTCCGCCATGCGCGGCGCGGTGAAAGACATCGACGCCGCCATGCGTTCGGGCAGGGCAAAGGGGCATATCTTCGGAGCGCACCTCGAAGGGCCGTACCTTTCGGCAAAGCAATGCGGCGCGCAGTGCCCCGACTTTATCACGCCGCCGAAGCGGGAAGAGTATGAATCGCTCTTTTCGGAATTTCCGCACAGCATCGCGCGGTGGACGTATGCGCCCGAAAACGACCCGGAGGGGGAGTTCTGCCGGTTTGTCGTCGGCCGCGGCGCGGTCGCGTCCGCAGGGCATACCGACGCGACGTATCCGGCGATGAAAACCGCGATGGAAAACGGCTGCAGCCTCGTAACGCACCTGTATTCCTGCACGTCTACCGTCACCCGCTCGCACGGGTTCCGCAGTCTCGGGGTGATCGAGAGCGCATTCCTGCGCGACGAATTGTTCGTTGAGATCATTGCGGACGGAAAACATCTTCCGCCCGAGCTGATAGAGATGATAGTAAAGGTAAAGGGAAAGGAGCGCGTCGCCCTCGTTACCGACAGCCTCGCCATCGCGGGCACGGATATAAAAGAGGGCGTGATGAGCGGCACGGAATTTATCGTGGAAGACGGCGTGTGCAAACTCAAAGACCGCTCGGCATTTGCCGGGAGCGTGGCGACGGCCGACCGTCTCGTGCGCGTGCTCGTATACGATTGCGGCGTTTCCGTCTGCGACGCGGTAAAAATGATGGCGGAGGTGCCGGCGCGTATCCTGAACCTACAAAAGGGCCGCCTCGAAAGGGGCTTCGACGCCGATATCGTCGTCTTTGACGATAAAATAACCGTCCGCAATGTGTTTACGGACGGCAAAATAGTCATTTAATTTAAGTGTACTTGTTCCGCTGACGGCGGGTATCCGAAGTAATCGACATACCGCTTATAGAAGGAAACATAGTTGGAAAACCCGCATGGCTGATATACGACAGTTGGCCGTTCTCCGTCTGCAATCAGCTTTTGCGCGTGGAGAAGCCGCTTATTCGTTATGTACTTCTTGGGGGATATTTTCAGAGTGTCCTTAAACAAACGGAAAAAATAATTTTGCGCAATAAAAAGTTCATCGCTGATTTCGGATATATTTTGTATCGTAAACAGATGCTCATTGATGTAGGTCAAAGCCTTCGTTATGAGCGGCGATATCGATTGCGGTGAAACAAAAAGCGCGCTATCGAGTAATTGCAGATTATAAAATATTTCCGTAAGAAGGGCATTTAACAGTTCATGAAATATTTCCGGAGAAAAGATTTCCTTATACGATTTGATGCGCTTAAAATCTTCGATGATGACATTGCTGTTTCGGCAGTTGATGACTTCTACCTTCGGCGGAATCGTTTTAAGCAACTTTGCGAGAGGATGGTGCGGTGCGATCAACAGGTTATAGCGCTCGTAATCCGCATCGGAATTCAGGCGGATATAGTGGTGTTCCGTCGGGCGCGTTATCACAAGATCGTACTTATGCAGTTCATACATTCGGTCTTCGATAAGATAAGTAACGTTTCCCTGTAAATAAAATATGAGTTCATAGGCATTGTGCGAATGCGCGGGAAATCGAACCGAAGGCGTGCGGAGCAACTGATAATCGAACGTTATATCTTCTGTTGTATTCAGGATTGTTTCTATTTCCATAATTAACCCCTTTATCGCAGATTATTGTACAACAAATCTTTACTTCTGTCAACAGTTTTGGTTATTTTTGTTAATGCAAATCATAGTTTTAGATATATACATTTCGCTAAATGTGTGTTATCCTTATAATAGAAAAAGGAAAAAGGTGAAAGAGATATGGAACTGCCTTTCAAAGTAAATTTGAGCGATAAAATCATCGCGCTTACGGGCGCGGGCGGCGTCATTTGCGGCGAATTTGCAAGAGCGCTCGCGGCATGCGGCGCAAAGGTCGCGCTTTTGGACATCAATTTCGACGCGGCAAAGAAGATCGCGGACGAAATCGGCGAGAACGCCGTCGCCGTGCGGTGCGACTGCCTGAACAAGGAGAGTATCGTCGCCGCAAAAGAGAACATAGAGGAAGCATTCGGCAAGGTCAATTTCCTCATCAACGGCGCGGGCGGCAACAATCCGAGGGCGACGTGCGACAACGAAACGATGTCGCCCGAAACAGATGCGGAAATCAAAAACTTTTTCAAGCTCGAGGAGAGCGGGATAAAGTTTGTTTTCGATCTGAATATCACGACGGCGTTCCTCGTCACGCAGGTGTTTGCCGAAGATATGGTGAAAACCGGCGGGAACATCATCAACATATCCTCGATGAACGCCTATCGCCCGCTCACGAAAATCCCCGCGTACTCGGCGGCGAAGGCGGGTATCTCCAACTTCACGCAATGGCTGGCGGTGCACTTTGCGCCCTGCAACATCCGCGTGAACGCGATCGCGCCGGGGTTTTTCGTGACCAACCAAAACCGCGCGCTGCTGTTCGATGAAGCGGGCAAACCGACTGCGCGGACGGCAAAGATTCTGGCGGCGACGCCGATGAAAAAGTTCGGGGAAATTTCCGATCTGACGGGCGCGCTTTTGTGGCTTGCGGACGACAGGTCGAGCGGCTTTGTTACGGGAACGGTGATTCCCGTCGACGGCGGGTTCTCCGCATACAGCGGGGTATAGCGTAATGAGGGTAGTAACGCTCGGAGAGATCATGCTGCGGCTCACGCCGCCGGGATTCAGGCGGCTGTTGCAGGCGGAAACATTCGAGGCGGAATACGGCGGCGCGGAAGCGAATGTGGCGGTTGCGCTTGCGATGTGGGGCGAAGAGGCAAAGTTCGTCAGCAAAGTCCCCGCCAACGAGCTGGGGCAGGCCGCGGTCAATAAACTCCGCAGATACGGCGTGGATACGGGCAGCATTCTCCGCGGCGGCGATCGGCTGGGCATCTATTATGTTGAGCGGGGCGCAGACAGGCGCGCGAGCAATATTGTGTATGACCGCATGAATTCGGCATTCGCCTGTTCGGAAGCCGAGGAATACGATTGGGACAAGATATTTGAAGGAGCCGACTGGTTTCATTTTACGGGCATTACGCCGGCGCTGGGCAAGCGTACGGAGCGCATCACACAGACCGCCTGCGAAAAGGCGAAGGGGAAGGGGGTTCGGATCTCCTGCGACGTAAATTACCGCAGCAAACTGTGGAGCGAGGAATCCGCCCGTGCAGTCATGGAAAATTTTTTGCAAAACTATGTCGATTTGTGCATCACGAACGAATATCAGGCGAAGGAATTATTCAGCGCGCCGCGCGAACAGGTCGCCGAATACATGAGCAGGAAGTATTCGCTCGGCCTGGTCGCGTTTACCTATCGCAAGACGTTCGACGCGACGCACAATATGATATCCGGAGCCATTTACGACGGAGAACATTTTTACAGGAGCAGCGAATACCTCGTCGAAATGGTCGACCGTATCGGCGGGGGCGATGCGTTTGCTGCGGGGGTACTGTACGGAATCGGCAACCGTTATACGTTGGAACAGACGGTTCGGTTTGCAGCGGCGGCGAGCTGTCTGAAGCATTCGGTTGAGGGGGATTGCTGCCTTGTCGATAAAGAGCAGATATTGCAGCTTGCAGACGGCGGCGACCTCGCACAGGTAAAACGATAATTACAGGGAACAACGATAATGAAAATGACCTTTCGCTGGTACGGGGAGAGCGACAGCATTTCCTTGCAGTACATAAAGCAAATTCCCAACATGTCGGGCGTGGTTACAGCCGTGTACGATACGCCCGTGGGCGAGGTATGGGAGGAGGGCAAAATCGCTCACCTGAAAAGCCTTTGCGACAAAGCGGGGCTTGAAATGGAAGTGATAGAATCCGTGCCCGTGCACGAGGACATAAAACTCGGAAAAGATACGAGGGACAAACTCATCTCGAACTACGCGCAGACGATACGCAATTTGGGCAAATACGGGGTAAAGTGCATCTGTTACAATTTCATGCCTGTGTTCGACTGGTTCCGCACGAACCTTTGCTACTCTCAGGAGGACGGAAGCACCTGCCTTGCGTACAGCGAAGCGGACTTCAATCAACTGGATAAACATAACCTGCGTTTACCCGGCTGGGATGAAAGCTACACGCCCGAACAGCTCAATGGATTACTCAAAGAATATGAGAGCATGACACATGAGCAGCTCTTTGAAAACCTCGTCTATTTCTTAAAGGGCATCCTGCCCGCGTGCATTGATACGGGGATAAACATGGCGATCCACCCCGACGACCCGCCTTGGGATATCTTCGGGCTTCCGCGCATCGTGGGGAGAGAATCGGACTACGACAGGCTGTTTGCGGCGGTGCCGGACAGGCACAACGGCATCACCTTCTGCACGGGTTCGCTCGGTGCGGGGCGGTTCAACAATCTGCCGAAGATGGCGGCAAAGTATGCGGATAGAATCTACTTCGCCCACCTGCGGCAGCTCAAATTCGTGAACGAAACGGACTTTTACGAGAACGGTCATCAGACGTCGGACGGAAACGTGGACATCTATGCCATAGTCAAGGCGCTCGTCGAAAACGGATTCGACGGGTATGTCCGCCCCGACCACGGGCGGAACATCTGGGGCGAAAACGGAAAGCCGGGCTACGGTCTGTACGACAGGGCGCTCGGCGCGGCATATCTGAACGGACTCTTCGAAGCGGTGGAGAAGGACAGGAAACATGGATGACGTACTCAAAAAGATAGAACAATATAAAATCGTACCCGTGGTGACGATACAGAAAATCGGGGACGCGGCGGGAATGCTGGAAGGGCTTGTCAAGGGCGGCCTGCCCGTGGCGGAAATTTGCTTCCGCACGGAGTGTGCGGAGGAAGCGATAAAGCTGGCCGTGAAAAAATACCCCGAAATGCTCGTCGGGGCGGGCACGGTCATAAACAGGGAACAATGCGAGCGGGCGATCAAGGCGGGGGCGAAGTTCATCGTATCGCCCGGGCTTTCCAAGGAGGTTGCCAAAGTTTGCAGGGAAAAGGGAATACCGTATCTGCCCGGGGTGGTGACGCCGACGGAGATCATGAAGGCGCTTTCTTTGGGCCTTACGCACCTCAAATTCTTCCCGGCGGGGAGCTTCGGCGGGCTGAAAACGATACAGGCGCTGTCGGCGGCGTTCCCGCAGGTGCGGTTTATGCCTACGGGCGGGGTGAGCCTCGAAAATATGAACGAATACCTCTCCTTTCCCAAAATCTTCGCCTGCGGCGGCTCCTGGATGATGAAGGGGAACGCCGAAGAAATAGAACAAAATACGCGCGCAGCGGCCGCTGCTTTCCATGCGGCAAATGCGTTATTATGAAGGAGTTGAAGATATGAAAAAATTGAATCTTGCTATCATCGGGCAGGGAAGAAGCGGCAAGGATATCCACGGGAAATTTTATATTTCCGAAGATAATACTCTGTATAATGTCCGCTATGTCGTAGATGCAGACGCACACAGGCGCGATGTATCCGCCGCGCGTTATCCGGGCGCAGAGGTTATGGCGGATTATCGCGGACTGTTCGGAAAGGAGATAGATCTCGTCGTCAATGCGACATATTCCTGCGAACATACGGAAATCACCAAAGATCTGATCGAGCATGGCTTTAACGTGCTGGTCGAAAAACCTTTCGGGCGCACGCGCAGTGAATGCGAACAGCTGATCCGTCTGGCGAAGGAGCGCGGAGTCGTGCTGGCTGTTTTTCAACAGACGTTTTACGCCCCCTTCTACCGCGATGTGCTGCGCGTAATAGAAGAAAAGAAAATCGGCGAACCTCTGCAAATCGATATCCGCTACAACGGGCTTGCCCGCCGCTGGGATTGGCAGACTCTGCAAAAGAAGTTGGCGGGAAATGCGTATAATACCGGCCCCCATCCCTTCGGCATGGCGCTCGGCTTTTTGAATTTTGACAGCAATGTGCGTGTGGCGTTCAGCAAGCTGGCAAATACGCCCTTTTCCAGCGGAGATTCCGACGACTACTGTAAGGCGATCCTTGTTGCGCCCGGCGGCCCCGTCGTCGATGTCGAAATCAATAACACCGATGCATATACCCCATACACTCTGAAGATTCAGGGTACATACGGCACATTCCGCTGCACGACGACCGATTACGAGTGCAAGTACATTGTGCCGGGTGAAAACCCGCCGCGTCCCGTCGTCGAGAGTTTTCTTGCAAATGAAAAAGGCGACCCCGTCTATTGCGGTGAAAAACTCATCACCCACGAGGAGAAAGGGCACTACAACGGTACGGCCTTCGATGTCGGAACAAAACTTCTTTATGAAGACTTATATTACGCGATCACCGAGGGCAGGGAAATGTACGTCACCGCGGAAAAGGCGGCCGCTATCATCGGGGTCATTGAAACGCTGCATGCGGAAAATCTGCTTCCGGTCAAATATTAAATCAAAAAAGTGCGCACTTTTTCTAAATTTTTCAAACGGGAGGTGCTTGCAGTTCAAAAAATTTCGGGCGGCATATGCCGCCAACAGCTGTAATCAGCTGTTGGCGACCACTCAACAAACATAAATATCTTTAAGGAGAGATGATGAGCATTTTACAAAAAGTTTTTAGTAAACGGGCAATATGCGCGGCACTGTTTGTCCTTTTTGTTGTCTGCTGTGCGTTTTCCTTCTTTTGGCAGGAGGCTTCGGCTGAAACGATACCGGCAGTAGAGAGCGGGCCTGTTTATTCCGTGCAGAATATTACTGAGGACGCGACTTGCGAAGTTGATTTTATCAATGATTATTTCGGTTACTCCGCGCCATACGATTCTTCCACATATGAGCGCAGCCTCGTGGCGTATACATACGACGCCGCAGAGGATGGCGTGATCACTTTGAAAACGGCTAATATTTCATTCCCAGGGCAGGATACATATCTTTTAGCGGAACCTGCCGAGGGCGGCAATTACACGGTAACGGAGATAGGTCGTTTTTCGACGGATGCGACGCCGACGGCAGACGGGTATTCCATTACGATCCCCGCGGACGGCTATGCGCTTGTGACCACGAACGCTACATCAGCAACACCGTTTTCGACAAACGGACAAGGCAATTTTGTCGAGGGCGATACAGTCAGCGGTATTCAGGACAACAGTCGCTGGTCGTTTACGGATACGACGAGCGGCTATTCCCTCAAGCTTACGCACGAAGTGACTACTTCGGGTATGATGGATGTAGATGGATCTGGCGCGCTCAACGGGCATTACGCGGTCATCAATCGTACGGCAGGTACTTATGTAGAGATGTATTCCACACGTTCGTACATCGTGGCCCAAGCGAGTGGCGAGGGGTCATACACGATCTCCGACGTATATGCGACCGGTACCGATACGGCGGCTGTCAACGCGACGCGGGTCAATGTGCCGGAAGGCGGCTTTATCGTCGGCCTCGGCTATTGTTACGCGGGCCAAAGGCAGTACGCAAAGGGCGGGTTTGTCACCGTGGCGCAGGTCGGCGACGTGATCGAGTTCTCCGATAAGACGCCCGATCCCGAACCCGAACCTGAACCCGAACCCGAGCCCGAGCCTTCGGCGGGTATCACCGCTACCGTAGACGGTACGAGCGTCGCGTTCGACGCCGTCAATGCTGCGGATGCCGCAGTCGGGCAGACAGTGCTGTATTGCAACGTGCTCAACGATTACGCCGGGTCCGGCCTTTTGGAAACGCCCGCGCGTACGGACGAAGCAGTCTTCGAATACGTCATTCTAGTCATCGGCGACATGAAGGACGGCGAACATCGCGTCGTCGAAGTGCGCGACGAAGCGGGAGAAATCCCTGCGCACGGCTATGTCGTCAGCGCGGCGGAGGATCTCGGCTGGGAGGAGGGCGACACCTTGACCCTCTCTTCGACGGAATTGCCCGACGGCACCGAGATCGCCGTGTTTGACATGAGCCTCGGTCTGCCCCGCCTCGGGCAGCGGGTCCTGCTCACCTATAAAAACCATGAGATCACGGACGGCAACCGCGTTGTCCTGTCCGACACGAAAGTTGCCAACGACGTTTCCAGTCTGAACCATGCATGGAGTTACGATATTTCCTGCTCGTATAACGACGCGGGCAAGACGTCCGGCACGGTCACGCAAATTACGGACCGGACGGGTGGGACTTCGGGCACTACGCCCATCCCCGAAGGCGGCTTCGTCATTTACAGCCACGGCAGCCTCAACAAAACGCTGATCTCACAGATCAAGGCGGGCGACAAGATCGAGATAGACTACTTCAACGAAGAATCGGACGTGGCCCTTACGAGTGTGACTATCGGCGACGCCGTCGTACCTTTCGAAGAGGGAGTGGCCGAGTTCGGCGTGGCGGACGCCGCGCAACTGCAAACGCTGATCGCGGGCATGCAGTTTACCAGCGAATACGGCAAGGCGGAAACCGTGGTCGGTGAAGTGCAGGATTACGCCCTGCCGTTGGAAGTGACCATTACCGCCACTTCGCCCAACGGGTATTTCAGCAATACGTACATCGTCCGTTTTGTCGAGCGCGTCGCGCCGCAGACAGGTATCACTGCCTCCGTGAACGGCGCGGCTGTCGCGATCAACGCAGTCAACCCGACGGGGCAGACGGAGGCGCTCGGCCTCACAGTGCTGTACGGCGGGGTAATGAAGTACGGGTCGGGCAACTATTCGGGCCAGGGGCTTTTGAAGACGCCCGTGCGCGCAGACGCGGCTGTCTTCGAATACGTCATTCTAGTCATCGGCGACATGAAGGACGGCGAACATCGCGTCGTCGAAGTGCGCGGCAAAGCGGGAGAAATCCCCGCGCACGGCTACGTCGTCAGCGCGGCGGAAGACCTTGGCTGGAAAGAAGGTGACATCGTGACTCTTTCGGCGTTGGAAACGTCTGACGGCGCGGAACTTGCCGTGTTCGACATGAGCCTCGACTTTCTCCGCCTCGGGCAGCGGATCTTGCTCACCTATAAAAACTACGGCATCACGGGCGGCAACCGCGTCATCCTGTCAGACACGCAGATCGCGGGCGACGTCGCCAGCATGAATCACGCGTGGAGTTTCGACATTAGCTGTGAATACAATGAAGGCAGGACAGGGGGAACAGTCACGCAAATCACGAACAGAACGGACGGAACCATGGGTACCACGCCCATTCCCGAAGGCGGCTTCGTCATTTACAGCCACGGCAGCCTGAACAGCGAACTGATCTCGCAACTGCAAGTGGGAGACGAGATCCGTATCAACGACTTCAACGAAGAGTCTGACGCACTGCTGACGAGCGTGACCATCGGCGATACCACGATCCCGTTTGCGGGAGACGGGGACTTCTATACCGATTACAAAGTGGCGGATGTCGCGCAACTGCAAGCGCTCATTGCGGGTATGCAATTTACCACCGAATATGGAAAGGCTACGGTAGAGGTCGGCAAAGTCGAAAACTACGCGTTACCGCTGGAAGTGACCGTTACCATTACTTCGCCCAACGGGTATTTCGGCAACGAATATAGCATCGTCTTCAAGAGTGCGACGTCCGAAGACGCGCGTCTGTCTGCGTTGAACGTGGGTGGGGCAGCGTTGCAAGGCTTTGCACCGGAGACCAAAAACTATACGGTCAATTACGCGCTCGGAGAGGCGCTGCCGACCGTTGCGGCGACGGCTGCCGACGCCGGCGCGACCGTTTCCGTGCGGCAGGCCACGGCGGAAGATCCGCGGGCGGTCATCACCGTCACGGCAGAGGATGAAAGTTTTGTCTGGACGTATACGATTCAGTTCAGGGTGGTAGATAATACCTTGTCGGAACTCTGGATCGGTGAAACAAAACTTACGGATTTTTCGCCCTTGCAGAGCGAATATACGTTCAGCCATTCCTTTGAAAGCGCGCCCAGAGTTCTCGGCGTCGCGTCGGATGCCGATGCAAGGATCACATATGTACAGGCATTCTCGCCGGACGGCACTGCAACGATTACGGTAGAAAAGGATGGGCTTACACGCACATATACCGTTTCGTTTGTGGCTCCTCAGGAGAATAACGCGGGCGGCATCGTCGTGTATGTTGTCACGTCAGTCGTTATAGTGGCGGCGGCAGCTGCAATCGTTGTCGTTCTCGTCAGGAAAAGGAGGGTTTAATCGTGAATACGAATGTTCGTAACCTATGGCTGAAATGTTTGTGCATTGCAACGACGCTCGCTTTTTGTATCGGCATACTTTTATTGACCATTTCGTTCGCCTATGCAGAAGAAGAAACGCCGGGCGTTACCATCGGTGAGCAGCAGATCACGGTCGATACTGTTGACCCGATAGAGGTCGGCAGCGACGGCACCGTTACGCGCGAGGCGATCGATGCTTCTCATGTGGTATTGTTCACACCCTCGTATTACTTCATGCAGACGCCGCAGGCAGGCGAAGGCGAGGACTTTACCGAATACGCCGTCACAGCCGATTCCGTACACAGGATCAGTGAAGTCGGCACCGAAGGCGGTATGGATATCCCGTCCCCCGGGTATGTTATCCGAATTCCTGCGTCCAAGGGGATCGCTGCCTTTGAACAGGGAACTGTCGCAGTGGTCAGCGGTGTCGAGATTGCTTCCGCTACGGTTGACAATCTGACAAAGGGAGTCCGTGTCGCCCTTGCGTATGACGACGGCACTACTTTGGGCGGAACTACGCCGGGCGTAGCTTATTATGACACATCTCTGACAACCACCATCGATTATAATACATCCAACGTCTATGTCGGCTTTGAGATGATCACCAAAGCGGAAGGGGATTATACGGACGAGCAGGTCGGTCAATTTGTTGCAAAAACATTCCGTGCTTCAGGAACAAGTGCTTCGTTTGATGTTGCGGCGAACGGTTTTGCCCTCGCCGCCCGCAGCGAAGCCGGCGGCGGCACGGCGATTGAAAACGCGTCGGCGGCACTGCTTGCCCAGGATAAAACTTTTTCAGAAAACGATATCGTCACTCTTTCGGGCAGAGATTATTTTAAGCTGGATTATTCTGCTTCTACCGATTTCAATTATATCGATCCGGATGATACTACGCCGGGTGCGGATTTCCCCGAGAACCGCGGCACCGACATGCTGAATATCTATACAAAGAGCATGGAAGACGGCGGATCCCAACTGAAAACCAATACTTACGGCTATGAAGCCGCGGTCGATGCGGACGGATATATCATCAAGGTTGCAAACAATGTGGGCGATATCCCCGAGGGAGGTTATGTTGTGTCGGGGCATGGCCCGAATCGCAGAGTATGGACTTCCGTCAATTTCCAGGTCGGTTATCATGTCACGATTGACGAAGAAACGCATACGATTACCGTTACGTCTTCGCTGCGCTCGGTCGTCGCGAGCATGGAAAGCGATTTAAACAGTTATACGATGTCCATCAATAATTATAGGACGCGCTTATATGATGTGAACCATGAGAAGCTCGCCGAACTTCTCGCCGATTATACGGAACTTGTCGGCAGTGCGGTTGAGGAAGGCAATAAGATCATTGACGGTACCTATACTTCCAACGAGCAGATCGTCAACGGCAAAATAGCGATCCGTTCGGCACTGGATAACAGCCAAAGCATTTCCGACGAGATTGCGCTATATTCAAGCGAAAGCCTCGTCGTAGAGGGGCATACGATGTGGCATGTGCCTAATGCCGCCGGCAATGAGAGCACGCTTGAAGGGATAGAGGGAAACTTTGCCCTGTATAAAGAGTTGGGCATCAATTCGATCGTCGTTGAGGTAACGCTCCGTGGGTTTACCTTCTACAAGGGGTCTGAATATTATGAATACAGCCCTGAAGTAGCAGAATCGTACGGTGAGTACGACAGCTATCTTGATGCGTTTATGGCGCTCGCAGAAGAGAACGAAATGGAAGTTCATTTTTGGGTCTCGGTGTACCAATACGGCGACCAATCGGGCATTGCGGGACAGGAGGGCAGTCTGTATACCAAACATCCCGAATGGGCAGCCGTCAACCCGACGGACGAAACGACCTGCTCGACTTCGGGAAATGTATGGATCGATCCTGCCAATCTGGTCTTTCGCGACTACCTCTTGGGGTACGTTGACGAACTTCTGACGAAGTATCCGCAGGCGGTAGGGGTTTCACTCGACCATATCCGCTATCCGAACGACGCCCTTTTTGATATCGGTTATACTGTAACGGCGATGGAGCAATTCCTCGACCGGTACGGATACACCGTCGCGGGGCAGGAATCAAGCACAACGCGCGAACAGTATTTCCGCAATAACTTCGTAAAACTTCTGGATACCTATCCGCAGATCCGGTTGCAGTGGGATGAGTTCCGCCGCGATTGTGTCGCAGATATGGTTGAGGCAGTGTATGATCTCGTGCAGGAGAAATTTCCCGGAATCGCTGTATCTGCATCAGTTGCTACCGATCTAAATACTGCCATTAATTCTTATCTTTGTGATTGGAGCGAATGGCTCGCCAACGGGTGGCTCGATTTCGTGATGCCGATGTCGTATATCTCGGGCACCGACGCCATGGGCACTATGACCATCGAGGCGATGGAAGCGGCAAATGGCCTTGCAGATGTGCAGATGGGAATAGGCATCTACAATAAGATCTCCTCCCAAACGATGATTTCGCAGATTTCATACGCAAAGCAAAACGGTGCTATCGGCTTTGTATTGTTCTCGTCTGCCGATTTAATCAATGATGAAAAAGCAGGAACAGGTTATATCGAGGCGCTCAAGGCGATTTACGGGAACAGCAGTGCTGTTTCGCCCAATGCGTCTGCTCAAACGATCGCAAATGCCGTTTTTAACGCAATACTCGGCAAGGCAGACAGACTGTATATTCCTGCCGAGCAGATGACTGCCGAGCAAAAGGCTTCCCTAAAAGCGGAGTTCGACAAAATTCTCGCGATGCCGATGGGAACGGCCGAAGAATTGAATGCTGTGTACAATGCGGTTACGCAGTTGCAGAACAATGTAAATACATATGCTTCCCGTTACGCAGCGCAACGCGTTTCCGACGGTTTGGACGAGATTTTGAACAATTTCGAAATGAAGATCAATCGGTTGCTTATCAACAGCGGCGAGTGGGATCCCGCAACGGAAACTCGGCCGTCATTTGGAACAGTAACTGTTCCAAATGTAGAACCCTTTGAAGATCCTGCAATCTATACGCCTGCAGGTTTGAACGCCGGGCATTATGTTATGATCGTTGTGGCTGTACTTGCGCTGGCGGCAGCGGTTGCTGTGGTTGCAATTAAAGTGAAAAGGAGGTAAACCAAACTATGAAAAAGCGCATTTTAGGGTGTATTGCCTTATTGTGTATGCTTGTTACGCTCGCTTTTGCAGGCTGTGGCGGCGGCACGGGAGATGCAACGATTCCGCTTGACGTGGATTTCAACAATAAACCGGAATTGAGCATCATGTTGCAGGCGACCGGACGCGGCGACGGTGAACTCGATACCAGCCTGCCTGCGCAGATCATTGAAAAGCATACAGGGTATAAGGTCTCGTACTCGCAACTTCCGGCTACCGAGATCACGATGGCCGTGCAACTCGCTTTTATGAACCGTTCCCCGTATCACGCCATTAAGGTAACAAAAGAGCAGTTCAACCTTTTGTTAGCGCAGGATGCTTTGCTCGATATTCGGCCCGCGCTGGAAACATACGGCACTTATTTGCTGGAAAATATCAATCAGGCAAACTGGAATGTAGTCACCTACAACGGTGGTATTTACGGCATTCCGGAAGGCGGCTCATTTACGAAAGGTCAGTATAATGTAGTCGATTGCATGATCTTCCGCGAAGATCTGCTCTATGAGGAGGGTTTGGATATCCCCGAAACGCTTGACGAGTTTACGGCGGTGCTGCGGCATTTCAAGCAAAAATACGGCGCAAGTTATTACCCTTTGACCATTCCTGCGCAGATGGACGGAACGGAACTCGCTGCTCTGGTGCCTTCGATCGCGGTTGCCTTTGATATCTATCAGTATTGGAGCAAAGTCGGCGACGAGTATGTCTATTACCTCGATCACCCGAATTATAAGGCTTATATGGAATATATGATCGGGCTGTACAACGAGGGGCTGATCGATCTCGACGTGATGACACAGGATAAAACCGGTGCGATCAGCAAGTTTGGTTCGGGCGATGCTGTCTGTATTGTAACTACGACGGAGGAAATCCCTGCGATTTTGTCCATGCTTCGCTCGAACGGAGAAATCGGGCAGAATGAACAGAATCTCGCGGTCGTCGGCGGGCTTTTGGACAGTAACGGCGAGGTGCACACCTATCATCGCGGCGGTTTTGCATACGTTACGGTCATCCCCCGGTATATGAACGAAGAAGCGGCGTACACGGTCGACTGGCTTACGCGAAAACTGTATGACGACTGCTATTTAGAACTGAATCTCGGAGAGGAAGGTGTCAACTATGTCGTGAATCCGGACGGCACGTACAGCGTGACCAATTCACTGAGCGAACTGTCCATGAGTTCTTACTTTACGACGGGGCAGATCAATTCGGCAGAGAGATCGCAGGTTTGGTTTGCAAAAATACGAAATCAGGAATATTATCCGTATTTTATGGAACTGAACGAATTTGCCGACGAGCAGGGAACATACAATCCTATCCTTTTCAGCAATCACCTGGAAACGTATGACGAGAACCGCAACGTGCTGGATACCTATGCGAGGGAACAGGCGATGATCATGATATTTGAAGATAGGAGCGTCGCCCGATATGAAGAAGTATTGGCACGGTGGAAAGCTGACGGAGGAGAAAGCGCTTCTCAAGAAGTGACGGATTGGTGTCGCGATAACTTCGACGGCAAAGTAAAGGTCGAGGATAGATATGATTAAATCGGGTATATCAAAGCTGACCGAAAAGTTCAAAAAGGAGAGGCGGCGGTTATCGCTGCTGCCTTTCCTCATCCCCGCCATCGTTCTTGCTCTGATCTTCTGCTATATGCCGATGATCGGACTTCTGATGGGGTTCAAAACAAAATTGAATCTTTTTATTTACGAGCCGTTGGAAGCATTTTTCAATGCCGAATGGACGCTGGAAAATTATCGGATTCTCTTTTCGGATGCGAATTTTTTGAGTGCGCTCGGCAATACACTGTTAATAAGTGTATTGAAGATCGTTATTCTGTTTCCCATTCCCATATTATTTGCTATATTTTTGACCGATATGGGGAATCTTCGGATGAGGAAGATTTTTCAAGCGGTTGTCTACCTGCCGCATTTTCTGTCGTGGGCAATTGTCGCCGCTCTGTTTAAAAAGGTTTTCTCTTCTTACGGGATCGTGAATTCATTTTTGATACAACTCGGTCTGATGGATGCGGCAAATCCTACGCTGTGGTTTCAGGATACAAGCAAATTTCTTTTCCTTGTTCTGTTTACAGAAGGGTGGAAAGAGATCGGCTGGAGTATGATCGTTTATGTATCTGCAATTTTGGCGATCGATCAGGACATGTTGGAAGCGGCGCGCATGGATGGAGCGGGAAAACTTGCGCAGATGTGGTATATCACCTTGCCTGCGATCAGTACGACGATCACCACGATGTTTATCCTTCGTATTTCTTATTTACTCGATGCAGGGTTTGACCAGATATATGCGCTGCATACTGTCACGACGTCCAACCGCTGGCAGATACTCGGCACATATATCTTTAAACTCGGTATTCAAGAAGGCGACTATAAAAGAACAAAAACGGCAGGCGGAACAGGTGGAGAAAATGTTGCAAAGTGCGGTAAAAATGAGGCAGGATAAGGA
>CALVHV010000023.1 GCA_944328845.1 uncultured Clostridia bacterium | reverse complement strand
CCCGTCCAGCATATAGCCCATGCGCCCGATGGTATCGGCAAACAGGCGGTTGTCCTGCTCGCTCATCTGATGCGGGCGGTAGAAGGTGCCGATCTGATTGACGCCCATGGCATACTGCACGGCTATGGAGCCGAGTTTTTGATACATGTCGTTCGTTTCGACCGCGTCGAATGCGGCGGAAACCTCGCTCATCACTTTGTCCTTGCTGCCGAAATGCGCCGCAGAAGAGGCAAACTTTGCCGTCGTCGCGCACCAGCCCACCGCCGTGGAAGGATTTGCCGTAAGCAGGTCGATCCCGGGCATCTGCATGTTGGAAAGGTTGCGCATGATGTTGCCGTTGAAGACGGGGTGCATATAAATGTCCTCTTCGAGCAGGAAATGCCCCGTGAGGCTGACATTGTTTTCCTCGCACCAGGCGCCGATCTGCCCGGAGTAATTGGCGGACATCAGCTCGCCGAGCGTCTTGTAATAATCCCAGCGGAACCGCTTTGCCGCGTCGCTCGTGCCCTCATAGAGATATGTAAAGTAATTTTCGGGCGAATAGCCGCGCAGCTTGGTGAATTTTTCGACGATGTCGCTGCTGTAATTGACGGTGGGCAGGAGCGGGATCTCCGGGTCGACGGGGTCGATGACCGTGGGCGTAACGGGAGGACCGTCCATATACGTGCCCAGCATGGAAGGCTCGTCGGTAAAGAACGCCTCGATGCCGTTCCCGAAATATTTGCCCAGCCGCGCCTTGTACTGCTCGTACGTGACGCGGATAAACTCCTGCACGGGCTCCTCTTTGAGGAGATTGATGTATCGGCGCACATATGCCCAATTGTTGACGGCGTGCGTGCCCTCGTAGAAATATTTATAGTACAGGACGGAGACGACCCTGTCCTCGTCCGCCTGCCAGCGCAGCGTATCGCCGCTGACATAACTGCTCAGATCGACGCCCGCGCTCAGGTCCATATTGTCCACGCTCGTGCCGCGATAGGCATTTGCAAAGAGAATGGAATGGCCGTGCGGGGCGGTGATCTCCACACTTTCTCCCTTCTTTACGGAGCGCACTTCGCTGACAAGCCCTTCCGCCTGCCATTGAGGATTGTCGCGCAGGACAAGACCGCCCGCCGCGCCGCTGGGATAATGCTGTTCGTCGTACAGCCACACGCGCAAACCGAGTTCGTCGATGGCGTACTCGACGTTTTTGACCAGCGAATCCCACATTTCCTCGCTTTCGAGATAGTCCACGAGGAAGGAAACGTTGGTCGCCACGCCGCCGTAGCCGTATTCCTTAAGCATATCCAGCGTCTCTTTGTTCACGCCGTCCTTTTCAAATTCACCGGCGTGGATGATAGGCAGAGGGCGGAATTGCAGATCGGGGTCGGCAAAAGCCTCCTCCTCAAACGAGCGCTCGTTTCCTATCACGGAAGGCGTGCCGAGCTTATCGTCTACGCCGCACCCGCCGAGCAGCAGGGCGGCCGATAACAGGCCTGCCATGCCTATGGATGCTCCTCTTTTCATTTTTCCTCCTTATACGGGGCTCAGAAACCCGTTACGCGGCGGACATATTCGCGGATAAACGCGGAGGCGTCCACCCCGACCGCAACGGAAAGGTTGCTGTTTGCAGAACTCTTGCGCCAGTTCGGGTCGGTGAAGTTGATGACATACCCGTTTGCATACTTTGCGTCCTTTTCCACCGAACAGACCATGGGCTGCCAGCGGACCAAAGAATCGTCGAAAGCGCAGAAGAGCGCGAGCGGATCGTGCAGATACACGTCATTTCCCCACTTTTGCCGCATGCGGTTGAGCATCTGCAGGCAGGGATGGGGATGCGTACGCACCTGTTCGAGAAGTTCCCCGTTCAGTTTGCATTGAAAGGTAACGTCCACCCCGACGCAGTACTGCGGAAGCCCGCTTTCCAATACCACGGCGGCGGCGTCGGGGTCGCAGCAGAAATTGTACTCCCCCCAGTTCATGGAAAACGCGCCGCCCATCGTGCAGATGAGCCCGATCTTTTCCCTCGCTTCGGGATGCTCGAGCAAGAGCCGCGCGACGTTGGTCAGAGCGCCCAGCGTGACGATGGTCACCTTGCTGCTGCTGTTTTTCAACGTCTCCGCGAGAAAAGATACGGCGTCGTCTCCGTCATAAGAAACATCGGCGTACTCGTCGTCGTAGGAATGAGGCAGATCGCCGTAATCGATGGGACGGCCGTACACGCTCGTGCTTTTTAAAGGCCGCGAATCCCCCGCATGGACGGGTACGTCGCCGAACCCTCCCGCCCGCAAAAGCGCTTTTGCCATTTTGGCGCGCTGTTTTGCGCATCGATGCACCGTTGTAACGCCCAAAAGGCGGATCTCGGGGGAACGCATCGCAAGACAGAGTGCAAATGCGTCGTCAATGTCGTCCCCGAGGTCCGTATCGATCAGAACAGGTATTTTTTCTTTCATATTCGACCTCTCTTCTATTCTTTACATTTTGATCGCCGCGCCTACCAGTCCCTGAATATAGAATTTATTGGCGAAAATAAATAATAAAATCAAAGGAGAAGAGGCTACCAGATACCCGGCAAACATGACAGGCATGTTGGAAGTATGTTCGCTCCTGAACGTGAGCAAAAGGCCTGCGGAAACGGTAAATTTCTCTTCGGACAATACCAGCTGCGGCCAAATATAATCGTTCCAGACGTTTACGATCTGCATGATCGTGATCGTACCGAGAATGGGCATGGAGAGCGGGAGCGCGATCGCATAATAACAGCGGAACAGCGATGCTCCGTCGATCTGCGCGGCCTCGAACAAATCTCTCGGAAGCCCTCCGAAAAAGGTGGTCAGCAAAAACACCGCAAAGATGCAGCCGCCCGTCCAGATGGGAAGAATGAGCGCCATCAGGTTATCGTGCAGGCCCAGCGTCTTGTATAAAATATAGCTGGGCACGAGCGTGAGCACGCCCGGCACCATCATCAGCGCCATCACCATCGAAAAGAAGAAACCTCTCCCGGGGAACTTCATCTTTGCAAACGCGAAGGAGGCGATCGAAGAGATGAACAACAGCCCCGCCGTCCCCGCAAATCCGACAATGACCGTATTCAGCATGTACTGCGACGTCATATCAAACGCCGTCTTTACGTTTCTGATGCGAAGCGGAAGCGTGGGATACCACCGCGTGTATTCGTAAGACAGATCTGTCTTGAAAGAATTCCAAAGCGCCATCGCCAGCGGATAAAGCATGATAAACAGCAAGATCGCCAGCACGGTATGCAGGATGATCTGTCCGACAGGGATTTTTTTATGCCGCTTTTTTTGCGTAATGATTTCCTGTTCCACTATATTGTCTCCTGCCCGATCCCTTGTAAATTTTTGCTGTTCACAAATTTGAACGCAAACACGGACACGACCAAAATGACTACGAACATTACCGATCCCACGGCGGACGCGTAGCCCATATTATCGTGCATGAACGCCTGTTGATACATATAATAGCCCGGCACATATGTGGCATATCCCGGACCTCCGTTTGTAAGGACCATCTGCGTTCCGTAATCCTGAAAACCGCCGATCAGCCCGAAAATGAGAAAATAACGGATCTGCCCGATCAGAAGCGGCAGATCGATCTTCCAGATGCGGTACAAAACGCTTGCACCGTCCAGTTTTGCCGCTTCGAGCACCTCTGCAGAGATCCCCATCAGTCCGGACATATAGATCAGAACACTCGTTCCGCCCACCCACGGGAATCCCATAAAGATGATGGAGGGAATGACCCAATCGGGATTGCCCAGCCAGTCGATGACCTGTGACTGATCCATCACCCCCAGCAGGCGCAAGACACTTGTCAGAAGCCCGTTGGTCGGGTCGAAGATGTTCCGCCAGATGAGGGTGCCGACGACGCCCGGCGCCACGATGGGCACAAGCACGAGCACGCGGTACACGCCTTGCAGGCGCAGCGACCTGACCCCGAAAATGAGTTCCGCCATGATGAGCGGCACTACGATACCGATGATCAGCCGCGGGATCATGATGAAAAACATGGTAGGGATGGAATTCAGAAAAACGGTGTCTTTAAACAGGTTTTTATAATTGAGGAACCCGACAAAAGTAGTTTCGCCTACGCTGTGCTTTTCAAAAAAAGACAGCACCAACCCGTACACGGGCGGATAATAGGAAAAAATAAGAAGCCCGATGATGAGAGGGGCTATGAACAGATAGGCAAGTTTTCTGCGCCAGATCTCTTTGCCCAACTCTGTGATCTTCCGCTTGAAAACAGATTGTGTTTTTTCGGCTTTCATGGCCCCGTCACTCCTTTTTGGATTGCAATTCTATCACGAAATCAAGCTTGGAGTTGATTTCCAAAAAGACAGAATTGGATTCGTCGATCACCGAAATGGTAACAGGCTTTGCAGGCATGAGCATCGTTTCGGTATACGGTATGTAGATGAACGTGGCGATCCCCTCTTCGTCTGTTTCGGAGCGATTCCCCTTAAAGGAACCGCCGCCTTTCGAAACAGCATACAGGGAATGACCCTCTACGTTTTTTCCGCCGTGCGTCACGCGGAGTTTGATCTCGACCTGCTGGCGCACGTCCGCCACCGGTTTTTCGGGAGAAACGGACACCACTTCGATCTCAAACGTTTTGGCACGGACGGTATCGAATACCGCCATCATGCCCACCGCAAAGACGATCACGAGCAGAATGATCAATGTTCTTTTCAGCTTCATAAGCTTCTATATCCTTAGTTCCAACCGCTGGTATCGATGTTGAGCGCCTTGATGTACGCGTCCGCGCCTGCCTGCTGGATGCTGTTGACCTGTTCGTAGAATTCGCTGTCGCTGTGCGAACCGAGCACCCATTCGCCGAACAGACGGTTCAGCCTGTCGTTCTGGTCGGAATTGAAAGCGAGCGGCCAGTTGGTATCGGGAACGATGGGGAAAGACTGATTCAGCCAGTCGTCCAGGATGGAGTTGTACGTGGAGCCCTTGACAGAGCCGAGCACGGAGCCCATCTCTTCCGCGATCATGGAGATATTTTCGGGCGTCGTCAAAAATTTAAGGAACTTGACGGCTGCCGCTTCCAGTTCGGGCTTGCCTTCAACGGCGGGCTTCATGATGTTCAGGATCAGATCCCCTTCCGGCTGATACGGGCCCTTTTCCGTATATTCGATATCGACGGAATAAGGCGTGGTGTTTTTGTCCACCAAGGGAGCAGGGAAGACGCCGAACTCGAAGTCGCGCGCCGTGTTGTTGTACTGCGCGGACAGCGCCCAAAGCCCTTCTTCGTACAGGGCGACCTTTCCGTCGTTCCACATCGGGGTGTAATCGGTGCTCATCCAGCCTTCACGCAAAAGTTCGGTAAAGTATCTCTTTGCCTGCTTATATACTTCGCGCGCATATTCGTGCTCTACGGGATTGTACAGCCCCGCCTTTGTGGCGCGCAACTGCTCGAGCGTAGACGTCGTGCCATCCTTGTCGTAGTCCGTCTGATCCATGATGTATGCCGCAATGGACGGCCCGATGGTAAACTGCATGATCCAGTTATCCAAAGAAATGGACTTAAATGAGAACCAAGGCGCGACCGCCGTGATGTCCGGATCTTCGTTCAGTTTCTTGGCAAGGGAGACAAATTCTTCCCAGTTATTGGGGATCTCGTCTTCGGAAACAAGATCGGTATTGTAATACCAGCCCGTGGAAGGTCCTGCGTACAGCGAAATGGGAACGCCGACGATCTGACCCTTGATATCTTTGATGGTAGAAGTGTCGAAAAGATAATCTTCAAACAGATCTTTCCAGTGCTCGTTGCCTTCTACATACTCGTTGGGTTCGTTGTAGTACTCGGTGAGATCGACATAGTAGTCGCGATCCTGGTACTGCGTGCCCCAAGAGAAAGCGATGGCGGGGCAGTTGCTGCCCGCGATCTGCGTGACGAACCACTGCGAGACCTCTGCTTCCAGTCCGCCGACAGGCTTGGAACGCGCCCAGACGATGTCGATATCGGAATTCGCTTCTTCAAAGGCCTCCTCGATGAGACGCGTCGACAAAATCACCGTAGGACTTTCGGGCGTCGGTTCGGTGTTCAGCGTGGGCATATAGCCGTGCATATCCACCAAAAGTTCGAGCTTGCCGCCGTTATCGTCCTTCCCTCCGCCGCCGCAGCCGGCAAGGAACGAGAACAAAAAGACAAAGCCACACAACAAAGCGATCAGTTTTGATTTTTTCATTTTTTCCTCCTTTCTGATCTTTATTGATAATAAAAGTATATAGTTTCGGCGCTGTGTTTTCAATACCTATATGGTTAATTATTTTTCAAAAATGGTTGAATTCTACGGAATTTTCGCTATTTTTCGAAAAAAACAGCTTTTTGATTATAGAATTTTGGTTATTTTTTAGCGCCTGTTTATTGACATTTTTTCTGCTCTGGGTTACAATAATAACATGAAACTACCTAAATTCGAGTATTTGTACTGCTATTATCATGAAAAAGATACGCTCGTAAAACCGCACTTTCACAACTGTTACGAGCTGACATACTTTTGCGACGGCAACTCCGTTTCCGAAACCAACGGGGAAACCTACAAATTTTTTGCGGGGAATTTTCTCATCTATCCGAGCGGGCGCGTTCACAACGAGGCGCATCTGAGCAAGGTAAAAGTCCTTTGCCTCGGCTTTACGCCTGCCGAGGACGAAGACGAACACGCTTACGACAGACTTTTCAGCGACCCCGACAAATCGGTGCTGAAACTTCTCGAACAGATCCAGAACGAAACGGTAAACAAGGAAGAAGAATTCCGCTTTATGTGCTCGCTTTTGACGGGACAACTGCTGCTCGGGCTGAAAAGGCAGGCGGAAACCCCCTTTTCGCAGAGCAGTTTTCTGCCCGTTCTGCGCTATATCAACGAGCAGTACACTTCCGACATCGAACTGGAATACCTTGCACAGCTTTCCGGGTATTCGTACGATCATTTCCGCCACGCCTTCAAACAAAAAACGGGCATGACGCCCCTCAAATACATCCTCGGCAAAAAGGTGGACCACGCCAAACTTTTGCTCGCCAACTCCACCATCTGCGTGGCAGACATCGCCATCACCTGCGGATTTGCCAACATCTCGCAATTTTCCGTGACCTTTAAAAAGATGACGGGTCGGACCCCTTCCGAATACCGCCGCGACAAAGAGATCAAAAAGACGCCCGTCAAGTGACGGGCATCCCCCGCAGGCAAATACGACGGCCGCCTTGCACCAAAGGGCTGCCCCGCGGCGGATGCGCTCTGCCGTCGGGCACGATTCCTCTTTTGCACAAAAAAAGACCGACGCAAGGAATATCCGCACGGCTTCCCCCGTCGATCTCAGATCGTTTTTGAACACGGAAAATAAGGAGACGCCCTGCCGATACAACCTGCTGCGCAAATAAGATCGGGCGGTCTTTCATTCTATATAAAAAATACACCATTACGGCACGAGGCCCGGGGCAGACAGCCCCGGGCCCTTTTTTCAGCCGTTGAGCATGATGTCGATGATCTCTTTGTCCGTCTCCGCCATGCCGTCGTGAGCAAGCCTGCCCACGCTGCGAATGGTGTTTTCTACACCCTTTTTGACGATGCCGTCGCCGCCGTAAAACTGGTTGCCGCGGCTGTACATGTCATAACCGAGGATGCCTGCCTCCACCGCCTGCGAGATCTTTGCCGCGCAGGATGCCTTTGCCCCGTCGCAGATGATCCCCGAAACGATGGCGACTGCATTGACGATGGTATGCGCGATCTCCTTGAACGAGGCGCCCTGCAGATAGGCAATGCCCGCGCCCGCGCCTACGCCCGCCGAAACGGCGCCGCAATAGGCGGAAAGCCTGCCGATCCCCGTCTTTAAATGGATGGTGACGAGATCGGACAAGACGAGCGCACGCAGCGCCTCTTCCCTGCTCTTTTTCAGTTCGCGCGCGTACACGAGGACGGGCACGCTTGCCGTGATGCCTTGGTTGCCGCTGCCCGAAACGATGACGACGGGCATCTCGCAGCCGTTCATGCGCGCGTCCGAAGCCGCCGCGGCGTAAGCACGCGCCTTGACGCGCAGATCCTGCGGCGCCGTTTGCAGCAGCACCTTGCCGATATTGGCGCCGTAATTGTTTTTCATGCCCTCTTCGGCGATCGCCATGTTCAGCCGCGCCTGCCTGCCCACCAGCTCTTCCACGTCCGCGAGGTCGACGCAATGCGCAAATTCGCAGATGTGCTCCACGCTCAGCAGGCTGCGGTCGGTGGTGATCTTTTCCGTCGCGCCGGCAAGCTCCTTTTCCAACAGCGTTCTGCCGTCCTTTTCTTCCAGCACGATATTGGTATGATATTCCACGATGCGCACGCGCGAAGTGTGTCCCTGCCCTTCCAGCCGCACGTCGATGTCGAAAATGTACGGCGTGTCCGCGAGGAGGATGGTGACGGGCATCTTTTCGAGAAAGGCTTTCAGTTCCTGCACCTGTTCGTCGCTGACCTGCGAAATCACTTCCAACTGCTTGTCCGCCCTGCCGCACACCACGCCCGCGCACACCGCCGCCGCAATGCCGCGCAGCCCGCCCGTATGCGGCACGACCACGCTCTTGACGTTTTTGACGATGTTGCCGCTGACGGCGATCTCGATCTTTTCGGGCAGACAGCCCAAAATCTCACGCGCCGCCGCGGACGCATAAGCGATGGCGATGGGCTCGGTACAGCCCATCGCAGGCAACAGCTCTTCGCCGAGGATTTTAACGTATTCTTTGTAAATTTTTTCTTCCATGTTCATTCACCGTCTTTTTCTGTTTGTTTGTCCCGTATCCTGCGGACGATGTAATTGACGAAAAACGCCAGCCCCGCGAGGGTAAGCCCTGCGCCCAGCCCCGTGTAAAACATAGCCGTGCACCTGTCGGGGATGGCATGCAGAGTCCGCAGCAGAATACCGCCCGTCATCATTATCCCCATCAGAATGTACGCCTTGATATCGAAAAATTTGAGGAAACAGTGCTTCCTGTCCCCGTCGTAACCGTAGATCCTGCGCAAATGTTTTTTGACGATCATGCCGAACATGGCGCCGAACAGCAAAAACACTGCCAGCGCCGAAAGGACCATCCACCATTCCCAATGCACGGAAACAGCCGCCGCGATGCCGAGGCGCAGGATGTTTGCGCCCGCCGCCGTCCAGACGAGGGCGGCGATGAGCACGAGTGTCTGTTTTTGTACCATCATTCCTCCGTTTTCGGCTTCGCGTACTTGAAGCAGGAGACAAAATGGTTTTCCTCGATCTCGACGAGGGGCGGTTCGCCCTGCTTGCAGAACGGCTCTTCCTCAGGGCACCTGCCGCAGAAACGGCAGCCGGGGGGAGGATTGATGGGGCTGGGCACCTCGCCCTGCAGGCGGATGCGCTCGTGCTTGCTGTCGATGTCCGTATCGAAGACGGCGGACATCAGCGCGCGCGTGTACGGGTGCACGGGGTTGGCAAAGATCTTATCCACGTCCCCGTATTCCATCGTCTTTCCGAAATACATGACGAGCAGGCGGCTGCAGATGCGCTTGACCACCGCGAGGTTGTGCGAAATGAACAGGTAAGTGATGTTGTACTTTTCCTGCAAGTCCATCAGAAGGTTTAAGATCTGCGCATGAACGGACACGTCCAGCGCGGAGACGGGCTCGTCGCAGACGAGATATTTAGGCTTTAAAATGAGCGCGCGCGCAATGCCGATGCGCTGTTTCTGTCCGCCCGAAAAATCGGAAGGGAAACGGTCGAGGTCGCCCTCCGAAAGTCCCACTTCGCGCAGCATTTCCGCAGCCTGTTCGCGCATTTGCTCGCGCGTGTAGCCGCCGAGGATGCGCAGCGGTTCGGAAACAATGTCGAACACGCTGAAACGCGGGTTGAGGGAGGAAAAAGGGTCCTGAAAGATCATCTGCATCTTCCGGCGCGCCTCGTTCAGCTGCTTCTTGTTCATGGCGGTCAGTTCCTGCCCGTCAAAGAAGATCTTGCCCGAATCTACCTTCTGGATACCGAGCGTGGTATTGGCAAGGGTGCTTTTACCGCAGCCCGATTCGCCCACCAGTCCGAAGGTCTCCCCTTCAAACACTTCCAGCGATACGTCCGACACGGCGCGCACAAATCTCTTTTTCTGGAAAGGATAATCCTTTTTGACGGGAAAGGAGACGTGGATGTTTTCCAGTTTCAGGAGCGGTTCATTTTTTTGCATACTCTATCTCCTTATAGCGCCAGCAACGCACATACCTTCCCCCTTCCGGCTGCTCGAGAACGGGCATTTCCTGCCTGCATTTGTCGGTCGCGTATTGACAGCGGGGATGGAAATAACAGCCGGTCGGTTTGCGGAAAGGACAGGGCAGCGAGGACGGGATCTGTACGAATCTGCCCCGCTCGTCGTCCAATCTTGCGATGGCGCCCAAAAGCCCCATCGTGTACGGATGCAGCGGCCGCACAAACAGGTCGCGCGTCTTTGCCCGCTCGACGATCTTGCCGCTGTACATGACGTAGATCTCATCCGCCATGTTCATGACGATGGAAAGGTCGTGCGTGATGAGCATGAGCGAAGTGTTCTGCTTTTTCTGCAGGTCTTTGAGGATATCCAGCACCTGCGCCTGGATGGTAACGTCCAGCGCCGTGGTGGGTTCGTCCGCGATGATGAGGTTGGGGTTGCAGGCAAACGCCATGGCGATGAGCACGCGCTGGCGCATCCCGCCCGAAAGCTGGTGCGGGTATGCTTTGTAGCGCATCTCCGCATCGCTGATGCCGACGAGCTTGAGCGCCTCGATGGTGCGGCGTTTTGCCTCCTTTTTGCGGTTGAAGCGCTTCTTTTCGCCCTCTTCCCCCGCCGTTTCGAAATTCAGATTCCCGTGGGCGAGAAAGATCTCGTCGATCTGTTTTCCCACCGTCATGACGGGATTGAGCGCCGTCAATGCATCCTGAAAGACCATGGAAACATCTTTGCCGCGCACCTTCTGCATCTGTTTGTCAGAGAGTTCCTTGATGTCGACGCCGCCCAGTTCCAGTTTATCCACGCGCATGATGGCGGGCGGCGTGGACAGGAGCTTCATCACGGCGAGAGAGGTAACGCTCTTGCCGCAGCCGCTTTCCCCGACGATCGCCGCGCACTGTCCCTGCTCGATCTCGATGTCGATGCCTTCCACCGCGCGCACGATCCCTCCCTCGATGGGAAAGATCACCTTTAAATTTTTAACTTCCAGCGCTTTCATCTTTCTCTCCCGATGCAGGCGGCTGTGCGGCGCCCGAGCTGATATATTCCCCGCTGAGTTTGCTGCCTTCGTCCATGGAGGCGAACACCTCGTCGAGATAGGTATTGTTGAGGTGTTTGAACACCTTCAGCATATTGCTGCCCTTGCGCATGCGCGGGTTGAGGATCTCTTCCATTGCGAGGCCGATGCGCATGAACGAATAGACGGCGAGGAAGATGCCGACGCCGGGCGCGAGGATGCTCCACCAGTGCCCGAACAGCATGGCGCCGCTGCTCTGCGCGTCCGCCAGCATTTTGCCCCAGCTGATCGCCTCGGGATTGCCCAGCCCCAAAAAGCTGAGACCCGCTTCCGCCACCATGATGCCCGCGCTGGTGAGCGCCGTGCTCATGATGAGCAGGTTGGAAACGGCGGGCAGGATGTGCCGCCACATCACGTACCAGCGGCTGGCGCCCATGATCTCCGCCGCCTTGACGTAGTTGGCGTTTTTGATGAGGATGACCTGCGATCGGATGACGCGCGCAAGTCCCGTCCAGCCGAACGCCGCAAACACGATGACGATGACGACGTAACTGGTGCCCAGAACGTTGGTCATGACGATGACGAGCGGGAGCGTGGGGATGACGAGCAGGACGTCGACGATACGCATGATAATGGTATCCACCCATCCGCCGAGATACCCCGCCGCGATGCCGAGAAGGGATCCGAGCACGGCGATGGTGATGCCCGTGATGACGCCGATGCTCAGCGAGGAGCGTGCGCCGTAGATGAGCATGCTGAAGATGTCCTGTCCCGTGGTGATGGAGGTGCCGAGCAGGTGCTGCCACGAGGGGGAAAGCCCCTTTTCCGCACGCTGGGTGACGTCGTAAGGGTCGTACGGCGCGATGAGCGGCGCAAAGATGGCGCAGACGGCGAGGATGGCGACGATGATCAGCCCCACCCTGCCCTGCTTGTGCTTCCACAGTTTTTTGAAAAATCCGCCGATGCCTTGCAGGACGTGCAGGAGAAATTTACCCGTTTTTCTGAGAATGTCTTTCATCGTCTTTCTCCCAACGTGACGCGAGGATCGAGCAGGCTGTACACGAAGTCGGTCAACAGGTTTGCCACCAGCGCAAACGCGGACATGAAGATCATGATGCCCATCATGAGAGGATAATCGTTGTTGCCGTTGGCGGTGAGGAACAGCGTGCCCATGCCGTTCCAGTTAAAGATCTTTTCGATGACGACCGAGCCGCCGATCAGTCCGCTGATGTTCATGCCGAACTGTGTGACGATGGGCAGCATGGCATTGCGCAGGGTATGCCCGTAAATGACCTTGTTGTTGGACAAGCCCTTTGCCTTTGCCGTCAGGATAAACTCGTCACCCGACACGGCAATGACGCTGTTTCGCGTCGATTGCCCGTACGAGACGATGCCCCCGATCGCCATGGAGAATATTGGCAAGGCGGCGTTGTACATGACAGTCGAGATCGCCTGCCAGCTCCAGTCGAAGCCGGAAACCATGTTCTGGTCGGTATAGGCTGGAAAGATCTCCCACTCGAATCCTAAATAGAACGACAGCAGCAGCGCTATGAAGAAGGATGGCAGCGCCGTCGTGAACGTGGATGCATTGAGCAACGCTTTATCCTGCCATCGCCCTCGCTTCCACGCCGCCATCGTGCCGATGATGACGCCGATGACCAGCGAAATGAGAAGGTTTGTGACGGACAGCACAAGCGTCCAGGGCAGGCACTCTGCAATACAGTCGATGACGGAAGGACTGCCCGACTGATAGGAAGTACCTAAATCCCCCTGAAAGAGCTGACCCATGTAGCGGATGTACTGTTCGAACGTGGTGCCGTCCAGCCCGTACTGCTTGCGGGTGAGTTCCTTGATGATCTCGTACTCCTCGTCCGTCATGGTTGCGGACTGAGGAGGATAGTAACGGCTTGCGGGATCGGTAACGCCGATGCGCGGAATAAAGAAGCAGAGGGTGACGACGACGAAAAAGATGAAAATGGTGAGGAGGATCCTCTTGATGACGTAAGAAGCTTTCATATCTTTACACCGCCTTTTTCAGATTTTCGAGGGTATCGAGGTTGAAGCAGGTCTCCCCCGGGCCCGCCACATAACCCGTGTAACGATCCGTCCGCGCCACGGAAATGACGTTGGAAGCATATACGGGCACCTTGTAGTACAGGTTGGCGATCATCACTTCGATCTCCTTGACCGCATCGTACTTGGCGGTCTGGTTGAGCGTTGTGCGCATCTCGTTGATCTTTGCCGTAAGCGCTTCATCTGCCAGTCTGCCGTAGTTGGAGGTGCGGTTGGTGGAAACAAAGTGCGACTGGTACATGACGTCCACGTTGGAGACGTTAAAGATGGTCGCCTGGAAGGTCATGTCGAAGTCCCCGTCGAAGAGGTAGGTGTCCTCCGCCATCGAGCCTTCCGCCTTGTACTGCACGTCGATACCGATCTTTTGCAGCTGTACCTGCAGGAAGGAGACGAGCTCCAGTTCCCCGGGGTTGGCAAGGATCTCAAAGGAGATCTTTTTGCCGTTTGCGAGGCGGTAGCCGGAAGAATCTTTGTTCGGATAAATCTTGTCCAGGATATCGTTTGCCTGCTGCACCCGCTGTTCGTAGTCGCCCGAGAGGATGTCCGCTTCGGGATTATACAACTCTGCCTGGTTTTCCAGCATCAGGCCTGCCGAAGCGGTGCTGCCCGCACCGTCGAGCACCTTGGACACGAGTTCTTCCTGATTGATGGCGAGCGCGATCGCCTGCCGCACGTCCTTGTTCATCAGGATCTCGCGGGCGGCGGTCTTGTACTGTTCCTGCGGGTTGACGTTCATCACAAGCGTCTGTGTGGACGTGCCCGCCACGTTGAGCACCTGGATGTTCTCTTCCTCCTCGAACAGCCGCAGATAGTTGGAGCTCATGGAGCTGTCCAGCATATCCACGTATCCCTTGAGAAGGGCGTAGATGGCGGTGTTTTCGTCCATGTACAGGACCAGTTTGATGGTGTCGACCTTATAGAGGTTGCTGCCGTCTTCCGCTTTCAGGTGATATTCTTCGCCGCGATTGCGCAGCACGATCATCTGCCGCCCCGAATGGGAGACGTCCAGAGTCCATGCGCCGCACCCGACGGGATGTTCGTACTGATATAAGATCTCCCCGCTCGGGCTGGCATTGTTGAGCTGCTCCGTCTCGCTGACGAGCGGCTGCCAGATATGCTCGGGAAGAATGAGAATGGACGTAAACAGGGTCGCCACCGCGCCCAGCACCTTGCTGACGCGGAGATAGATGACCGTATCCTTTTCTTCCTCCGAAATAGGATACTTGACCCAGTGATCCTGGCGGTCGTACGTGAACATTCCCTGTGTTTTGAGGACGCCCTTTTCCGACTTGTGTTTGAGGTCGGACGTCCACGCGAGCGCGCCCGCGTGGTTGGAGAGGGCGTTGTCGGTGGCGATGTCAAAGGTGTAGTATACGTCCTCTACCGTAACGGGCTCGCCGTCGCTCCAGGTGGCGTTGTCGAACAGCGTGACCTTGACGACCATATAATCTTCGCTCGTCTGCGAATAATATTCCTCTACGGCGTCGTAATCGATCTCCCCTTCCGACGTGCGCAGTTCGTTGCCCTCCAGGTCCGTATAGCACCACTCTTTACCGATGGTGGGAAGGTAATCGCCCGTCTCTTCGTCGAAAGTAAAGAGGGTATTGTATACCATGCTTGCGACCGTCGTCGCCACGCCGTCGCGCGAGAGCCAAGGCATGAACGAGGTCGGGAACGCCGTGGAGACCTCCCCCACGTACAGCGTGGAGGAATCGTCCGTCCTGCGTTCGGCAATGGATGTGCCGCACCCCGCCAGCGCCGTTGCCGAAAGCAGCAGCGCGCCCAGCGCGAGCGCGGTTATTTTCCTGTTTAAAAATTTCATGAGCGTGATCCCTTAACTGTGCGTGTCCGCCGAAACCGAGGGCGGACAACGTTTTGCAGCCGCAAGGAGGCGTCATGCCCCCTTGCGGCGCTTGTTCTTATCTGCGGGGAACTCCCCTAAAAACATTATTCCTTAGGCATCGGGTATTCGAGCTTGGTGCCGAACCCTTCTTTGGTGGCGCTGTTGTCATAGATCTCTTCGATGTCCATGACGTATGCGGGATATTTGAGCCATCTGTTCATGTCGGGGGTGTGATACATATCGTGCTGCGCGTTGATGAACTGCTGATAGATCTCGCGCTTGCCCGACTCCATCTCATCGTAAATGTGCATGGTGCCGCGCACTTCGAAGGAGATCATGGGCGGCTGATAGAACATCAGCGTCGCCTGCGGGTTTGCCTTATAGTTGGCGTAGGAGTGCTTTTTTGCCATTTCCAGGCTGCCGATGTGGTCGAAATCCACGCGGCTCTGCGCCTCTTCGCCGTACATGTACTTGATCAGAACGCCCAATCCGCGCTTGGAATAGGTCTTATCCTCGGGATCGTACGATTTGATGTGCTTGATGTACGCTTCCAGCGTCTCTTCGAGATATTCGGGCTTGGGCATGAAGCCGATGCCCTTGATGCTTCCGTTCAGCCCTTCGGGCCCGTTGGAAATAAAAGTGGGGTCGTGCGAGCAGAAGCTCAGAAACATCTTTTCGGGAGTGATGGGTTCGTCGTTGTAGATCTTCATCACGGTCTTTGCGCGCGTCGTAAACGCCCAATTGAAAAATGCCTTAGCCGATCTCATAGCTATATCTCCTTGAATGTTTTTTGTCAATTAGTTTGCGGGAGTCACAATATCCATTTGCAGATCTGTTCTTGTACCCCTACCGATGTCGAACGCAGCGCTCAGTTTCAACGTTTCCGTATCTGCCGTATAATTGTACAGCTCGCTTCCGCTTACGGGCAAGAACACGCCTGCAGGCTCCTCCGCCAGCATAAAGAATCCCGTCTCTTCTGCCGCGACCTCGCCGCCCATTTCAGAAACAAAATGATACGTATAATCCTCGTAGACGGTCAACGTTGTATCGATGGATCCGCCGCCCATTGAAATGGAATAAGTAAATTGTACCATCACTTCCTGCGAAGGTGCCGCAGGTTTTTCCAACGTGAACTCTTTCTGAGAGGAAAAACGTTCATCCGCATACAATTTGGCGGTAACATTGTCCTGTCCGATCGTGACCGTTCCCGTGATAAAGGCGTCGTTGACCTTATTCACTTGCGAAGTGAGCGTCATTACGCCGTCCTGCTTGGTATAGCTGCCATAATCCCAAAGTTCGCTCGTTCCCATCATACCGCCGTCAAAAATCGCGACGTAAATGTATTTTCCTTCGTTGAAAAACAGTTTTACTCTGTAAGAAAGAGTCGTTCCCATCGCCGACTGCGTATATTCGCCTTCATAGAGATTGTCCATTGCGGGAGCAGGCTCCACGGGAGGGACATCGACGTCCGTCATTGTCAGCTGCACTTCCTGCGGCGAACCCGCGCCCAAGCTGAACTTGGCGGTAATGGTGTTTGTCTCCGAGTCATACGAACCGGTCACACCCGAAGTAACGCCGTCGGGCAGGACATACACTTTATCGTTCATCATGTCAAAGCCGATAAAGCCTGTCTCTTCGGAAGGTTCTTCCCCGCTTGCCGTGCTGGTAAAGACATAAGAGCCGTCCGCGCACACGCTGAGAGAAAGTTCGAAAGCCATCGACATCTGTCCCATCTGGATGGTGTGCTCCCCTTCGAACTGCATGACGGGCGTCGTGGGAGCGGCAATTTTTTCCATTTCGATCTCTACGAGATCTTTCAGCATCGGCCCGACGCGGACTTCCGCCTTTACTTCCGTTTCCGAAAGCGCCTGTACGGACTCGGACAGCGGTTTGGTCGCATCTTCAGTGTCCTTGTACACGGAAGAGGTAAGTCTGCCGTTGGAGTTCATCGCCTCAAAGGTGCCGTAATCGTATACATAGTAGGTGCTTTCCCCCATACTGAAGGAAACAAAAGAGGTGAAATTGTCGTCGTCGCGCAGAGTAAGGTAATATTCATAGACCGTACCTGCACCCATGCCCGTAGAAGTGGACGTGTATGTACCGTAATAGACGCCGTTCTGCAGCTGGACAAGCTCTTCCCCGCCGCCTTCCGTATAAGGAACGGCGTACAGATATTCCGTCTTGCCCGTATCTTCGTTTTCCATCGGGCTGGTAGGTTTGGTGGAGCCGTAATACATGGTGCCGTCAAATTTGAGATTTCCGTTGCTTTCCTTTGTGAACTTGGTCGTCTCGCCGTTTGCCGTACTGCCGTTGACGGTGGAATAGACCATCAGATAGCCCGTGCTGGACTTGCTCACCGTACCGCTGTTTTTATCGACGGTAAACTCCGCCGAACCGGAAAACATGAATTTGCCGTCCTCTTCGATGCGCAGATACACGATGAGGGGCATGCCCAGAGCCGAAAGGTCGATGGAATAATCGCCCGCGACCTCTTCGATGCCTGTCTCGTCACCGCCGTCCTTGTCGTCGTCCTTCCCTTTGTCGCAGGCGACGATGCCGAACGTCATTGCGACGACCAGCAACAAAGACAAAGCGATGAGCCAAAACTTTTTCATATTGAGTTCCTCCTGTTTGGAATTTCTATCGCCGCGCGCCCAAAGGCACGTTGCTTTTTACCGATCGCGGTTCCGCCTCCCTAAAAAGGCGGGCCGCTTGTTCAAAACTCTTCTCCCAGCGGAGAGAGGGAGAGAAGTTCTTTCTCCTGTTCCTCCGCATATCGGCGCAATTCCTGCACCCGTTTGCGCATTTTTTGACAAAACGCCTCGTCCTTGATGCCGCCGAGATTGATGCTGACATTGAAGAGCGCTCCCAGCACCGCCGTGCGCGCCAGCATGGCAGAAACGAGCGCATCGCTCTCCGCGTTGGGGTTGCCCTCTTCCAGCGCCAGCCGCGCCAGCGGGAACACCCGCGCCGCCCGCTCCGCCGTTTCCAGCGGGACCTGCGCCGCTTGCTTCAAAGCCTCCTGCATCGCCTGTCTGCGGCTCTCCTTCTGTTCCTGCGTGTCCTTGGGGAGGCGCAGGGCAGCCATGTAGCCGTCAAAGCTCTCCGTGTCTTTCTGCACGCTCTCTTTCAGTTCTTTGCAAAGCTCTTGAGCATCCGCCGCGGCGGTCTGCATCCGTTTTTCTCTGTCCGCAAACTTTTCGCCCTGCGTGAGGTTTGCCACCATCCCCGCCAGAGCCGCCGCCAGCGCACCCGCCAGCGCGGATACGCTTCCGCCGCCCGGGGCGGGAGAAGAGCTTGCCGTCTCCGCAAGAAATTGCTCGACGCTCAGTTCGGTCAGTTTCATATCAGTCTGCTCTCCAACACCTGTTCGACGGAGAAGTTTTCGATCTGCAGGTAGTACTCCGCGCAGTCGATGAGCGCCTGCATGGGCACCAACCCCACCACTTCGCTGCCGACGACGTTGACGCCGTAGCGGCGGCACTCCGTTTTGATCGCTTCGAACACGCGGTAAATGGCGGTCTTGCTGTAATCGGTGAGATTCATGGAGACCTGTACGATGCCCCGTTCTTTCAGTTCCACGGGCATCGCCTTGCAGAATCGGAACCCGCCGTTGATATAGCGCACGGCGCGAACGATCTTCGTCGCGATGTCCATGTCCGAAGTGGCGAGATTGACGTTGAATGCCACCAGCGGCGGCCGCGCGCCGATCGCCGTTACGCCGCCCGTCGGATGGATGGTGTCGGGGCCGAAATCCGGTTTCCACAGCGCTTGATCCTTCATCTTTTCCGCCATGCCCTCGAACTGCCCTTTGCGGACGTCCGCAAGGTTTACCCTGTGCGGCGCCGTTGCCGACTGCTCATACAGGAAGAAAGGCTGCCCGAATTTTTCGCTCGCCTCTTTTGCCGTCGCCTTGGCAAGGGCATCCGCGTCCTCCACCGTCGCGTTTTTGACGGGAATGAAAGGAATGACGTCTACGGCGCCCATGCGCGGGTGCTGGCCTTTGTGCACGCGCATATCGATGAGAGCAAGCGCTTTGCCCACCGATTCCACGACCGCCGCCTGCAGAGCCGCGGGCTCGCCGATGACCGTCACCACCGTGCGGTTGTGGTCTTCGTCCGAAGAATAATCGAGAAGTTTTACGCCTTTTTTGCCGCGAAAGCAGTCGACGATCTGTTCGATCTTCGCTTTATCCCTGCCCTCGCTGTAATTGGGAACACATTCGATAAGTTTATCCATATACTTTCTCTCCCTCTGTAAATACAGATCTGACGAGATTGATGCCGCTGTAATAAGGCAGACATTCCCGCTTTTTGCAATCGAACAAAACAAAATCTGCGCGTTTTCCGCACTCGATGCTGCCCGACACCTTGTCGCGTCCGCACGCCGCCGCGCCGTTGATTGTCAGCGCGCACAGCGCTTCGTCCACGCTCATTTTCATATAGATGCACATCAGCGCGATCATCAGCGGGATGCTGTACGTACAGCAGCTGCCGGGATTGAAATCGCTTGCCGCCGCCACGATCGCCCCGCCGTCGATGAGCTTGCGCGCCGGCGCATACTCTTCTCCCAGACAGAACGCCGTCAGCGGCAAAACCGTTGCCACGGTGTCCGATTTTCCGAGCAAAGCGATGTCCTCGTCGCAGATCTTCAACAGATGATCCACAGACTTTGCGCCCAGCCTGACGCCAAGCCGCGTGCCGCCCGAAGGGGTCATTTCATCCGCGTGGACTTTGAGGGCAAAGCCCAGCTCTTTTGCCTTGCGAAGGTATCTCTCCGCCTGTTCTGCGGAAAAGGCGCCCTTTTCCACAAAGATGTCCGCAAATTCGCAGACGCCCGTCCCCGCCGCCGCGGGCAGGCTTTCGCGGATACATTCGTCTATGTATTCGTCGGCATCCGCCCCGCGCGGCAGCGCGTGCGCACCCATAAATGTGCCGACGATCTGCATTTTTTCGTTCTCCTGCAGCCGTTGTATGACGGAGATCTGTTTGAGTTCGGTCTGCGTGTCCAGCCCGTACCCCGTCTTGATCTCTGCACAGGTCACGCCCATTTCCAGCATTTTGGCAAGGTGTTTTTGTGCCTGCGAAAAGAGTTCCTCCCCGCTTGCCGCGCGCGTGGCGTCCACCGTGTTGACGATGCCGCCCCCGCGCTCCATGATGGAGAGATAACTGTCGCCGCGCAGCCGCCACGAAAACTCTTCCGAGCGCTCCCCCGCAAACACGAGGTGGGTGTGCGAGTCGGCAAACCCCGGCGTGATTAGCGCCCCGCCGCAGTCGTACGCTTCGCCGCGATACCCTTGTTCCAGCTCCCGCCGCGTTCCGACCCTGACGATCCGCCCCTCTTCGACGAGAAAAGCCCCGTCCTCAATGACGGCCGCATCCGCCATCGCCCCGCCGCGCCGCACGCCGCCGCGGCAGGTGACCAGCTGAGAAATGTTGCGGTACAATACTTGCATCAGAAAAATTTCTCCGTCAGTTCGTCACTTGCACAGTTGGGAAGGGTGATGCAATCGGAGGTGTTGCGGTTATATTCTTCCGCCGTCTGCATGGCGTGTTCGCACCGCGCCCAGCTGCGCCGCGCAACGCCGATCATCGTATCCCACACCACCGCTTTGCGGATGACTTCGTCCACCCGCTCGCTGCCGTCCAGCACCAGTCCGAACCCGCCGTTGATGGCTTTGCCGATGCCCACGCCGCCGCCGTTGTGCAGGGCGACGAGGCTCATGCCGCGCGCCGCGTTGCCCGCGTAGCACTGCACTGCCATGTCCGCCGTGACGTTGCTGCCGTCGTAGATGTTGCTCGTCTCGCGGAAGGGCGAATCGGTGCCGCCCGTGTCGTGGTGGTCCCTGCCCAGCATGACGGGCCCGATCTCCCCTTTTCGCACCATTTCGTTGAATTTAAGGGCGATGTCCCGCCTGCCGAAGGCGTCCTGATATAAGATGCGGCACTTTGTTCCGACGACGAGGTTGTTTTTCTCCGCGTCGCGGATCCAGATATAATTATCCCTGTCCTGACCGCGTCGGTCGGGATCGATGACGGACATTGCCGCCGCGTCCGTCTTGTGCAGATCTTCCGCCTTGCCCGAAAGGCAGCACCAGCGGAAGGGGCCGTACCCGTAATCGAAGAGCATGGGACCCATGATGTCCTCCACGTACGAAGGGAAAATAAATCCTTCGCTCGTGTCCCTGCCGTTTTTGGCGATCTCCTTGGCACCCGCATCGAAGACCGCTTTCATAAAGGAATTGCCGTAATCGAAAAAGTAGGTGCCCCGCTTTACCAGTTCGCGGATGAGCCCGAAATGATGAACGAGCGTCTTGTCCACCAACTTACAGAACAGCTCCTTGTCCTCCGCCAGAAGGCGGGTGCGCTCGGCAAAATCTACGCCCTGCGGGCAGTAGCCGCCGTCGTAAGGGACGTGACAGCTGGTCTGATCGGACAAAAGGTCGATGCGGATATTTTTTTCTACGGCGTATTCGAGAAGGTCTACGATGTTGCCGTGATAGGCAATGGAGACGCTCTCCTTGTTCTTGCAGGCACTCTGCGCCCAGGCGAATGCTTCCGCCCTGTCCGCCGTCACCTTGCTGACCCAGCCCTGCGTGAGGCGGGTGCGGATGCGGGATTCGTCCACTTCCGCCACAATGCCGACCCCGCGGGCGATCTCTACCGCCTTGGGCTGTGCGCCGCTCATGCCGCCCAGTCCCGACGTGACGAACAGTTTGCCCGAAAGGTCGCCGTCCTGCGGGATACTCAGTACCTTTCTGCCTGCATTGAGGATGGTATTGAAGGTGCCGTGCACGATGCCCTGCGGGCCTATGTACATCCAGCCGCCCGCCGTCATCTGACCGTAGTTGGAAACGCCCATGGCGACGGCTTTTGCCCATTCGTCGCCGTCGTCGAACATCCCCACCATCAGCCCGTTGGTGATGATGACGCGGGGAGATTCGGGACGGGATGCGAACAGCCCCATCGGATGTCCGCTCATCATGACCAGCGTCTTGTCCTGCGTGAGGTCTTCCAGATAACTCTTGATCAGCCGATACTGCATCCAGTTCTGGCAGACCTGACCCGTCTCGCCGTAGGTGACGAGTTCGTACGGGTACAGCGCCACGGCGTGATCGAGGTTGTTGTCGATCATTACCTGAAACGCCTTGCCTTCCGTGCATTTGCCCTTATATTCGTCGATGGGCTTTCCGTAAATTTTATGCTTGGGCATAAATCTGTATCCGTAGATCCTGCCCCTCTCTTCCAGTTCTTTGGCGAACTCGCCCGCCAGCTCTTCCTGCCACTCCTCAGGGATATAGCGGAGAGCGTTTTTGAGAGCGAGCCGCTTCTGCGCGCGGCTGAGGTGCGCCGTGCGCTTGGGCGCGCGCCGCACGCCCTCTTCGAACACGGGATAAGAAGGAAGTTTTCCGTTTTCGCCCAATACTTCTTTGAGATCTTTGAACATCGTCCCCCTCCTTATACGTGTATTTCACCCGCGCTCTTTTCCACTTCGGAAACGAGCGCGCCGTCGATGATAAGTTGTTCACATTCGTTGATGTCGCCGTACAGAGGCCTGTCCTCGGTGAGAAAAGGCACGACGTTGCGCACGCAGCGGTATGCCGCGCCCGTGCCGGATCCCATGCCCTTGTCGCCGCGCAGGTCGATGGCCTGGCAGGCGCACATGAGCTCGATGGCGAGCACGCGCCGCGCATTTTCCAAGATCTCGCGCGCCTTGCGCGCCGCGATGGTGCCCATGGAGACATGGTCTTCCTGGTTGGCGCTGGACGGAATGGAATCGACGCTGGCGGGGTGCGCCAGAACCTTGTTTTCGGAAACCAACGCCGCAGCCGTATACTGCACGATCATGTACCCGCTGTTCACGCCGCCCCTCTCCACGAGGAAGGAGGGAAGCCCCGAAAGTGCGGAGTTGACCATGCGCTCGATGCGGCGCTCGGCAATGTCCGCGATCTCCGCAAGCGCAATGCCCAGAAAATCGAAGCTGAGCGCCATCGGCTGGCCGTGGAAGTTCCCGCCCGAGATCGCCTCGCCCGTCTCCGAAAAGACGATGGGGTTGTCCGTCACCGAATTGATCTCGATCTCCACTTTCTCTTGCACGTAATGCACCGCGTCTTTGCTGGCGCCGTGCACCTGCGGGGTGCAGCGCAGCGAATAGGCGTCCTGCACCCGTTTTTCCCCCTGCCGCGTGACGTTTTTGCTGCCCTTGAGAAGATCGGCGACGATGCGCGCCGTATCTACCTGCTCCGTAT
>CALVHV010000022.1 GCA_944328845.1 uncultured Clostridia bacterium | reverse complement strand
CCCACTCCGCCGCCCATGCGGCGCAAAGGGAAAAAGGCAAAAGTGTGATTTTGCCTTTTTCCAACATTTTTATATAAATCAGCTAAAAAACAGACCTTTTTTACTCTTGCAAATCTCGCCGAACGAGACAACAACAGTCGAAAAATTTTCAAATAAAAACGGCGCGCCCTGTGTAAGCGGGGCGCGCCGCATCATTGAAAAAACTTATTCTTCCCCGCGGATGAGCACGTTGGGGATAAACGGTTTTAAAAGCTGTTTGAACGCCTGCATCTGCGCGTCCGAACAGGGCGTAAGCCCGCGCTTTAACACGCGCTCGCTGTCACGAAAGGTCTGCAAAAAGTATCTGTTTGCGCCGCGCAGCCACTGGCCGATACGCACAAAATCTTCTCCTTTGTGCAATTCTTTGACCACCGTAGTGCGAAATTCGTAACCGACCGTCCCCGACAGCAGGAACGCCGCACTCTCTTCGACGGCGGCAAGATCGACGGACACCCCCGCCGTCTTGGCATAGTTCTGCGGGGAATTTTTGATGTCCATCGCCACAAAATCGACCAGATGCGCGCCGCAAAGCTCCTTCAGTTTTTTCGGGAAGGCGCCGTTGGTATCCAGTTTGACGCAGTATCCCAGCGCCTTGATCTTTTCCAGAAACGCCCCCACGTCCTGCACGAGCGGCTCGCCGCCCGAAACGCAAACGCCGTCCAGGATTCCCTGCCGCTTTTTCAGAAAAGAGAAAAATTCCTCCTCGGTAACATCCCCCGCGCCGCCGCCGAGGATCTCGCTGTTCTGACAGAAGGGGCAACGGAAATTGCACCCCTGTAAAAATACCGTACAGGCGACCTTGCCCGGATAATCGAGCAGCGTCGTCTTTTGCAGCCCCGCGATGTTCATACCCCTTTCCTCCGCGTTTTTGTAACATTATACACCCGAACGCGGGAAAAGTAAACAATTATTCGACGGTTACCGATTTTGCGAGGTTGCGCGGCTTATCGGGATCCATTCCGCGCAGAAGACTCATGCGGCAGGCAAAGTATTGCAGAGGCAGCACGGACAGCACGGGCATGAGGGGCGCGCAAACTTGCGGCAGAAGCACCTTGCAGTCGGCACAGCTGCGCGAGAGCACTTCCTCGCTCTGTGAGAGCAGGACAGCGTATGCGCCCCGCGCGCGCACTTCGGCAAGCGCGTTTTCCGTCTTGGAAAAGAGCGCCTCTCTTGTGGAGAGGGCAAGCACGGGAAACCCCTCTTCCACCAGCGCCAGCGAACCGTGTTTGAGTTCGCCCGCGGGGTATCCTTCCGCAAACAGGCAGGCGATCTCGCGCACTTTGAGCGCCCCTTCGAGCGCGGTGGGAAGGTCTGCGTTTCTGCCGAGGAAGAACATCCCCTTCGCCGCGCGAAGTTTCGCCGCCAGCGCGGACATCTGCCCGAAGGTGCGGAAGCACTCCTCCGCCTTTTCGGGCAGAGACACCATCTCCCCTGCCCAGCCGGGAACTGCCCCCCTCTTGAAAAAGAGCATCTGCGCCGCCAGATAGAAGAGGCAGACCAGCTGGGCGTTATAGCTCTTTGTGGCGGCGACGGCGATCTCGGGGCCTGCGCGCATGGCAATATTGAAGTGTACGAGCCTGGAAAGGGAAGAATCGGCGACGTTCGTGATCCCGATCAGATACGCCCCGCGCGATTTTGCCAGCCGCGCCGCTTCCAGCGTGTCTGCCGTTTCGCCGCTCTGGGACACGGCAACGAAGACATCTTTTTCCCCGATGAGCGGAGTTTTGTAGCGAAATTCGGAGGACGTAGAGCAAAAAACATCGCAAAACCCCTCTTCCGCCAGCAAGTCGGCAAAGGACAGCGCGGCATGGTAAGCGGTACCGCAGGCGGCGCACCACACCCGTTTTGCGCCGCGCAGAGCGCGGGCGCAGGGGGCAAAGTCGGTGTCTTCCAACCCCGCCAGCGTGTCGCGCAGGGCGCGCGGGATCTGCGCGATCTCCGACTGCATGAAAGTACCCTCCGCCACCGACGCGGCGCGCTGTTCGCTCTTTACCCGCGAAAAGGCGCGCTCGACCTGCCTGCCCTGCGCGTCATAGATGCGCACCGCGTCCGACAGGACGACGAATTCCCCGTCCTCCACGGGGCAGAGAAATTCCGCCTCGCCGCAGAGGGCGGGCACGTCGCTGCACACGTACAGTGCCCCTTTTGCCGCGCCCGCCACCAGCGGGCTGCCCTTGCGCGCGGCGACGATCTCTCCCGGGAAATCGCTGCATAGCACCGCCAGCGCGTACGAGCCGCTGAGCCGCGCGCACACCTCCCGCACCGCCCCCAAAAAGTCGCCGCGATAGGCATGGGAGAGGAGGCGGACAACGACCTCGCTGTCCGTTTCGGACAAAAACACCTCCCCCGCCGCCAGAAGTTCCTCTTTGAGCGCGGCATAATTTTCGATGATGCCGTTGTGCACGAGCGCGAACTTGCCGCACAGGTGCGGATGCGCATTTTCGTCCGAGGGTTTTCCGTGCGTTGCCCAGCGGGTGTGCCCGATGCCCGCACCGCCCGCCAGCCGCTTGCCCGCGAGGTTGGAAACGTACCCCTTTTTCTTGCGCACGCGAAGGACGCCCTCTTCGGAGAGAAGGCACACGCCCGCCGAGTCGTAACCGCGGTATTCCAGCCGCGCCAGCGACGAAAGCAGTTTTTCGTAACAGTTTTCCCCGGAAATACAGCCGATGATGCCGCACATCATTCCACCTCCGATCGGGCGATCTCCCGCCTGATCCCTTCCGCCGCGCGCCGCGCGGCGGCAAGCGTTTCCGCTTCCGCAAAGATGCGGACGACAGGTTCGGTGCCCGACGCGCGCACCAGCAGACGGTCCACTCCCGCGCGCGCCCGTTCGATCGCCTCGCACACCCCCTCGTTGCCCAGCACGCGCACTTTGTCCTTGACCTTTACGCTGACGTTGTACTGGGGCAGAAGCGGCACGTCCGCCCACGCGGAAAGGGGTTTTTCTCCCAGTTTTTCGGCGATCTTCACCGAAGTGAGGATGCCGTCCCCCGTGGTGGAGTATTCGGACAGAATGACGTGCCCCGACTGCTCCGCCCCCACTGCCGCACCGCTCTTGCGCATGTATGCGGAGACGTATTTGTCGCCGATGTCCGTGCGCGCCAGCGAAATGCCCCGCCCGGCCAGCCAGCGCTCCGCGCCCGTGTTGGTATGCGCCGTGCCCACGGCAAGACTGCCCGGCAGGCGGCCCTTTTCCCGAAGATCGGAGGCAAGGATGCACAGCAGTTTATCTCCGTCCACGGCCGCGCCTTTCTCGTCCACCGCGATGAGGCGGTCGGCGTCGCCGTCATAACAAAAGCCCGCGTCCGCCCCTCGCTCCGTAACCGCCTTTGCCAGGCGTTCGGGGTGCAGGGCGCCGCATTTTACGTTGACATCCCTTCCGCTCCTGCCGCAGGAAAGGGCGATCACGCGCGCGCCCAGCGCGCGGAAGACGCGCGGCGCAAAGGCGCCCGCCGCGCCGTTGGCGCAGTCGAGCACGAACGTCCTGCCCGTCAGGGGCCTTTCGCAGCAGGAAACGAGAAATTCCGCATACGCGCCCCTGTCTTTCAGCGCGTGCGACCTGCCGCACGAAAGGGCGGGAACAAAAGAATATTCGTCAAAGAACTGTTCCGCGCGCGCCTCGCTCTCTTCGGCGAGCTTATACCCGTTGGCGTCGAACACCTTCAGCCCGTTGAACTCGGGCGGGTTGTGAGAGGCGGAGACCACCACCCCGAACTGCGCGCCCGCCCTGCGCACGAAAAAGGCGACGGCGGCCGTGGGGAGCAGTCCGCACAACACCGCATCCCCTCCGCCCGACGTGACCCCCGCCGCGAGGGCGAGAGAGAGCATATCCGACGAGGTGCGCGTATCCTGTCCGATGAGTACGGTCGGCCTTTTTTGCAGGCGGCAGAGGGCATTGCCGAGCGCAAAAGCGGTGCGCGCCGTCAGCTGTACGCCCGCCACGCCGCGGATGCCGTCCGTCCCGAATTGCGCGCCCATCAGCGACGCTCCTTACAGGTGGGACGCACCCTGCCGATGACGAAGGCGCCTGCGGGCACGTCCTCCGTGACGGTGGCACCCGCCGCTATGTAACAGCCGTCCCCCAGCGTGACGGGCGCGACGAGGTTGACGTTGCTGCCGATAAAGCAGTTGTCCCCCACCGTCGTGCGGTGCTTATTCTTGCCGTCGTAATTGCAGAACACGACGCCGCAGCCGATGTTGCAGTTTTTCCCGATGACGGCGTCCCCGACATAGGTAAGATGCCCGATCTTGGTGCCGTCGCCGACCTCTGCATTTTTGATCTCGACAAAGTTGCCCACGCGGCAGCCCCTGCCCACCTTCGCGCCCGGGCGCAGGTGCGCAAAGGGACCCACGGACGTGTTTTCGCCCACGCTCGCCTCGCGCAGGACGCTTGCCGTCACGCGGCAGCCTGCGCCCACGGCGGCGTCTTCTAAGATGTTGTTGGGGTACAGCATGGCGCCCGCGCCCACTTCGCTCTCGCCCAGCACCGCGTTGTTGGGGAAGATCACCGCGCCCGCACCGATCTTTGCGCGTTCGGACAGAACGCAGGTAGAGGGGGCCATCACTCGGTAGTTGCTCATCTCGCGCCTCCGGAAAAAGAAAATCATTCCATCCTATGCCGCGCGGAAAAATTGTGTGAAAGCAGGCGCATCGCCCGCCGCGGAACAAAAAAAGGGCGTACGTGGGTGTAGAATTGTAAAATGTATGTGTTTTTTTCGCGAAAACTGCGCTGAGCTGTTTACACGCTCGCCGCTTGTGTGGTATAATATTACAAAGTCTTTGAGCAAAGGGGCGGATCATGTTTGCGGCGAAAATAAAAAGCTGCGCAAAACTCAATCTTTCGCTCAACATTGCGGGAACGAGCGGCGGCTATCACCTTCTGGACAGCGTGGTGACTGCCATCGACGTATACGACACCGTGTACGCAAAGCCGCGCGGCGACAAGCTGATCAACGTGTACATGCACGGCATGGGCAGCGAAGGAATCCCGCCCGAAAAGAACAACGCCGTCAAGGCGGGCGAGGCGTTTGTCCGCGCGTTCGGCACGGGCGGCGCAGACATCGACATTTACAAAGACATCCCGATGGGCGCAGGGCTGGGCGGCTCTTCCGCAGACGCGGCGGGCGTGCTGAACGCCCTGGCAAAGCTGTACAAGATCGGAGACCGTGCCGCGCTGAAAGAGATCGCGGACGCGCACGGAAGCGATACGGGGTATATGCTCAACGGCGGAACGGCACGCATCAGCGGACGGGGAGACAGGGTGGAACAGCTTCCTTCGCCCCCGACGCTGCATTTTTTACTGTTCCTGCCGCGCACACCCGTCTCCACCGCAGAGTGTTTTGCCGAATACGACGCCGCACCCGATCCCCTTCGGGCGGAAAGCGCGCGCATGACGCGCGCGATACGCGATGGGAATTTTGCGGAAATTGCACAACATGTGGACAGCGCCCTGCAGGCGCCCGCCTGCAGGCTGAACGCCGAAACGGCGCAGGCACTGGAAGCGGCAAAGTCCTTTTCCCCTGCCGCCGCGGCGGTGACCGGCTCGGGAAGCGCCGTGTTTGCGCTGTTTGAGAGCGAAGAGCTGTGCCGCTGGGCAAAGAGCCGCTACAAGGGAAAACTGAAGACGCGCGTCGTAAAGAGCGTGTCACCCGCCAAAGCACGCAAAGGACTGAAAAACCCCTTTGTGCTCGGGGAAGAAGAAGGAAAATAAAAGCTACGTTTGACAGAGGGAGATCGCATGGAAGAGAGAAATCTGGAATTGGACGATGACGGGAAGATCCGACTGAAAAAGAGCGGCGCCCTGCCCGACGGCGAGGACGAGGGCGAGGACGAGATCGTCATCCGCGTGCCCGACTTTGCTTCGACAGACGAGGAAGACGGGGGAAGAGATTCGGAAGAAGAGCTTTTGCGGCGCAGTGCGGAACGGGAAAAACAGCGCTCGGAGCGCAGGGGCGAGGCGGAAGCGATGCTCGCCGAGGCGGAGGCACTGTTCGAAAAGGGAGAACTGGACGCCGCAGGCGAAAAGTTTTTGGACAGCGCGGCGCTGTACGGCGCAGACTGGCGGCCGTGGTTCGGCGTGGTGCGCGTCCAGACAAAGGATTTTACCGAATTTACGGGCATTTACGACTGCGAGCAGGCGTACGACAAGGCGTTCCGCCGCATGAAAGCGGAAGACAAACGCCTTCTGGCGGAGAAATACGTGCCCGAACTGACGCAGAAAGCGGAAGAATGCGGACAGCTGAGCGAACAGCTCAACGCACAGGACGTTGCCCTGCGCGAAAGCGTTCGCCCGCAGATCGCGGCAAAGTTCCGCAAACAACTGCAGCTTCTCATCGTCTTTTCCGTCCTGTTTGCACTGTTTTTGGCGGCAGGGATCGTGCTGACGCCGCTGGTGCGGACGGTACCCGACAACAGCATCCTCATCCCCTGCATCCTCTGCTACGCGGTGGCGCTGGCACTGTTTGTGGCGGTATGTGCCTTCTTAAAGCGTTTCCTCCTTGCCAACCACGAACGTTCGAAAAACCTGCGCGCAGGCACCACGGATGCGGGCGACAAGGCGCGCGAATATGCGGAGACGGAAGAGCTTATTCGCTCCATCATCGACGATCTGACAAAAGAATAACTTTCCTATGGCGAAAGTTTACAAATAGGGCAGCGGCGCAAGATTGCGCCGCTGTCCTATTTTCTTCTCCTGTTTCCACACGTTTTTTTGCCTCACCGACTGACAATTTTCTCCCGCTGTCCGCTCTCTCGCCTGCCGACTGACCTTTCCCGACCCTGTCTGACCTTTTCCGCCCACTGCGCGGATGCGGGAAAATGCACGGTCTTTTCCCCTTCGGGGCAGGACGTGCAGGCATTTTAGGATGTTCTGCCAAAAAGCAGGGGGCGCGGCTTTGCCGCGCCCCCTGCTTTTTTATTTTTTCAGTTTGTCCAGTTCGGGCAGATAATTTACGCTCCAATCGTAACTTTTTAAAAATTCTCCGTTGTACTCTCCCCTGCCGCTCTTTAAAAAGTCCCAATAATCACAGGAAATATTTTCGCTGTTCAGAACGAGGAGCGCCCTGCTAAACCGAACGCACGCAAAGCGGATCTCTTTGAGCACTTTTCTAAGCTTCCACACGGCGTCCCGATACAGCTTTTTGCTCTTTTCCAACGGCGTGTCCGGCCAGAGCTGGGAGATGGCGTCCGTCATGGTGAGGCTCTTGCCGTTGTAAGCGAGCAGCAGCGCAAACAGTTCCTTGGATTTTTTGGAGGAAAAACGGACGAGTTTTCCGTTGATAAAGCAGTCGAACGAGCCGAACATCTTTACGGTGAGCGCGGGCGCAAGCTTTCGGAGCAGGGAAAAACAGCTGCCCAGGGTCTCCTTGTCGTACGGCTTATAGATAAACCCCACGGTATGCTTTCTGACCCGCTCGGAGAGGTCCTGTTCGCCCACCTTCTGCCCCGTGATAAAGACGATGCGAAGATCGCAGCGGATGGCGATCAGCTTTTCGGCAAGCGCTAGCCCGTTGATCCCGGGCATGTTGATATCCAGAAACGCCGCTTCCACCTGGTTGGAAGAGACGTACTCCTCGATCTCCGTTTCGGTATCCTTAAAAAATTTATATTCAATATCCTTTTCGTCGATGACGTCGTTGAGGAAAGCGTGCAGAGCGCTCATCTCGTCGTCCACGATGATGATCTTCATTCTTTCTCTCCCATATGTTTTTCAGAAAGAGCCACGGCATAGCCCCTCTGCCGCTGCGGCATAGCGGGGCATCGTTACAGGGAATCGTTCACCGAATGACTTTTTAAACTGCGCGGACCCTTTCGTTCTCTCAAAAGGGAAAACCGCGCTCTTTTTGCTGTATTAAAATATGAAAAATCGAACTGATTTTTATTTTCGTATACTATAATTATAACAAATCCAATTGTTTCCGTCAACGGAAAAAAACCATATTTTTACATAATTCGCATAAAAATACATTTTTTTGCAGTGATTTTGCCCTGTGCAGGGTGCCCCGCACGGACGAGATCGTGCCTTTCGCAGAAAAAACAGCAAACAACTTCCGAAAAAAAACGGCACAAAAAACCACAAAAAACCACAAAAAAACACTCCAAAAAATACCGAAAAAAACTGCGGGCACGCGCTTTGCGCGTGCCCGCAGAAAGACATTCCTTACCATATAAATGTTAACGACTTACCCCCACCGCAAACACATCGGAGGAGCCAAGGACGCAGGGAGAGCGTTTGCAAACGGACTTTTTGCCCTGCGCCGCGCGATACACCTGCCTCCCCCGACAAAAGGGAGGCAAAACTCATCTCTTTCTGTACACGACGATGCGTTCGGCACCCGAGAGCGGGAAGGTGAGCGACGGATTGGACGACTGTACCTGTTCGGGCGTCTTTTGCAGGCACTTTGCCACTTCCCACAGCGTGGCGCCCGCCTGCGGCAAGTACACGCTGATGGCGCAGAGAGCCGCGTCCTCGCTTTCTTTGCCCGAAAAAGAGGAAACATAGGTGTATTTTTCCTGCGAAAACAGGGTGACGAACATCTTTAACGAGCCTTCCGCCTCTACTTCCCCTTCTTTTTTCTGGCGCAGGGTGACCCCGCAACAGAGAGCGGAGATCTGCGCCGTATCCCCTGCCCGCGCACGATCGCAGCGAACGGGGAAGGAGAAAGGCAGGCTGACGGGCATGGAACACTCCTGACCCTCCCTGTCGCTGTAGAACAGGGTGGCGGAGAGCACACCTTCCGCCAGGATCTCCCCTTCGTCCACGCTTGCGGCGATCTGGACGCCGCACAGGGCTGCCGAGTGCAGGGTGCAGGAGAAATCGATCTCCCCGCCCGTCGCCGCCGTGCCGCCGATGCGTTCGGTGGCGGTAAACGAGCAGACGGGCTCCTCCATACAGAGCTGTTCGGTCCTGATCTCGCACTCGCAGCCGGGCGCAAAGGCGTCTGCGGGCATCTGCAGTTCCTCCCTGCGGCTGAGTACGGCGCGAACATTGATCTCGATCTGCGCGAGGATGCGGCAGCGGTTTTTGTCCTCATCGCAGGCGCAGGAAAGGGAGACGGAAGCGATCTCCGCCGCTGCCTCGCACGCCATGCCGGGAGACGCCTCGTCGCAGGGGATCTCGGCGCTGAACGGGATCATGCGTTCGAAGGAGACGGGTTCGCTGCTCCCCTCCCGCCGCGCAAGGACGCCGAGGTTGAGTTCGCCGCTCACTTCCAGTGCGCCTGCCGAACAGGAAACGCGGTTGAAACAGATCTGCTCGCCGTGCGCCAACACGTCGGCGACGTAATCGGTATCGAATTCCTCTTCCAGCGACACCGAGCCCGTGCAGGTGTACAGCTTTTGCACGCGCACGGGCGCAAAGTTGCAGACGACCCCTTCCCCGCCCGCAAGATACTGCACGGTGCAGGGTGTGAGCAGGCGGATATGCGCCGTGACGATGGCGGACAGGATGAGGGAACGCCCCTCGCAGCGCGTTTCCGTCTTTTCGACGGTGAGGGTGACCTGCGCGGTGCGCGCGGGCGCGGCATCGGCACAAGCCGCCTTGTGCGAGAAGTCGGCGCCACGTTCGGCGGCGATCAGCACCCCTTCGGGCGAGAGGGCAACGACAGAGAAAAACAGCCTGCCCCCGTAGCGCACCTCGCCGTTGAGCGTTTCCGCGCCGCGAAGTGTGACGGTGGGCGAGAGGGCGAGTACCTTGTTTTCCGACCAGTCGGAAAGGCGGCACTCGACAATGGACTGCGCGCGCAGCGTTTCGCCGCGGCAGACGCCGTCGTATTTTTCAAAGACGGGTGAAAGTGACATGGTTCTACCTCCGTTTGTTTCAGTGTATTGTATGCGCCGCCCGCCGCCGTTATGCCGCAAAAGAAAGGCAAAAAAGTGTCGAAAGGAAAAAAAGAGGGGCGAAAGTGTTTATTTTTACGCAAAAATGGGCATAGTATAGGCGCCGCATCCCTTGCGCGGCGGAGGAAACCCATGATCAAAACTCCAAAAGATCTGCAAAGCGTACGAAAGGAAATACAGGCATTTTACGAAAAGGAAGTGCGGGTACACGTCGACCTCGGCCGCAACAAGAGCGCCGACTTTACGGGCACCTTGTCCGGCGTCTATCCAGCCCTGTTTACGGTGCGCCCGCATGACGAAAATTACCGAGGAAAGACGGCGTGGTCGTATGCGGAAGTGCTGTGCGGCACCGTAAAACTGCGCGAGCGCAAACCGCAGCCCGCCGAAAACGCCGCAAAGTGAACGGCAGAAACTCCCCCTCCGAAACCGCCCGAACGGGCAAAAAGACACAGCCTCCCGCAGTATGCCTGCGGGAGGCTGTGTCTTGCCGTACAAGAAAAAAACCGCCCGCACATCGTGCGGGCGGATGTTTTTTAGAAATCGTCGTCCTCTTCGTCGTCCTCGTCGTCCTCTTCTTCGCCGTCGAGGGAAGAGAGGTCTCCGTCTTCGTAGTCCATCTCGTCCAGCTGTTCTTCATCCGAAGATTCCTCTACATAATCGTCGGCAAACTCGTCGTCCTCGAAGTCGTCGGTGAAGTCCTCTCCGATGTCGATGCCGTCGCTCTCCATGGAAAGATCGTCCGTCTCCTCGTCCAGATAATTGCGCCACTCCTCGTCCTTCTCGGGATCGATGTCGTCTTCTTCCTCGTACTCGGCGTTTTTCTTGCACTCGTCGCACATTTTTTCGCCGGGACGCATGTAATTTTCTCCGCAGACGGGGCAAAGTTCCGTCTTATCCAGGTCCTCGTCATCGTCGAGGTCTGCAAATTTCAGCTTGCTGCCCTGCAATTCCGCAAGACACACGTCGCAGTATTCCTTATCCTCTTCGATATAGTTGAGCTCGCACCTGGGGCATTTTTTATATTTTGCCATTTGTTTCCACCTCTTTGCGCCTTTTGAAAAGCTCTCGCCGGAAAAAAGCACTTTTCTACAATTATATTACGGCGAAAGCTGTTATGTGCAGTACGCAGAAATTTACGCACCGACACGCTATTTTTTTCGCAGTTATTATACACAGAAAGCGGGTTCTTGTAAAGCGTTTTTTATATTTTCGCCGTACTTTTTTATGCTTTTCTGCCGTTTTTCTATGCAAACGGAGAATAATGGCACTTTTTGGCGAAAAGTCAAAACCACCAGTTGAACTGGTGGTTTGCATATACCCTAAAAGGGTAAACTACCAGCCAACCCGTTAACGGGTATCGCTTTTACTATAGCGTCCTATCGCACGGCACACCTGTAAAACAGGTTCCTCGTGCTATAAAGGAGCAAAATCGCATTAGCTATATGGTAAACTTCTTTAATTATAAAATTTGCTAAAGCTATTTTTTATCTTCCCCCAGTAGAACTGGGGGTTTTTTCATGCTAAAGCGCCAAAAAAAGCGGGGCAAAAGCCCCGCTTTGCGTTTTTATTCTTCCTCTTCCGCCGTGAGCAGCAGATCGGCGGTCAATGCGTCCGCGATCGTTTCCTCATCCGCTTCGGACAGTTTGCCGAGACGGTTGTAGAAGTAGCTCTGCACGTTGTATGCCTTGCCTGCGTCGTCCTTGAGATCGAAGGTAAAGTTGTGCGCGGAGCCGTTCTGCACAAACGCGTCGAACACTTCAAAGTCCTCGGTGTTGTACTCGCTCTTGTGCTCTTCCACGTCCAGGATATCCGCGTCGCCCGTATAGTAGTAATACTTGGCCGCGTTGGACGCATTGGAGAACTTGCCGGAAATATCCGTAAAGGCGTCCTGCACGTCCTCATACTTTTCGTTGAGCGCCTTCAAACCGTCGTTGTCTTCGGGATTGCCGAGCACGTACACGTAGTTTTCCGCATACGATTCCGCATTGGCGAAGAAGAGGTATCCGTCCACCACTTCGGGAGCGTACCACGAAGAGTTGTAGTCGATCGCGAGGTATTTGGTAGGCGTGTAATCCTCGTCCAGCGCTTCGGGGAAGTTCTGATAGTCTTCCTGCGCCGCGCCCTTATAATTGATACGGTACAGCGAATTGCCGTTGGTGCCGCTGTTGGAATAGTACAGGTAATCCCCTTCCAGATACAGCAGGGTCGCGCCCGACTGCTGGTTGGCGAGTGCCACTTTTTCCGCCACGAAATCTTTATCCTCGCCCATACCCACTTTGACGCGCTGGATGACGTTGTTGGAGTCGAGGTAGATGTAGTACTGATCCTCGCCCTCCGTGTAGTACAGCGCCGAAGAAGTGGCGTTGGTCGTGGTTGCCGCTATGGGCTGCAAAGCGCCTGCGCTGCTGCCTGCGAGGTTGGGGTTGGCGGTGATGCTGTTCCAGTCCTCTTTGACGTCCGCGCCGTCCAGAACGTACACGAAAGCGGCGGAAGATTCGCCGAGGTTGGTGACCGAGAGATACACCCTGCCGTCCGTCACTTTGACGATGGAGTAGGTATAGCCCTGCTCGCTGTTGATGGAGACGCCCTCTTTATAGTCGAGGTTGAAGGGGGTGGGATCGTAAGCGGTACCGATGCCGTCCAGCAGCAATTTGCCGCAGTTGACGTATTCCATCATGTACCCTTCGTCCCCTTCCTTCTTGTCCTTGTCCACGTAGCCGTCGGAGAGGTCGAGCTGCGCCGCGTCCTCTTCGGTAGCGGAAGCGCTGACCCTGTACAGCTGGTTATACGATTCGTTGGAAGTGTTCGGATAGGTGAGCTTTTTGGCGACGGGCATCGTATAATAGACATAGGGAGAGGTGACGTCCGTATCGAAAGCGTATGCCGTATATCCGGAAACGAGCACGTTGTCCTCGCCCGTCTGCGTGTTTAAGGAGTGGATCTCAGAAGCGGAGGAATCCACGTACAGCAGGTAGACGACGCCGTCCTCCTCTACATAGCGGTAGGCGGTGGTGTTGTCGGAAAGCTGCACATAATAGCCGCTCATCGTCTCCGAGCCGTCCAGTTTGGCGCGGCGGAAATCGAGGTAGGAAGTTTCGATCTGACCTTCGATGTTCTTATTCCTGTTCGGGGACGCGTAGTAGACGTAATCGCCGTAAATGAAGATACCCGAAGTGAAGTCCTGAGCGACGACGAGCTCGGGCAGGACGATATCCGCCTCCGTATAGTTGCCCTTGGAAAGGTTGTCTGCGGAAATGCGCATGAGCGAGCCCTTGACGACCTTGCCGAAGGTATTGTCTGCCGAATAATCTTCCACACCGTTGATGAAGTAGTACCAGTTATCCTTTTTGACGACAAACCCGCCGTTGGACTGCGCGTCGCTGTCGGTGGATTCGTAGCCGGGGAGAGGATCCCGTTTGACGGTGTTGCCGCAACCCGCAAACGCGCCCGCGGTGAGGGACAGCGTCAGGAGCAACAGCATAAGTTTTTTTCCGTTTTTCAGCATAAAGAAAGACTCCTTACTGGTCTGATGATTGTATCGCCTTGCGGCGTAAGATACCCCTTACGGCTGGAATGCCGATATACCTTTCTATTATATCTCAAAACGCTGTTGAACGCAATTAAAAAGCATAAAAATTTGATGAAAATTTTATCAAAACGCGCATAAAGTAATAAAAAAGGAGGTTTTTCGATGGACAAATTCGGGATCTTCAACCTGCTTTCCGCACTGACCTCTCTGCGCGGGGAACGGGAAGAAACGCCCCCGCCCCCGCCGCCGCAGCAGAAAACGGACGCGGTACAGCAGGACGCGGAAGCGAGAAAACAGCGCGCCTGTACCTTTTTGGAAAGGCATGCCGCCATCTCGCGCAGGATCGACAAAAAGAATCGATGAGAAAAACCGCCGCGCAAGAAAATTGCGCGGCGGAAGTTTGCCTGAAAGCCGAGAGAAAAATTATCTCTTGGAGAACTGAGGAGCACGGCGTGCCTTTTTGAGACCGTACTTCTTTCTTTCCTTCGCCCTCGGGTCACGGGTGAGGAACCCTTCTTTTTTCAGCGCGGCACGCAGTTCGGGCTGCGCAATGATCAGCGCGCGGGAAATGCCGTGACGGATAGCGCCCGCCTGACCGGTGTAGCCGCCGCCGCAGACGTTGACGACGATGTCGTAAGCGGATTCGGTAGCCGTGAGCACCACGGGCTGCTTGACGATATACTGAAGCGTGCCCTGCGGGAAATAATCTTCGAGAGCGCGGTCGTTGATGACGATGTTACCCGTACCGCCGGGAATGAGGCGAACGCGGGCAATAGCCTTCTTTCTTCTGCCCGTACCCCAGAACTGCAATTTCTTTTTCAAAGTAGGTTTAGCCATACTTACACCTCACTAAAATAATTTAAGCTCTTCGGGCTTCTGTGCCTCGTGGTTGTGCTCGCCGCCCTTGTAAACGCGCAGTTTTTTGATCATTTTCCTGCCGAGGGAATTTTTCGGGAGCATACCGCGCACAGCTTCATAGACCGCAACGTCGCTCTTTTCTGCGAGCATCTTGCGGTAAGAGATCTCCTTCAAGCCTCCGATGTAGCCGGTGTGGTATCTGTAGAATTTGTCATCCAGCTTTTTGCCGGTGAGAAGCACCTTGTCGCTGTTGATGACGATTACAAAGTCGCCCGTGTCGACGTTGGGAGTAAACGTGGGTTTGTTTTTACCGCGAAGAACGGCCGCGACCTTGGAAGCAAGTCTTCCAAGCGGCACGCCTGCTGCGTCGACAACATACCATTTTCTCTCTACCGTTTGGGCGTTTGCCATGTAGGTCTTCATGATGTTGTTCTCCTTGTCTGGTTTATATTGCATGAAAAGCGTACCATAGACGCCTTCCGTTGTTTACTCAATAAATTTTATCTTATATGCAAAATACTGTCAAGCGGTTTTGCTCGCGCTTTTGGCACTTTTTTTAAAAAAATATTTTTTTCGGAAAAGAATCCCCCTTTTCCCTCACAAAACGGGCGCGCATAAAAAAACGTTTCCTGAAAAAGCGCGTCCCGAAGCTCCTTACAGCCAAAGGCATAGCCGCGCGCCCGCGGGACAACCCTCCGATCCACGAAAATTCTTTCGCAACCCCGAAAGAAATTTCGCAAACATGACATCAGGGCAAATCGAAGCCGTCCCGTTGGGAGAAGTTTTTGTGAGAAAATTCCCGAAAAAGTCAAAATCACACTTTTGACTTTTTCCCCTTGCGCGGAAGCGCCGAGGAAAAGGGTGAATTTGCGCGATTTATATAAGGTATGCCTTAAAACATCGCGCAAAGAGGGAGCAACCGTCGCAGAGCCGCCTTGCGGCGAGCGACGGTTGCTCCCTCAAACTCGCGGAAAAAAGTTTTGTCAGTTCAAAACTTTTTTCGTAAACTCTTTTATTCCAATATCGCTTTGATCCTGCGGATGCCGCTGGCGGACGACTGCTCTTTGACGATCTTGAAGTGACCCAGTTCGCCCGTGGCCGCCGCATGCGGGCCGCCGCACATTTCGCGCGAGAAATTGCCGATGGAATAAGTCTTGACGACGTCGCCGTACTTGCTGTCGAACACGCCGACGATGCCCTCCGCACGCGCCTGTTCGTACGGCATCTCCTCGTACACGACGGGAATGTTTTCTGCGATCTTTTCGTTGACCAGCTTTTCGACGGCGGCGATCTCTTCCTGCGTCATGGGCCGCGCGAAGTTGAAATCGAAACGCAGGCGTTCGGGCGTGATGTTGCTGCCCTTTTGGTTGATATCCGGCGAAAGCACCTGTTTGAGCGCCGCGTTCAAAAGGTGCGTTGCGGTGTGCAGGCGGGTGGTGGCGACGCCCGTATCGGCGAGGCCGCCCTTGAACTGCCCTTCCGCCACGGCATGGCTCTTTTCCTGATGCTCCTTAAACGCCTCGTTGAAGCCCTGCTCGTCCACCGTGTAGCCGCGTTCCGCCGCCAGCTCCACCGTCAGTTCAAGCGGGAATCCGTACGTATCGTACAGCTTGAACGCCGCCTTGCCGCCGATGGCGCTCTCTTTGACATAATCGGGGTTCTGCTTTGCCATGAACTCGTTTTTGCGTTCGATGCCCGCGAGCGTCTTTTCGAACTCCTTCATGCCCTTTTCGAGGGTGGATTCGAAGCGCGCGATCTCGCGGCCGATCTCTTCGAGGATGTACCCTTCCTTTTCGGGCAGGAGCGGGTATGCCTCGCCGTACACCTCTTCGATGAAGATCTTGGCGACGTTGCACATCTCTTCGCCCGCGATGCCCAGCGCCTTGCAATAACGGATGGCGCGGCGCATCAGCCTACGCAGGATGTATCCCGCACCCGTGTTGGAGGGCAGGATGCCGTTGACATCGCCGATGAGCATGACGGTGGTACGGGTATGATCCGCAATGATGCGCATCGCCTTGCGCGCCTCGCCGCCGTCGTCGTACTTCTTGCCCGAAACCTTTTCCAGATAAGCGATGGCGCCGCTGAACAGGTCCGTCTTGTAGCCGTCCGTCAGACCGTTGAGAAAAGCGAGCATTCTGTCCAGCCCGAAGCCGGTATCCACGTTTTTGTTTTCCAGCGGAACGTACCCGTCCGCCGTCTTTTTATACTGCATGTACACGTCGTTTCCGATCTCGACGTACCTGCCGCAGGGGCAGTTGATGTCGCAGGGGGTCCTGCCGCACTCCTCGTCCGTGAGGGGATAGAACCACTCGTTGTCCGGCCCGCAAGGAGTGCCGACGGTGCCTTCCAGCTCCCACCAGTTGTTGGACTTGTCCAAATAGAAGATGTGGTCGGGGCGGATACCCAGGGAAACGAGCAGCTGCGCCGTTTCGTCGTCGCGGGGCGCGCTTTCGTTGCCCGCAAACACCGTGGAGCAGATCTTGTCCGCGTCCAGCCCGAACACCTTTGTCAGCAGTTCGAAGGACCACGCCGTCTTTTCCTTTTTGAAATAATCGCCCAGAGACCAGTTGCCCATCATCTCGAAGAAGGTGAAGTGGGACGCGTCGCCGACCGATTCGATGTCTACCGTGCGCACGCAGCCCTGCACGTTGCAGAGGCGCTTGCCCGCGGGATGAGGTTGTCCCAAAAGATAAGGCATGAGCGGCTGCATGCCCGCGACGTTGAACATGACGCCCGTGGAGCCGTCGCCGATGAGGGAGACCGCGCCGATGTTGACGTGGCCCTTGCTCTCGTAAAAGGAGAGCCATTTGCTGCGAAGTTGTTTGGATGTGATCATAATATCGCCTCTGAAATAATTTTCTGTGTCGTAAAAAGCGGGGTACGTATTTCAAAAAATCCGCTTTATGTCTCTTTCGGTTGTTCTTCCTCCGCAGAAAGCGGCTGCGGAGGTTCGGGTTCGGCAACAGGGAAAAGCTCCTCTTTTTCGCATTCGAACTTTTCGCCCGTCAGTTTTTCCAGCGCCTCTTCCAGCTTGTGCAGGCGGCACTTGAGCACGCGGATCTCCTCGGCGTTGGGGTCGCATTTTTCCTGCTGGAGGTCGGGCTTTTCGCCGCGGATGCGCACGACGCGCGCGGGCACGCCGACGACGGTGGCATGGGGCGGGACTTCTTTGAGCACCACGGCGCCCGCGCCGATCCTGGCACCTTCGCCCACGGTGAAACCGCCCAAAACCTTGGCGCCCGAACTGATGACGACGTCCTTTTGGATGGTGGGGTGACGTTTGCCCTTGTCCTTGCCCGTGCCGCCCAGCGTGACGCCCTGGTAGATGACGACGCCGGACGCGACTTCCGCCGTTTCGCCGATGACGACGCCCGTGCCGTGGTCGATGAACACGCCCCCTTCGATCTTTGCCGCGGGGTGGATCTCGATGCCCGTCAGAAATTTGGCGAACTGAGAGACCATGCGCGCCAGAAGCTTGAGGTGCATTTTGTACAGCCTGTTGGCAAAGCGGTGCATGGACAGGGCATGAACGCCCGAATAAGTGAGAAAAATTTCGAATTTATTGCGCGCGGCAGGGTCGTTGCGCTTTGCCGCTTCCAGATCGGCGCGAAGCCTTTTGAACATACACTCCTCCTACGCCCTGCCCGCAACGCCGTCAGGCGTAACCGAGCTTTTTGAGCGTCTTTCTCGCCTCTTCGCTGCCGTTTTGCACGGCGAGGCGCATCCAGCGCAGCGCCTCGGACACACTCTGTCCGACGCCCGCGCCCTCATAATAACACATTCCCAAGCGGTACTGCGCTTCCGCGTAGCTCTGCACGGCGGCTTTTTTCAGCCACTTGACACATTCCTGCGCGCTTTTTGCGGTGCCTTCGCCCCGCTCGCAACAGAGCGCCAGCTCCAGCTGCGCCTGCGCCAGGCCCTGTTCCGCCGCCTTGCGGAACCATTTGACCGCCTCGGCAGAGTTTGCGGGCGTGCCCGTTCCCTCCGCGTAACAGACGCCGAGACAGTACTGGGCGCGGGAGAGACCCTGCTCCGCCGCGCTCTTGTACAGAGCAAACGCGCGGGCGGCGTCTTCGGTGACGCCCCTGCCGTCGCGGTAACAGCCCGCCAGGCGGTACTGCCCTTCGGGCATGCCCTGCCCCGCCGTTTTTTTGTAACAGGAAAAAGCTGCCGCGGCGTCTTTTCGGTACCGATACCGTGGCTGTAACAGTCGCCCAGATTGAGGACCGCCGCGGAAAAGCCCTTTTCCGCCGCATTTTTATAACAGAGAAATGCCTTTTTGGCGCTGCGGATGAGCCCCTTGCCCTGTTCGTAACAGACGCCGAGGTTGTTCAGAGCTTCCGCATAGCCCTGTTTTGCCGCTTTTTTATACCAGCCGGCCGCCTTGCGGTCGCTTTTGGCGACTCCGTCGCCCGTCTCGTAGCGCAGACCGAGTTCGTTCTGCGCCTCCGCTTCCCCTGCCTTGGCAAGCCGTTCCAGTTCCGGAACCGTCAGTCTTTTGCCCATAGCGCGCCTCACAGGATCCTGCGCATATGGAATTCGTCGAACGCGGCGGCGATCATTTCCGGATTGAACACGCGGTAGGCGATGAGATAGCTGACCACCACGTCGCGGGCGTCTTCCATGTTATAATATGCGCCGCACGCCTGCATGAGTGCATTGAAATCGTCCTGCCGCATGCCGAGCAGGAGCGCCAGCTTGAACAAAAGTACCTTTTCGGGGATGTAATAGCTTTTCAGCACGTCCGTCCAAACTTTTTCGTCCACGCCGAGACGGGGAGCAAGCGCTTTGGCGTCCTCTCCGTAGTTGGCGATCGTCTTTTCGATGAGCGAGCCGTGCAGCCCGCGGACGCGGAAAAGCGCCTTCCAGCGCAGGCGCAGCGGGGAAACACGCACCGAAAAGGTAAAGTTGTTGTCCACGTATTTTTCCTTCAGTTCCGTAAGCACCTGCTCCGCGTTGGGCTGGTAAAAGATCTTGCGCACCTCGTTGGTGGCGATCTCCCCTTCCTCGATGCGGTTTTTGTTTTTGAGGACCATCGAAATGGTGACGGACTCGTAAGAAGGCAGTGTGCTGATCAGGTCGAAATTGACGTATTTTTTACTGAAATATTCATTGAGATCGTGAATAAAATCTGCGCTCATCCTTTCGCTCCCTGTCGATTGTTTTTGATTCCGTTACTATTATACATTTTTTCGCCGAAAATTCAATGTATTTTTGTGGTTGAGAAAAAAATTTTTTAAAATTTCTGAAAATCTTTCACAAAATATGAAAATTTTATTGCCATATTGTGTGAAATATGTTATAATGCGAGCGTGAACGTTACAGGAGGAAATGCGCTACGAAACGAACGAGAATTGAAGAGATCGCTCTCTTAATCGAAAAGAACGGAAAAATGAGTTTGGAGGAACTGGCGGTACAGTTCCCCGACGTATCCGACATGACCCTTCGCCGCGACCTTCTGGAGCTGGAAAAAGAAAACAAGGTCATCCGCGTGCGCGGCGGCGCCATGTCCGTGCTGGAAGTGCAAAAGCGTTCCGGCGAGGCATACGCACAGAAGTCTACCATCAACACGGATGCGAAAAAGGTGATCGCCAAAAAGGCCGTCTCCCTCATCGACGAGGGGGTGAGCATGTTCCTCGACGGCGGCACCACGGCGCTGCAGCTCGCCAAGGAACTGCCCGACAGACCCTGCCACATCTTTACAAACGGCATCGTCGTGGCGGAAGAGCTGGCGCACAAAAAACAGCCGGAAGTGGTGCTGGTGGGCGGCTCGCTCATCAAGGAAAACCTTTCCACTGCCTCCCCCTACACCAAAGTATTTTTGGGGAATACCAACTTCGAACTTGCCATTATCTCCGCCTCCGCTTTCTCCTTCGAACAGGGCTTTTCCTGCATTTCGCAGGTGGAATCGGACCTGTTGAAATTTATCCTCGCGCGGGCAAAGATGGTGTACATGATGCTGGATACTTCCAAGATCGGCAAGATCATGCCCTACACCTTCGCTTCGCCCGAAAATATCGACGTGCTGATCACGGACGACAACTTCCCGCAGAGCGTGAAGGAAAAATTTGAGGAAAAAAACATCGTCGTCATCTGATGCGACAAGGTACGGCGCGCGGCTCTGCCGCGCGCTTTTTTCATAAATATACAGAAAAACACGCCGTGCGGCGCGCGGCCTCGGGCGCGCTTTTGCCTGCGGGCGCAAAGGAGAAATAAGATGTTCGAAGGTAAGACAGCCGTCGTGACGGGCGGCGCAAAAGGAATAGGAAAAGCGATCGCAGACGCCTTTCGAAAAGAAGGCGCGACGGTGCGCGTGATCGACCTGCTCCCCTGCGATTTTTGCGGAGACGTGGGCAAAAAAGAGGATCTGGAAGCGTTTGCGCAGCAGGTGATACGCGAAAACGGGCAGGTGCACTTTCTCGTGAACAACGCCCTGCCGCTGATGGCGGGGCTGGACGAATGTTCGTACGAGCAGTTCTGCTACGCCCTGCACGTGGGCGTGACGGCGCCCTTTTACCTGACAAAACTGCTTGCGCCGCACTTCGGCGAGGGCGCGGCGGTCATAAACATCTCCTCTTCGCGCGACCGCATGAGCCAGCCGCAGACGGAGAGCTACACCGCCGCCAAGGGCGGGATCGCCGCGCTGACGCACGCGCTCGCCGTTTCCCTGCGCGAAAAAGCGCGCGTGAACAGCATTTCCCCCGGCTGGATCGACACTTCCTACACCCGCTATACGGGCGCGGACGCGGCGCAGCATCCTGCGGGCAGGGTGGGAAACCCCGACGACATCGCCAACGCCGTGCTCTTTTTATGTTCGCCGCAGGCCTCCTTCATCACGGGCGAAAACCTGTGCATCGACGGCGGCATGACCAAACAGATGATCTACCACGGCGACTGCGGCTGGAAACTCGAATAAAAAAGACTAACGCCCGTCTGCGCATCCCTGCGCGGACGGGCGTTTTTTTACGATTTTTGCACTGATCGAGGGGGTACGTACTCTCGTTTTTGCATCAGCCGAAGAGAACGCCGATCGGCTTCCAAACTCCGATAAGAGCGCCCGCCCCGACGAAAACGAACAAGAAAAAAATCTTGCAACGACCTGCCGCCGCTCCATGCGCTTGCCCGCCGCCTCTTTGCCTCGCCGCATTCGGAGCATTTCAGATAGACGGGCGTTCCCTTTTTTGAGCGGTTCAGTGGCCGCTCGGCTTTTTATCTTTCATGCCCTTTTCCGTAGTAAGGTCGGCATACAGCAGCGCCGCGAACACCACACCCAGCGGGATCAGGGTAAACCAGATGGCGCGCCCGAGCAGCAGGTTGCAAAACAGCGTGCCCACAACCGCACCGACAACAAAAAACAACAGCATAAAGAGATGTTTGTACAGTTTGGGACGGTAAGATTTGTCCTTCGAACGGATATGCATGACCGCCTTGGCGACCCCCACGCCGATCTGACGGATGTGGTTGGTGGCAAACGTGGTCGCCACGGGCTCGCCCTGCGCCTGGCGGAAGGTGTTGTATTGCATGGACGCAATAAAGTTGATGGCAACCTGCGAGATCTGCACGGGCGCCGATTCGGGTACGAATCCCAACCCCACGACCACTGCCATTTCCACAGCGATGAGCAGCGTATCCCACCGCACGTGCAGGCGGCGCTTGACGGGATTGGGCAGAAGTTCGGACACGAACGCCCCCAAAAGATAGGCGGAAATGGGGATGAGATAATACAGCGCCTCCGACCATTTTCCCGCGCCCAGCGCCATGCCCATCAGCACTACGTTGCCCGTCTGCGCGTTGCAGAACACGTTGCCGCGCAGCAGATAGGTGAACGCGCCGAAAAATCCGGACACTACCATCAGCGTGAAATAGATCCAGTTGCGCTCGCACATGAGGTAGTAGCGATCTCCCGCCTTTTTCTGCCCTTCTGCGGGCGGCTCAGCCTGCAGGGCGCCTTCTCCCGCCTCTGCGGCGGGCGCGAGATTTTGTCCGAGGGTCTCCTCCCCTGCCGTCTGCGGGGCATTTGACGCCCGCAGGGCGCCCTCTTCCGCTTCCGCGGCGGGCGCGAGATTTTGTCCGAGAGTTTTCTCCCCTGCCGTCTGCGGGGCATTTGACGCCCGCAGAGTGCCTTCTCCCGCCTCTGCGGCGGGGACAGAACTTTGCCCGAGGGTTTCCTCTTCCTCCGTCTGCGGGGCATTTGGCGCCCGCAGGGCGCCCTCTTCCGATCGAATGACTTTCTTTTCTTTCATACGCGTTTTTCCGCAGGGACAAGGCATGTTCCCGCGGACCTCGGCAATAGTATAGCACATTTCTTTTGAGGAATCAATCGGCGCGGGGCGGCTTTTTACCGCAAAAGACGCGGGCAGAAAACTTGTTCCCCTACCCGCAAAAGCGTGCTTGCGGAAAGAAAGCCATACCTGTCCCCGTCCCTGCGGCCAAAAAGACAACGGCGGGGAAAATTTCCCCGCCGCATTGCATGAGCGCTGTTTTTGGCTTTTCCGCCGAAAAAATCTTTCGTTCGTGCATTTTCTGTTTCCGCACCCCTTTCCGCGGTGCGGGAAGATGTTTACCAGTTCATGTTCATATACAGGCAATCGGCACCGTTTTCGCTGACCGCCGTGATGGTGAGGCCTGCCTTGTCGCAATACTCGATCCATGCGGGAAGCGCCACGCCGTAATAAGACACGCCGTCCAGCTCGATATACACCCAGTTATCGCCGTACAGATACCATTCGCCCGCGTTTTCGCCGTCGATGGCGATGGTGTTGTCCGCCAACAGCTTCATGCCCGTGCGGGCGTAGCCGCCGTTGTCCGACTGCTTATAACTGTTGTTGGTAACCAGCGCGTAATTGTAGTTCCCGTCCGACAGGGAGGTAATGTCCTCCGCGTCGATCTTTCCTTCCGTCTCGCCCGCATAGCGGTTGGGGCTGATGACCAGATCGCCGCGCGAATTGAAAGAATACAGGCTGGTGAACAGATAGTGATTGTTCTGCCCGAAGTCCAGGCGGTTGTGATAGGCGATGATATTTTTGCCGTCCGACGTCGTGATCAGATCGTTGTGGCCGGGAGCAAAGAAATCGAAGCCGATCTTCGCCTTTTCCGCGCGTTCCGCAGACAGACGCCAGGAGAAAGAGCCGCTGGCGCGGGTGCCCGTCGAACCCTGCAGAGAGGTGAACCCTTCCGTAGGAGACGTGGACCAGTAACTGCGCATGTTGTAGGTGGAAGACAGATCGTTTGCCGAACCCATCAGATAATAGCGGCCCTCCGTCGTGACGGCGCTCTTATCGAAATTTTTGACGTCGCCGTCGTACAGGCTGACTTCGTGATAGGCGATGACGGGACCTTCCATCGAACGGTTTGCCATGATGCTTGTGCCGTAACGCTCTGCCGCCGTCTTGGAAGAACCGGGCAGAAGGTCGTCCCCTTTCAACCCGTCCGCGCGCAGACCCGTTTTGGGATTCAGCTCGATGCTGTAAATGCCGTTGGAGAAAGAGCCGTACGCCATGTACATATTGCCGTCCTCATCGTAATAGATGCTGGCGTCGATGGCGTTGGGCCAGCTTCCGCCGCCGTCGTACGAATAGACGATGATGTCGACAAACTCGTAAGGACCGGTCACTTCATCCGCATAGCACTGGAAAATGATGGAATGGGGAGACCCGAACGCGGAAGTCCAGCTGCCGTACAGCCAGTACCCGCCGCCCTTGGCAGGCGTTACTTCGGGTGCCCACAGCGTCCAGCAAGAGCCGTCCCAGCGGCTGTCCGTCGAAAGGATGTCGTACACTTCCTGCAGAGCGCTGGTACCGGCTTTGCATT
>CALVHV010000021.1 GCA_944328845.1 uncultured Clostridia bacterium | reverse complement strand
GATGACTTCCCCCTTCCCCCCTCTCTGTTTTCCGTAAACGACGATAAGCTTGTCGGGCGGAATCTTTTTATAGCACATTAAAAGAAGAAAAGCAAAAAAAAGTACGATCAGTACCGGGAGGGCGAGAGGAAGGATGACCTGAAGCCCCATACGGGATTTTTCTCCTTTTTATTATGCAAAAAATTTGAAATCAGGCTTTTTTGCGCACGAGAAAGGCGTCGCCCGCCTTGCCGACGATCTCGACGGCGGTATCGACGGGGATGCGTTCTTCTTCGTCCGTGACGGCGTCCAGTTCGGTGTATCTGCCCTGCAAAACGAGGGTGATCTTGCCCCTGCCGCCGCGATTGGCGGGGATGCCGACATAGACGGTGGCTTCCTTACCCACCGCCGAAGCGTAGTCGAGGGTGCCGTCTTCCTGCAATTTGAGCATGAGGCGGATGAGCCCCCAGACGACAAAGTAAGCGGCGAGCCCTGCCACGACGGAGACCGCCACGGAGATGCCGACGTGAATGTCGTAAGAGAGCATGAGCATGCCCGTCCAGCCGCCGATGGCAAAGAAGGCGGTGAGACCCTTGAGGGTGAACAGGGACAGGCCTGTGTCCGTATGCGAATCGAACTCGCCGTCCGCGTCCGTGTCCGTATCGAGGTCGATGTCACCGTCCCCGCCCGCGCCGACGATCATCATGATGATCTGGATGAGCAGGGCGAGCGTGCCGATGCAGGCGACGATGAAGTATGCCACTTCCAGCCCGCTGAGCGATTTGAGCCATTCGATCATAAAAAACCTCCTATAAAGGGCGGCTGCGTTCCTTTCCGTTGCCGCGCGGGTACGCCGCGGGCGTATGCGAAATTTTTTCCGCCGCGAAAAGGACGCGCTCCCCCGCCCCTTCGGGCAGGGAAAACCGTTCGCGCGCAAATTCTTTTGCGCCGAGAACGGAGAGGGCGTGCGCACATTCGTCCGCTTCTTCCTCGCCCGAGGCACCCTTATAAGCGACGAACCTGCCGCCCGTGCGCACGAGGGGCAGACAGTATTCGGCGAGGGTGTTCAGCCGCGCGACCGCGCGGGCGCAGCACACGTCGAACTTTTCGCGGAAGCGGGCGTCCTTGCCGGCGTCCTCCGCGCGCAGGCAGAAGACCTGTGCCGAAAGACCCAGTTCGCGCACCGCCATGCGCAGAAAGACGCATTTCTTTTCGACCGATTCGAACAGGGTAAAGCGCAGGTCGGGACGGTAAATGAGCAGGGGCAGGGAGGGAAACCCTCCGCCAGAACCCACTTCCGCGCAGTTGGCGCCCTGCGGAAAATACTTTTCGCCCGAAAGACTGTCCAAAAAGTGTTTGATGCGGCAATCCGCTTCGTCCGTGATGCGGGTGAGGTTGACTTTTTTGTTGTACTCGCACAGGAGGGCGTAAAAGGCGGCAAACTTTTCCGCCGTTTCCCCCTCCCCGATGCGGGAGAGATAATCCTGCATGGCATGATTATATCATAACTTTTTTCGATTGTAAACGTTTCGCGACAGAATTTTTTTGGAATCGTCTTTCTGCAAAGCTGTGGACATTGTGGATAAGTGTGGATAACTTACTGTGCATTTCTTGACAACTCCCCTGTTTCCGCCGTTCAAGGACCCGTTTTTGTGGAAAACTCTTCCCCGAAAAACTTTTTTTGTCCACTCTTCCACATTTTTCCCACAGAGAAGTCCACAAAAAAAGTTGAGCTTATCCACAGGATTTTGCCCGAAATCTCCTTGCTTTTTGCCGCCGATTTCTATATAATAAAAGAGCTTTCCGCAGAGAATGCCGAAAAAGCGGGTTGTGCACATATCCACACACCCTATTATTAATTCTACCGATTAAAAGTAAAAAATATTATAGAGTTTCTGCGCGGCGGGCAATTTTTTATGAATTTTCTGCCGCAAAGGGGCAAGACGGAGGAAGATATGAAGATCATCTGCGAAGGATTGGACCTTTCGGACGCGCTTTTAAAGGTATCGAAAGCGTGCAGCACGAGGACGACGAACCCTATCCTCGAATGTGTAAAGATCACGGCGGAAAACGACGGCATCACGCTGATCGCCACGGACGGGGAGATCTCTATCCGCCGCAAGATGCGCGCGGAGGTGCTGGAAGAGGGCGCCGTCTGCGTGCCCGGCAAGTTCTTTGCCGATTTTATCAAGAGACTGGAAAACGAACAGATCACCCTCTCCACCGAGCAGGACTGCGTGCAGATCCGCTATGCGGACAGCGAGAGCTCCATGCAGATGCTCAACGCCGACGATTTCCCCGCCATCGAGGCGAACATCGGCGAAAACAGGGTGGAACTGCTGACCAAAGACTTAAAAGAACTGATCGCCAAGACCACTTTCTGCTGCGCGCAGGACGATTCGCGCCCCATCCTCAAGGGGGTGCTGATCCGCACGCAGGACGGGCGCATCTGCTTTACCGCGCTGGACGGGTACCGCATGGCGGTCTGCAAAAAAGAGATCTTGTCTCTGCACGGGGAGATCTCCATCATCTGCCCCGGCAGGACGCTCAACGAGATCGGCAGGATGCTTGGCGCCGATGAGGACCGCATCGACATCTTTGTCCAGAAAAATATGCTGATGGTGAGCATCGACGACACCGTTCTGACCAGCCGACTCTACGAAGGGGAGTTCGTCAACGTCTCCAACATCGTGCCCCGTTCCTTTGCGGGCGAGGTGGTCGTGGACAAGAACGCGCTGGACGAGAGCGTGGAGCGCGCGGCGGTGCTGGCGCGCACGGACAAAAACAGCGTGGTGACCCTGGACGTGTACGAGGGCGGCATCGGCGTCTCTTCCAACACTTCCATCGGCAGAGTCAACGAGGCGGTGAAGGCGGAGCTGACGGGAAAGGACGTTCAGATCGCGCTCAACTGCAAGTATCTCACCGAGTGCCTGAACGCCGCATCCGACGAAAAAGTGAAGATCGGGTTCAACGGGCCCGTTTCCCCCTGCGTGATGACCCCGCCCGAGGGAGATTCTTACCTGTATTTGATACTTCCCGTGCGTACATCGGTATAAAAACGGTTGACAGAAGCACAATTTTTTATGTATAATGAAAAACGATAATTTTAAAATAGGAGCAGAATCGTAAAAATGAAAAGAACATATCAGCCTAAAAAGAGACAGAGAAGCAAAGTGCACGGTTTCCGCCAGAGGATGAAGACCCAGGGCGGGCGCAATACCCTGAAGAGAAGGAGAAACAAGGGCAGAAAGAAGCTCAGCGCATAACCGAAAACGGCGCAAGGTGCGAAGTGTATACCAGATTAAAGAAAAACAACGATTTTCAGAAATTGTTTTCAAGGGGAAAAAAGTCTTTTTCCCCTGCTTTAATTCTATTGTATATGCCCGCAAAGCAGACCATGCTCGGCGTTTGCGTGAGCAAGAAGCACGGCAAGAGCGTAACGCGCAACCGCATCAAGCGGTTGCTGCGCGAAGCGTTCAGAAAAGTTTGTCCGCAGATCAAGGGGCAGTATGCCTTTATCCTGCTGCCCAAACAGGCGGAGGAGTATACGTTGGCGGGCTTTGAAAAGAGCCTGCTCACCGCCTTGAAAAGGGAGGGACTGCTTTGAGGGAAGAATTGCGCAAAACGATCGGGATGCTGCGCAAAACGGTGTTCCGTCCGTATCTGAAAATGCTGTGCATGCACGCCATCGTCTTTTACCAGAAATATTTTTCGCACGGGACCTGCCTGTACCGCCCTACCTGTTCGCAGTACATGCTGGAAGCCATCAACAACCACGGCGTGATCGTCGGCGGCATTTTGGGCTGCTGGCGGCTTTTGCGGTGCAACCCCTTTTCCAAAGGAGGTTACGACCCCGTGCCCGAAAACTATTTTAAGGTGCGCTGGCTGTATTAAATTTATTTTTTTGGATTGAAAACATGTTGTATTTATTGGATGCGAGCATCACGCTCCCGGAGACCGTATTCGGCTCAGGGCTCAACGCGCTCGGCAATATCGTCAAATGGATCGTCGAGATCGTGCCCAACGTCGGGCTCGGGATCATTCTCTTTACGCTGATCCTCAAGCTCATTACCCTGCCGCTGGACATCTATTCCAAATCTTCCATGCGCAAAAACAGTCTGAAGATGGAAAAAATGCGGCCGCAGCTGGAAAAATTGCAAAAGCAATACGCCAACGACCAGTCGACATACAACGCAAAGATGATGGAGATGTACAAGAAAAACGGCTACTCCATGTTCGGCGCGTGTCTGCCCATGATCGTGACGCTCGTCATCTTTATGGTCGTTTTGGGTGCTTTTTCCGATTATTCCTCCTACACGAACGTGGACGTTTACCGCAAGATGGCGGTAAAATACAACGAGGCGGTGCTCACCTATGCGCCCGACCTTACACAAACGCAGCCTCTGTCCGTCACCTACTCCACTTCGACGGAGGGCAACAGCGAGGGCAAGTTCACCTGTACGCGCAAGGAAACGTACGAACAGGAGGACAAGCTGATCCGCGTGGTGCTCACCCGCACGCTTGTGCTGGACGAAGGGACGGATTACGAAAAAGAAGAGCTCTGGACGGAAGTCGAGGGCAAGGCGCAGTACTATGTCCTTACCGACAGGGTACAGGCAAGCGATGACGAAGCGATCGGCGCGGCGCTGGAAGCGATCGCCGAGAGCGAAGAAGGCAAAGATCTTTCCGCCGACGAACAGGCGGTGCTCGCACTCAAGACCATCGGCAGAAACGCCGCGGAAAAGCAGTATCAGCAGGAAAACTCGCATTTCCTCTGGATCAAAAACATCTGGCTGTCCGATACCTCTTACACGCATCCCGTCAAGATGGAATCGGGTGTGCCGGAAACGACGTACAACGAGATCACGTATAACCTCGCCGCAGAAAAGAGCGCGGCGAACGGATATTTTATCCTCATCGTAATTTCCATCGGTTCGATGTTCCTCTCGCAGTTCATTCTCATGAAGACGCAAAAGGCGCAGAACGAATTGCAGACGGCAGACGGGCGCGGCGCCAAGACACAGAAAATGATGATGATCATCATGCCCGTCATGTTCGGTATCTTCGCGTTTATGTACAGCGCGGCGTTCTCTATCTACATGATCGTCAGCAGCCTGTACGGCATCGCCTCTACCCTGCTCATCAATTTCTTTATCGACAGGAAGTTTGCGAAGATCGAGGAACAGGAAATTCAGGAAAAATATAACAAGAGAATTCCGCAGACGGGAAGAACGCAAAACGATACGCGGAAGGGAGGAAAGAATCAATGACGGAGTATGAATTCAGCGGAAAGACGGTGGACGAAGCCGTCGAGACAGGGCTGAAAACGATGGGACTGGAGCGCGACAAGGCGAACATTGTGGTTCTGGACGAGGGAAAGAAAGGCGGATTTTTAAGCCGCGGCGTGCCCGCGCGCGTGAAGATCTCCCGCAAACTGACGGACGGCGAGCGCGCCGTGGAGTTCCTCGAAGGGATGTTTTCCCTGCTGGACGTGACTGCCACCACCGAACTGGACGAGAACGAAGAGCATACCTGCATCAATGTGGTCACCCCCAAGAGCTATGCGCTCATCGGTCACCGCGGCGAAGTGCTGGATGCCCTGCAGGTGCTTGCGGGCGCCGTTGCCAACATCGGCAGAGAAGAATATAAGCGCGTGGTCGTGGACTGCGAAAAGTACCGCGAACACCGCGAACAGACGCTGAAACGCCTCGCCAACAAGTTGGCGGAAAAGGCGGTGCGCTTGGGCAGGAAGGTCTCCCTCGAGCCCATGACCCCCTACGAGCGCCGCATCATCCATGCGACGCTGGCAGACAGCACGGAGGTCAAGACGGCGAGCGAGGGCAAAGAGCCCAACCGCTACATCGTGGTCATCCCCAACAACCTCAAGCCGGGCGCGGACAGAGAGCGCCGCGGCGGAAAGCCCCGTTTCGATAACAAGCCGCGCGGCAAGCGTCCCGACCGCAGGGAAGGCTTTGAAAAGAGAGAGGGCTACGAGAAAAACGACGAGAGAAAAGAAGGCTTCGACCGCCGCCGCGGGGACAGGAACCGCCGCGACGACCGTCCGCGCGCTTCGGGTCTGCCCCGCTCGCAGAGACAGCCTTTCTTCGGCACTTTCCTCGGAAATTCCAACGACATGAAGAAAGACGAGGACAAACAGGACTGATCTTTTCCCCGCCTGCCCTGCGGCAGGCGGGGAATTTTGTTTTCGGTGAGAGAATATGATTTTGCGATGTTTTATTTCTTTCCCCTGCGGGAGAGAGGTAAAACATACGGGAGAAAAAGATGATCGTCAAAGGCGTATTGCGCTTTTTGCGCAGTCTGAAATACTATTTTATACCGGCAGGCGCGCTGCTCGTGGGCATCGTGTTCGGGCTGAGCCTTGTCCTGCCCGGCGTGGCAAACATCCTTTCGGACACGGTCGGCGGGCTTTCCGCGCTGTTGAGCGAGTCGGCAGTGAGCAACGAACAGCTCTTGCAGGCTCTGTCCGCGCGCGTGGCGCAGCTCGATTGGAACGATCCCCTGCACGCCCTGTCCTGTCTGCTCAGCGAAGAATGGCTGACAGAGACGATGGAAGAGTGCGTGCGCCCCTTTGTGGAGGATTACGACGCCTACGCCGCCCGTCTGGGCGAACTGGCACAGGAGGCCGCGGACGGGCTGTGGCTGCTCGTCGTGGGCTTTCTCTCCTGGACGGCGGTGGGACTGGCGGCAGGATTCGTCGTGCTGGGAAGGCTGGTCAACGAAAACGCCACGGGCTGCGGCACCCTGCGCCATCTCCTGTCCGTCATTGTCAAGGGGGTGTTGGGTACGGCGATGCTCTTTGCCTGCACGGCGCTCGCTTCGCTGGTGTTTGCGGGCGGCGCGGTGCTGTTGCTGGCGGAACTGTTCGCGCTCACTGCCGCATCCCTGCTCTCCGCCTTTTTCGTGTACGGAAAGGGAAAATTGCGCCTCAAAGAGGTGCTCAACCTGAAAAACTGCCTCTGCCTGCTGGCGGGGGACGCCTGTATCTTTGCCGTGTGCGCGGCGCTCGTCTCCCTCGTATGGGCGGCGACCTCCCCCCTTGCGGCGCTCGTGCTTGCCCTGCCCCTGCTGGAGATCGGGTTTTTTGCCGCCGACGCGAACGCGGAGGGGTACGTGCGCGAATGTGCGCAAAAAAGAGAGAGGAACGGTTGACATTCCCATTCCCGGGTGATAGAATGAGCGGGAAGAGGAGTGAGAGGAGTCATGCAAGCACAGAGAGCGAAAAAAGAATTGGACATGACGGCGCGGCCGCTGCTGGGAAAGATCTTTCTGTTTTCCCTGCCCATCATGCTGACGGGAATTTTACAGCTGTTGTACAACGCGTCGGATATCATCGTGCTGGGACGGTTCGCCAGCGACGTTTCCGCAGGCGCCGTGGGCTCGACGGGGTCGCTCATCAACCTCACCGTCAACCTGTTTATGGGGCTTTCCGTGGGCGCGTGTACCGCCGCGGCGCGCTGGATCGGCGCGGGTAACGAACAGAGGCTGGACCGCGTGGTGCACACCGCCATCCTGCTCTCGCTGATCGGCGGGGTGATCGTGGGCGTCATCGGCGTCTGCTTTTCGCGCTATTTTCTCATTGCCATGGACGTCCCGCAGGACAGCGTTTTGCCCCTCTCCACCACCTATTTGCAGATCTATTTTGCGGGGATGCCGTTCAACTTGTTGTACAATTTCGGCTCTTCCCTCTGCCGCGCGCGCGGCGATTCGCGCACGCCCCTCTTTTTTCTGTGCGCGGCGGGCGTGTCCAACGTAGGGCTGAACATCTTCTTCGTCGCCGTCTGCCGCATGGACGTGGCGGGCGTGGCGCTGGGGACGATCATCGCACAGCTGATCTCCTCTACCCTCGTGCTCACGCACCTGTGCCGCCTGAAAGGGCACTGTCACGTGAATTTGCGCAAACTGCGCATCTATAAGGACGCCCTCGGCGACATCGTTCGCATCGGCCTGCCCGCGGGCGTGCAGGGGTGCATCTTCTCCCTGTCCAACGTCGTCATCCAGTCTTCCATCAATTCTTTCGGCGACGTCGCCATCACCGCCAACGCCGAAGCCGCCAACATCGAAGGGTTTGTCTATACCTCCATGAACGCCGTCTCGCAGGCGTGCCTCACCTTTACGGGGCAGAATTACGGCGCGCACAAACGGAAAAACATCGACGTCACTTTTTTCGACAGCTTATTTATTGTCACCATGCTGGGGCTTGTCGTCGGGCTGGGCGTGTACTTTTCGGGAAGTTTCCTGATGTCCATTTACACCAAATCGGACGAAGTGATCAGGATGGGTCTGGAACGCATGAGCGTCATCTGCTCCGTCTATTTCCTGTGCGGGATCATGGAAGTGCTGGTGGGCAGCATGCGCGGCATGGGACACTCGGTGGTGCCCATGCTCGTCTCCATCGTGGGCGTGTGCGGCGTGCGTATCGTGTACATTTACACCTTTTTTGCCGCCTATCGCACCCTGTTCAATCTGTATCTGTCTTACCCCATCAGCTGGCTGGCGACCATTCTCGCGCACGCCGTCTGCCTTATCTTTGTCCGTCGGAAAGAGTATAAGAAACTTGCCCTCCTTCCCCCCGTCCCTTCTGTCTCGGTCGAGGAAGGCTCTTTACCTGCGGAAAGTTCTTTGCCCGCAGACGGCTCCCTGCTTGAGACTTCTTCGTCTGAACTCTCCCCTGCATCGTCCGTCTCGGTCGAGGACGGCACTTTGCCCGCAGGCGATCCCCTGCCTTCGTTCTCCCCGTTTGAGGACGCAGTTGAGGACGCGGCGCCGCGTTCGGGGGACCAAACGGCAACAAATTCAGAAAAGACGGAAAACTGATTTTTTCTCGCTTTGTTTGCCCGAAGAAAAATCGACCATTTGTACATCTTTACCCCTTTTCTTTCTTTCGAAAAATTTGCGCGGACAGTTCTCTGTCCGCGCTTTTCATAGTCTTATTCTTTCGTCCGCCTTGTATGCGGACCTTTTTATTTCCGCCGTTTTATTATTTCTGCCTCTGCCCCCATGCCGTCAAAACTTTCTTTTACCGTCTGTTGCTTCGGCTGTCCCCTTTCAAAAAACTGTTCCTTTTGGTATTGTTTTGCCTCTTTTTCTGCCGTTTTCGTTCTCCCCTGCATCTTTGTCGACCTTTTTTTGTTTTTTCCTGTTCCTCTCTTCGTTTTCTCCTTTCTTTTTTCCTATTTGCCGCCGTTTTCCCATCTCCCCTGCCCTTTTACTTTTTTTCTCTTCTCTCTTTTCCCATGTCCCTTTCTTCGTTGTTCCCTCTCATCCGTTTTATTGTCTCTGCCTCTGCCCTCATGCCGCCAAACCTTTCTTTTACCACCCGTTTGCGCAGTCGTCTCATTTTAAAATCCTGTCCCATTTTTCATCGTTTTGTCTCTTTTGCCGCCGTTTTTCATCTGCCCTGCCCTTTCACTCTTCTTTTTCTCTTCTCTCTTTTCTCCTGTCCCTTTCTTCGTCGTTTTCACTCTCTCCTGTGCCTTTTTTGGATGACAAAGGCACATTTTTGTAAGTTCCCGCATAGGATGACAAAAACAGCATGGAGGGGTTCTTATGCAAGGATTGCAGGCAGACCTGCCCTATCCCGAAACGTCAGGCATCGGGGAGGATTTAAGCAGCGCGCGCATCATTTCGCCCGCATACGCAGACCGCGGGAGCGAAATGACCGCCATTTTGCAGTACGTGTTCCAGGCGATCGTGCTGAAAAAACAGGGGTATGAAGAGTACTCCAAGACGCTTGAAAACATCGCCGTTGCGGAGATGCACCATTTGGAAATATTGGGCTCGCTCTTGTACGAACTGGGCGTTTTGCCTGTCTATTCTTCCTGTCCGCCGCGGAAGTTCGACTTTTACAGCACGGGCGCGGTGTCCTATGCGAGCGACGTGCAGAAAATGATCTTGGACGACATTCTCGGCGAAACGCAGGCGATCTACACCTACGAGGCCATGGTGAGAAAGCTGAAAAACGAAAAGGTCTCCGCCATCATCGAACGCATCGTTCTGGACGAAAAACTGCACCTTGAAATGCTGAAAAATATTTTGCGCGAACTGAACAAAAACGAATAAACAAGCAGCGGGCAAGCCGAAAGGCTTGCCCGCTGCTTGTTGTCCTGCCCTGTACATTTTTGCAAAAAGATGATTTTTGTCTTTCCAGCCAGATCCGAAAACGCATTGAAAAACCGCAGTTTTTGCATCCTTTTCTTATTCCCGAAAGAACAGGTGCGGCAGCCTGCAAAGCTGTTTGCAGGCTGCCGCAGAAAGGGAATATATTTTGTTCGGATCGATCACAATTTTGCTATATAGTCGTCGCTTTGCTGCCGCGTATGAAAAATGAAGACCTCTTTTTGCGCGGCGTACTTTTCTGCAAGCTGCAAAAGATGTGGCAGTTTTTGTTGGGGAAAGGTGAGGATGTAGTTTAAAAACTCTTCCGAAAGCTCCGTTTCCTCCCACGGCAGATCGATGCGCTTTGTTCCTACGCGCGCCCGCGCACCCGCGACACACTCTTCAAGCGGGAGATCGAACAGAAAGGCGGCGTCGCACGCCTGCAGGCGCGTTTCGAGGGTGCGGCTGTAGTTGCCGTCGATGATCCATTCTTCGCGCGCTACGATCTCTTGCAGGCGCGTATCGAACTCCTCGTCGCTGACGGTGGTTTTGTCCGGCTTGTGCCAGATCATGTCCAGATAGTACAGGGGCAGACCCGTCTTTTGTTGCAATTTGCGGGCAAAGGTGCTTTTGCCCGAACCGGGGCAGCCGATCACGATTATTTTTTTCATACTTTTTCTCCCGAAAAGTTGCGGCGTGCAAAGCATTTTTGCGCGCCGCAATTCTCCTGTTTTGATCAGAATTTATGGATACGTGCCCTGAAAAAAGAGACAAAAGCTGCCCGACATATGTCGGGCAGCGAGATTATTCGTCCTCTTTGTCTTTGTGTCTTTCTTCTTCCGCCTTGCGCTGGTAATAGTTTTTATAGCCGATCTTTTGGTTGTCGCCCGTGTCCCATTTTTTGCCGCCCGTAAAGAGGATGCCAAGCACCAGAAAGACGGAAACGACGACGAGCAGGATGGGAAGCACGAGGTTTTTGGGGAGCGCGAGTGCGGAGATGACCAGAACGGCCGCCACGACGAGCAGGATGCCGCTGAGCAGCAGCTGCAGCTTTTTGAGGGACGTGGTCTTTTGACCCAGCGCGCCGAACAGCAGAGCCAGGCCGCTGACGCCCGCAAAGATGACGCCCGCCCACGAGAGATTGAACCAGCCGAACTGATCGGGTTCCAGTTCGGACATTAAAAACAGCACCGCCGCGATGACGAAAGAGAGCGCCACCAGCAGTTTGGGTATGATCTTTTTGCTCATGTTATCCTCCCATAAATTCAGCGCAGAATGACGTTGCAGGAGACGGCGCAGACGGGGTCGCCCTCCGCCAGCACCACGGTATCGCCGTGCTTGTATTCGCGCACATATCCGCCGAGACGGAGCTTGAACGAAGAAACTGTCTCTGCCGAGGCGAGCGCGGTGTACGTGCCGGGCATCAGCCCTTCGCCGCGTTCGGGCAGGTACGTCACCCCTTTGACGAGGACAAAGTCCCCTTTGTCATGCGAGACGTGCGTCTCGCCGTCCTTGGTGACGGTGGTATCCTTGGAGTAGCGCACCCCTTTTTTGACGTATACGTCTTCCGCTTCTTCCGAGGTGTGCATCTTTTTCATTTTGGCAAGTTTTGCGCCGACGACGATGAGGGCGATCGCCAGCACAGCCGCGACAACGCTGAGGGCGATGAGAAGTACAACGTTGGGATCCATAGTAGCCTCCTGTTACAGTTTAGAACCGCATTCGGGGCAGAATTTGCTGCCAGCGGAGAGTTTTGCGCCGCAGGAAGGACAGGTGGGAGAGGTGGGTTTCCCGCATTCGGGGCAGAATTTTGCCGTTGCCGAAATGGCCGCGCCGCAGTGGATGCAGTGCTTGCCGCCGCCGTTTCTTGCAGGAGCGGCGTTTGCCCCGCTCATGTCCGCGAACATGCGGCCCATGCCCATGCCCATACCCATACCGATGCCCGCGCCCATGGTCGAGCCCGCCATGCCGGGGTTTTTAGCCGCTTCTTTCAGGGCGTCTGCCTGCGCAAGCTGGGTGTATACGTCGATGTTTTTGCGCATCATGCCCAGCCGCGTGCTTTCGTCCAGCGCCTTTTCCAGTTCGGGCGGGAGAGAGAAAGATTCGAAGTTGAACCCGGTCAGTTCCAGACCCATCGCTTCAAAGCGGTGCGAAAGAGAAGTTCTGACGGTGGCGCTCAGTTCGATGAGGTTGCCCGCCATGTCCAGCACGGGGATGCGGCTCTCGCCGATGGCATCCGAAATGCCCATCACCAGCATGCTGCGGATGTAGTCGGAAATGTCGCGCGTGGAGAAAGAAGGCAGGGTGCCCGAAAGCTCTTTCATAAATTCGTAAGCGTCTTTCACGCGGAAGGCGTAGGTGCCGAACCCGCGCACGCGCACGGCGCCGTAGTCGGCGTCGCGGATCATGATGGGCGAGGAGGTCCCCCACTTCTGGTTGGTGAATTGATGGGTGTTGACAAAGTACACGTCCGACTTGAAGGGCTTTTCAAACCCGTATTTCCAGGACATGAGCTTCGTGAGCACGGGAACGCTGTCCGTTTCCAGCTTATAATATCCGGGCAGGAACACGTCCGCCATGCGGCCCTTGTCGCAGAAGATGGCGACCTGGCTCTCGCGCACGTTGAGCACGGAGCCGCGGTTGATCGTGTTGCCGTTCATCGGCACTTTATAGACGATGGTATTGGGATCGGATTCCGTCCATTCGATGACTTTTAAAAGTCCCATTGTTGCAGTTACCGTCCTTATAAAATAGAATTGAAAAGATGTGTCCTTTCATACAAACTATATCATATTTTCAGGGGAATGTCAACAATTCGCAGAATAATGTGAAAAAGAGACTTTTTCGCATCCGCATCGGCGGGCGGAAGTCTGTATTGTCCGCCGATGCGCCGCCTTTTGCCTGTGCCGCTCGTCGTCTGTGTCGGTTCTCTCGATTCCGTCCGCTATTTATTTGTGTTTTTTTACACATTTGCCCTGTACGCCCTGTGCTGCCTGTTGCCCGTGTTGTTTTAGCTTATGCCGTCCGCCGTTTGCTTGCGTATAAATCAGTTTCCCTATTTTCTGTCCTTCCTGTTCGTTCCTGTGCCGTTTTTGCTCATCCCCTGCTTGTGCCGATGAAAAAGCGCCCCGCGGGGCAAGAGTTGATCGATCAAATTTTTATGGACGGCCAGCCGAAGACTCTTTTTTTTCATTTTCATAGTCAATGATCGGGCGGTCAGTCGCGCTGGATGTGCGTGCCGCAGTACGGGCAGGTCGTTTCCGTGCCTTTAAAGGTCACTTTTGCGCCGCAGGACGGACAGGAACGGGTGCTTTCCCGTTCGGAAAGCGGTTTGTTTTCGTTGAGCTCGATGCCGTCGGCTGTGCGGCGATATCCGAGTAGATACCGCTTTTTAAAGAGCACGTCGATGCGGGCGCGCACCTCTTTTTCGGAAACGCCGAGCTGTGCGGACAGGTCTTTGACGGTGTAGAGGTGTTCTTCCTCGATGGCGTCGACAAGGCGCCGCAGAGCGCATTTGTTGCCGTATCCGACCCAGCCGAGGGGGCACCCGTAAAAGCCGATGACCAATCCCGCAATGCCGATCGCCCAAACGGCGGGCTGGCCGATGCCAAGCCCCACGCCCAAAAGAACGCCGCCCAGCGGAAGGCAGAGCGTAAGCAAGAGGGCAAGAAGGAGCGATTTTTTGATCTCTTTGTGAATGGGTTGCATGAAAACTCCTCCCAAGCATTGTTCTGTATCAGTATAGGCTATTTTCTTTCTTTTGTCAAGATGTCTCACAACTTTGCTGTTATACCGCCCGCGCGGAAGCCTTTCAAAGCGTTTTGTCCGCCGTAAGCGGGCTTGTGATCGCTTTATACTCCGCGAAAAAGACAGACAAAAATTGTCCGAGCTTTTATACGTCTCCTGTGTCCTTTTTTATGGAAAAATGTACAGTTTTTCTGAAAAAAGCGTTTTTAAAGCGCTTGCAACGCAAAAGCGGCGCGGAAACTTTTGTTAAAAAGTCGCCGCGCCGCTTCAATATTCTTAAAAAATATGTCGAAAAATTACAATAAAATATAAATAAATACGAAAAAATCAAAAAATAATTCAAAATTAATTATTTTATATTTTTCAACTATTTTTGTCGAATTTTATCGAATATATTTTTTCAAAGAAGCGAGCTTTTTATCCGAATACGGGGCAAAGCGGAGAGAGAGTTCTATTTTTCCTTTTTTCAGGATGCTTTTCGTATGAGAAAAGGCGTCGAACCCGCGCTTGCCGTGGTAAGCGCCCATACCGCTCTCCCCCACGCCGCCAAAGCCCATCCGAGGGGTTGCCAGATGCAGAATGGTGTCGTTGACGCAGCCGCCCCCGAAGGAGATCTCCTGCAGCGCCCGCGATTCGTTCTTTTTTCCGAAGTAATAGAGCGCAAGCGGGTTGGGATGCACGGCGATGATCTTTTTTGCATCCTCGAAGGTGCGGAAAGTGAGCACGGGCAGCACGGGACCGAAGATCTCCTCCTGCATGGCGGCGTCTTCGAGGGTGGCGCTGTCCAGGAGCGTGGGCTGGATCTTCAGCGTTTTTTCGTCAAAATCGCCGCCGAACACCACTTTTTCGGGTGAGATCAGTCCTTTTACGCGCTGAAAATGCTTTTCATTGACGATATGCGGGTAATTTTCGTTTTTCAGGGCGTCTTCGCCGCACATTTTTACGAATTCCTGCTCCAAAGCCTCGAGAAGGGCGGCTTTTACACTCTCCTGTACGAGCAGATAGTCGGGCGCAACGCACGTCTGCCCCGCGTTGAGAAGTTTTCCGAAGGCGATACGGCGGGCGGCGCGCGCGATGTCCGCGTCCTCGTCCACGATGCACGGGCTCTTTCCGCCCAGTTCCAAAACGGCGGGCGTCAGCGTCTCCGCGGCGGCGCGTGCAACGATTTTTCCCGTCGAAACGCCGCCCGTAAAGAAGATCATGTCGTATTTTTGGCGCAAAAGTGCCTCGTTTTCCGCCCTTCCGCCCGTTACCGCCGCGACGTATTCGGGCGCAAACAGGTCGGACAGCAGTTCTTTGATCAATGCAGAGGTCGCCGGCGCATAAGCGCTGGGCTTGACGATCGCGCAGTTGCCCGCAGCCAGGCAGTCGGCAAGGGGCGCCAGGGTCAGCTGGAAGGGGTAATTCCAGGGGCTCATGATCAGCGCTACGCCGTAGGGTGCGGCAATGGTATAACAACGGGCTGGAAATTGCGAAATGCTCGCCTTCACTCTGTGCGCCGCCGCGAATTTTTTCAGATTTTTGACTAAAAAGGAGATCTCTTCCAAAACCATGCCGATCTCCGTCATATACGCCTCGCAGACGCTCTTGCCCAGATCGGCGCCGAGGGCGTCAAAGATCTCTTTTTCGCGGCGGATAATGCCCTCCCGCAGCTTTAAAAGCGCTTTTTTGCGCTCTTCGACGGCCAAAGTCTTTCCCGTCGAAAAATATTCCCTTTGCTTTTCTGCAAGTTCAGAAAGATTCATGGCATTCCTCCCACGATTTTTGCCTTTATTATAGGCAATTTCTTCAAAAAGTCAACAGGCTGAAAAAAAGTAGCGAAAAAATTATTTTTGCAAAAATAAAATAATTTCTCAAAATTTATAAAATAATCTATTTTTATTTATTTTTCGATTTATTTTTACGGATTTTTTCGCCAATTTTTGCGGTTAGAAGTGATTTTTCGGACGGCGGGCAGAAGTGCTTTGCGGGCAGGTTTTTGGTTTTTAAAAAAATACTTTTGTCAAAATATCTTTGCTTTTCTGACGCCTTTCCCGGAAGTCCCCTTTTGGGAGTTTGATTCGGCTCAGTTACTGCCCCTTACGGCTTTTGTCTTTTATATGCCTTTTTGCCGCCTGTAAAGCCTTTCTTTCACTCGCAACTTCTTCGTCGGCTGATTTATCGTTCTCTGTATCTTTTGCCCCTTCTGGACCTGTCTGTCGCTCGTAAAGGCCGCTCTTTCTTTTGAGACTGCTGCATCGGCTCAATTTATGTCTCCCGCGGTTTTTGTCCTTTCTAAGACCGTTTACAGCCTGTAAGACGCGTTCTTGCGAAGAAAAGCTTTGGTCAAAGCAAACATCTTTGCTGTGTCCTCTCTTCTCTTCTTTTTGGGGCGTGATCAACGTTAGTGAGCCGCTTTGTTGTAGTATCGGTTTGTGGCGGACGACTTTTCGTGGGGTAAGAGTGTTCGGATGTGTTGTAAAAAGTGATATTTGATAAAAAATAACCCTAAAAGATCAAAAATTCTCTATAGGCGCAGAAAAAATTTGTTTGCGCCCCTTCTTGTGGTCTGTCAAAAATTTGCATTGAAAACTGGTATTGCTCGGCTCTTCAGTAAAGCAGAACATTTTTCTGAGAAAGGCATTTCTCCTTGATGAAGGCTTCCTCCGTCCTTTGATGTGCTTTACGTCGGCCTTTTTTCGGGTTTTCAGCCGTTTGTAGGCTTTCTTCTCTGTCGTCACAAAAGAGGATATTTGATAAAAAATAACTCTAAGAAAATCAAAAAATCCCTATGGGCGCAGAAAAATTTTGTTTGCGCCCTATCTTGCTGTCTGTCAAAAATACGCATTGTAAGCTGGTTTCGCTCGCTTCTTCAATAAAGCGAAAAATTTTTCGAAAAGAATCTTTTCTCTTTGATGGAGCGTTCCTCCGTCCTCTGTTGTATCTTACTTCGCCCTATTTCTCGGGTTTTTAGAAGCTTGCGGAGGGTTCTTTGTGCTGCCTGTATCGACTCATTCATCGCTCGGTATTGTCACCTTTTCTCTGTTCGTTCGCTGCTCGTAAGGTCGTTTTTCCCTCCGTAATTTCCTCACCGGCTCCATTCCGCATTCTGTAGCGTTTGATCTTTTTAAGCCTGCTTGCCGTCCGTGAGATCGTTTTTTCCTCATGATTGCTGTATTGGCTTACTTATCGCATCCTCTGTGGCTATCGTTCCTTATGGAAATTTCTGCTGTTTGCAAGGTACGCTTCGATAAATAAGAATTTCGTCAAGAAAACGCCTTTGAAGAGTCTTCCCTTTTTTTGTCGATTCGCTCTTTCGAGCAGTTCTTTTCAGGTAAAGAGACTAAGGCTCTGAAGAGAACGAATTGCTCATAAAGTCTTTGACGGCTGTCGGTAAAAATACGTATTAAATTTAAAAATAAATATTAATTAAAATTAAAAAATAATTAAACAAAATATTTTTTATTTTTTGTCGTTTTTTAATTTTTTTTGTATTATACAGCAGTTTTTAAACGTTCTTTATGGGTGTATTCGGACAGGGCGCGGGCAATGATGTCTGCCATAGACCAGACCAAATTCAGTCGCGTGAGGTTTAAAAGAGAATAATTAAAGACGGATTTTTCCGCTATGATCCCTAAAATTCCGACATCGCCTACTTTTTCGAGCTTTTTATTGGCGCCTGCGCCGGGTTTTATCCCTCCGGAAGTGACCTTAATCAGGCCGATATCTCCCGCGGCGCCGACGGCCGCATCGACGGCAATGACGGGGCTGTTGGGATGCGTTTCCTTCAAAAAACTGTTCATAAAGCGGATTTCCTTGGCTGTGACCGTCTTTTGGAGTGTTCCGTAGACAAATATTTCCGGATTTTTGTCTGCGCAAAGCATTGTACCGCACAGCGGACCCATCGAATCGCCGATCGAAAGATCGCTTCCTATGCAAAGAATGACGGGCGGGGCTGTTTGCGCCTTTAAAATCTGTTCCAGCGCCAGGACAATTCCGGAGGGCGCAAGCTTGTTAAAGAGGTTAAAAGAGTATTCCATTGGCAGTTCTCCACAAAATTTTATGAAATTATTCTCTTTGAGGCAGACTTTTATACCTTTTGTGTATTTTTTGTTGATATTTTTGTTTTTAAAGAGCTGGTGTTTACAGCACGAAAAGGTAGTTATCCACATTATTATCCCCGCGAATGTGGATAAAATAGCACTTTTGCACACAAATTGTGGATAACTTGTGGATAACTCTTGCCAAAGCGCTATTAAAAACGGTTTTGCGTATGCAATAAGAGAGACATGTTATCAACATTTTTCTGTGCGCTGAGGAAAACAAAAGAATGTGGATAACTTTTAAATTAAATCGATTTTCTTGCGTCTATAATTTTTCTAGCGCTGAAATAAAATAGCGCACTATATTTTTGAAGCGCTTTAATTTTTTGCACCATAAAATTTTCTTGCGCTAATGGAATATTTTAGCATCTATTAGCAATTTTTTCTTGATTTTTTTGTTTGCGCATCTCTTTTTATGCACATTTGAACGGTGCATTTGTGGATAACTTGCTATTCTACTCTTTCTTAGCTTCGATGGATACCCTTTTTAGTATTTAGATTGAATAAGCGCTTTTGTTTTTCATGGCGCTTATATTTTTTAAAAAATATGCGTCATAATATTTTATCTGCGTATCGATATTTAAAATTAAGAGACGCAGTCTATTTTGAGTGCGTTTTTACTACATCCTTACCTTTAGCAAGAGAATTGAACTGTTTTTTCCTTTTGGATGCTTACTCTTTATTGGCGCTGACCTTTTTCTATTGCCATGAACGTATTTTAGGGTATATTTTTTTCTGATTGATCTGAATTTTAATAAAGTCTTTCTTTTAGTCGGTGTTTTAGATCCCTAAGAGGCCAAAAAAACCACCAAAAAAGGATAAAATGGGCCTTTTTGACCCATTTTAAAGCATTTTAAAAAGGTTCTGAAAAGGCCGTTTTTTGGGCAAAAATTGGCCTGCGCTATGCATTTTTTGGCCTGAAAAAGGCCTTTTTTGCCTTTTTCAGGCTTTTAAAAAAGCCTCTCAGACGATTTGAGACAGAATAATTTCCTAAAATCCAAAAACAGGAGACCCTTTGAGGCCTTTTTTTGGCTATTTTTCTTGCCTTTTCAAGTAAAAGAGGGGTTTGAAAGGGGAGTTGATATTTCCGGCGGCTGATTTGCTTTCTTGAGACAAGTTTTTTGTCCTTTTTATACTATTTTTACCCCACTTTTGTTATTTTTGCGGCCCAAATTTCTTTTTAAAGACTGTTCTTCAGCTTTGTAAGCATAAACATAATTTTGCGCCTTTGTCTATATTTTATGTTTCATATGAAACATCGGCAGTGGATCGATCTTACTTATTTTAAAACGCATTTTAGCTAAATGAAGTATCAACATTCTTATTTAAAGCGTCTTAATTTTTTGTAAAAACGTAAAGGGACGCGCGCAAATTATATATTGTATAAATATACAAAAAGCGTATAAATGATTTTTTGTTATAATGAAAAGCGTGCGTTAATTTATATGATGCAGATACGCATTTTTGTCTCGCGATAGCCGCCTAAGGATGTATAGGAATGCTTGGAAGGGGAGGGGTATCAGATACAGATAATGAAATACTAATTCTTGCATTTAGATGCATTTTTACATGTGTGCTGTATAAAGTGTTTATTCTGTTTTTATCAAGGATTCTTCTTTAATGTTTCATATGAAACATTAAAAAGTGTAAAATACTTCATTGGCGCAAATTTATTTTTGTTCTTTACAATGTTTCACGTGAAACATTGTAAAGAACGGACCAGTTTCATATGAAACATTTTTAAGGCTTTTTTTGCCTAAAAAGAGGGGGCGCAACGTGATTTTTTGTGTTTAATTATGATAAAATGGTAAATTTTAAAGACATTTTTAAAAGAAGTTCGTTAAGTTGTTGTCTTTTTATAGAATTTGTGTTATGATAGAAGCACTAACAAAAGATTGAAGATTAAAAATGTTTTTTGCTTTGCGTCTGAATGTTTCATGATAAACATTAAACGCAACGATGTTAATAGACGCAAAAATGATATTCTGCCGATCAGTGGGTAGGGGAGAAAGGGAGAAGACACAGTTTTTCATCTTAAGGAAGTCTTTTGTTGTGCATGTTAAAGACGCGAGCATGTAAAAGGCGCAAAATAAGGAATTGGCGCTAAAATTAGGTTCGCGTTTGGCAAGAATCGCCAAAGAAAAGGCTTGTTTTATTGATGGAAAATTTTCAGCAAAGCTGCATGAAGCGTTTTTTGATTGCACTATAGCATGGCGCGCGCTTTTGCGGCTTGCGCCATCGGATTTGAAAGATTTGATAGAGCGCTTGATGTGAGGGACGGGCTGATTTGCTGGCGCATATCAAGACAGCCCGCCCAAAAGATGCATATCTGACAGGCAAAGGAAGTGGCGGGGATAGAAGATCCGTTGTTTGAGTAAAACAAGATACATAGTTTTACGTGCGGCTTGTTTTGAAACACTGCGACGGACGGCCTTGAGAAAAGTGTTTACATGTTTGGCGGGTTAATGCGGCGGAAAGAGAAAGCCTGCTTTGAGTAGACAAAATGAATGATATCGCGCGCGACTTTTTCCTGAACATAGCGTCGTGCGGCTCAGAGAAAAGCGTTTACGTGTTCATCGGATATAGGACGCGGCAGAAAGAGTAGCTTCACGGCTTCGTGTAAACAAGATGACTGGTTATTTTGTGCAGCTTGTTTCAAAGTACTTTGGCGGACGGCTCTGCGAAAAGGTTGCTAGTTAGGCGGACAAACGACGCTGCGGAAAAAGAAGCCTCCGCGGCATTGGTAAACAAAATAATAGTGTCATGTGCGGCTTGTTGCAGTTTGCTGCGGCGAGCTGAGTCGAGAAAAAGAGCTGAGCGAGTCTGACCCAAAAAGATTAGAGTCTGGGTCACAAAATAAGCAAATACTTGTTTGAGATAAAAAGAGACGGGTGTTTCCGAATGTAAAAAGCTTACACTTTGTTTTTGAAATAAAATTTGTTTTTCTTTAGAAGGATAAAATTATTGGAAAAGTTCTTGATCGGAGAAGCTAAAGCAAAGTCCGCTTGGTAGAAAAGGTTTGATTTGGCCGGGAAAAGTTTTTTCTTGACAGATCGTCGAAAGGGGACAGAATGAAAGCAAAGGGAAAAGCAGATCGGAGAGAGAAGAGTCTTTATCTGGGGACAAAAGAGAGAAAGCAAACGGTTTTGGAAAAAATTGAGAAGTTGCAAACACATTGGCGAAACGTTTGGACCGGGGCTGAATGTTGTGAGAAAATAGAAAGATCTTTTTCTTGAAAAGGTTTAAAACAGAGAGGAAAAAGCAAAAACTGTATCTTGGTGACTTGTCTGCGTGAAACGGAAAACGACGGCGGGCATAAGGCTTATAAATGGGCGGCTCATTTCGAGAATACTGCACATAATAAAGAGCGGATTCGGCTGAGAGGACAGGAAGCATTTTTGGGACTATCGAATGGGAAAGTGAGTGAAAAGAAGTTATTTTAATTTTGAGGGGGCGCATCCCTTTCGGAACACGAGGCGCAGGAAGATTTTTTAGGGCGCAAAGAAAAAGAAGAGACAAAAAACATCCCTGACGGATGGCAAAGGAAATCACGCGGACACTTGAAGCGATAAGGGATGAGCCGAAAGAAAGTTCTGCCGTGGCAACTTTTAAAAGACAGAGCTTTCCTATATAATAATAAGGAAAGGGAAAGCCCGAATTGTTTCGGACGATCGCAGAGAGAAAAGGTTTCTCGCGCAAGACGAAAGAACCTCGCGGGAAGGTCATGAAAGAGATCGAAGGGGAAAGCATTGGAAAGGGCGGCAACGTGCAGGGCGAAGTTCCTTGCTGTTTGAAAATAGAGACGGAACGAGAGAGTTCCGCGCGGAAGATCGCCGCGGGCGGCGTTCGGAGAGGGAAGACCTATTGGAGCGGTGAAGAAGAGGGGCGACAGTCCCTGCGGCTTTTCGGCTTCGGGCGGGAAAACTGACAAGAGTTTCCTGTCGGTAAAAAATTTCATGTGGCAAGGCAAGAGAACTTTCCAAAGAGAGGGCTTATCAAGCCAAGCCGTGAAATTTCGGGAGCCAAAACCGAAGAGAAAAAATTTTTGATGTTTTAAAGAACAGACAGAGAGCAGATCTTTTTCTGACGGCGAACGGGATGAGCAGCAAGGCGAACGGGATGAGAGTTTCAAACGCCGAACTTCTGAGAAAAAACGCAAACGCACGAGAAAAAGCGCGAACCTGCAAAAACACAGATCAAGCGGAACCGCAAAGATATGGCGAGCGGGAAAACAAAAGCTGTTGCGCGGCAAAATGTTGTAAGCAGAAAGGCGGGAGAATTTTCCCGAGAGCAGACATATTGAGCAAAACCGTAAGGCCGCAAAAACACGGTGAAAGGGATAGCGAAAGTTACTGCAAAAAAATTTTCGCAGAAAGGCAAAAGAACCTTTCCGACGGGAGAGGACACATTGAACAAAACCGTAAGGCCGTAAAAATACGGCGAAAGGGATAGCAAAAGTTACTGCAAAAAAATTTTTCGCAGAAAGGCAAGAGAACCTTTCCGACGGGAGAGGGCACATTGAGCAAAACCGTAAGGCCGTAAAAATACGGCGAAAGGCAAAAGAAAAAATTTCTGCGGGGCGGCGAAAGCTTTGCAGACAGACAAAAAATTTTTTGCGGGGCGAAAACCTCGCGAGGCAAGACAAGGAATGTTTCCGCGTGGGACGGGAAAGCCTCGCGCATAAAGAGAAAAAATTCTCGTGCGGGAGGAAACTGCCGCGCGGTACACATACAGACCAACTTATCGGAACTTTAAAGGAGTCAGAATCATATATGAGCAAAACATCCAAAATCGTACTCTGGGTCCTGCTCGGAGTCGTACTCATCTTGATCCTTTCCGTGGTCCTCAGCTCGGCATTGATGGGACCTGAATCCATCGATTTTACCGAACTGGATGACAAGATCGCGGCAAAGGAAGTGGATGAGATCCAGGTAGACGACTACATTTACTACGGGCTGAAGAACGGAAAGATCATCTACAAGGCGATCGGTCCGCGCGGCGAGAACAACGCCATGACGGACGCGTTCTGGCAGGTGGTAAGCACCAACAACATAGCCGTCTCTTACACCGACCCGAATGCGGGCAGCTTTATGAGTTATCTCGTGCCGCTGTTCGGCATCGTGCTGGTGTGCGTGGTGTTCTGGCTGATCATCCGCCAGACACAGGGGGGCGGCAGCAAGGCGATGAGCTTTGCCAAGACCAAAGCGCGCGTCAATTCCAACATCAAAGTCCGTTTTTCGGACGTGGCCGGTGCGGAAGAGGAGAAAGCGGAACTCGCCGAAGTGGTGGAGTTTTTGAAGAGCCCGAAAAAGTTTGCCGACCTCGGTGCGCGCATCCCGAAGGGTATCCTACTCGTAGGCCCTCCGGGTACAGGTAAAACGTTGTTTGCCAAGGCGGTAGCGGGCGAGGCGAACGTGCCGTTCTTCTCTATCTCCGGCTCCGACTTCGTGGAAATGTTCGTCGGCGTCGGCGCGAGCCGCGTACGCGATCTGTTCGACGCGGCGAAGAAGAGCCAGCCCTGCATCATCTTTATCGACGAGATCGACGCCGTCGGCCGCCAGCGCGGCACGGGTCTTGGTGGCGGTCACGACGAGCGCGAGCAGACGCTCAACCAGCTACTCGTGCAGATGGACGGTTTTGAGACCAATGAGGGGATCATTGTCATGGCGGCGACCAACCGCGCGGACATCCTCGATCCCGCACTTCTGCGTCCCGGCCGTTTTGACAGACAGATCCACGTCAACCTGCCCGACGTACGCGGCAGGGAACAGATCTTAAAGGTCCACGCGCGCAATAAACCGCTCGCACCGGACGTCAACTTCAAGATCCTAGCCCGCATGACCAGCGGTTTCTCGGGTGCGGATCTGGAGAACCTGCTCAACGAAGCGGCGATCCTCACCGCCCGCGCGAACAAAAAGATGATCGGCAACCACGAACTGTTCGAGGGCATCAACAAAGTATTGCTCGGACCTCAGAAAAAGAGCCGTCTGGTGACCGAATCGGATAAACGCATCACGGCGTACCACGAGAGCGGCCACGCCATCATTGCAAAGCTCTGCAAGCACTGCGATCCCGTGCAGGAAGTTTCCATCATCGCGCGCGGCATGGCGGCGGGCTACACGATGACCCGTCCCGACAACGACGACAACCACATGACCCGCGAAAAGCTGATCGACCTCGTCTGCGAACTGCTGGGCGGCCGCGTGGCGGAAGAGCTGGTCATCAAGGACGTCTCGACGGGTGCCTCCAACGACCTGCAGCGCGTGACCGAGATCGCCCGCAAGATGGTCACTGAATGGGGCATGAGCGAGCGCGTCGGCCTCGTCGTGTACCGTTCGGACAATCCCATTTTCCTGGGCAGGGACATGGAAGCGCACAACAGCTATTCGGAAGAGACGGCGGGCGTGATCGACGAGGAAGTGCACAAGATCATCGAATCCGCGCACGAACGCGCCGTGAAACTTCTCACCGAAAACCGCAAGGTCCTGGACAACATGGCGCGCGTTCTCGTCGAGCGCGAGACCATCTACTCGGACGAAGTGGATATGCTGCTCGAAGGCAAGACCCCGGACGAGGTGTATGCGCAGATGGACGCCAAAGAGAAGATGGCGGAAGAGAATCCCTTCAAGCGCTTCATCAAGGACGAACCCGAAAGCAAAGTTTCCGAAGACCTCGCACGTATTCGCGGGGAGAACGGAACGGACGATCATAAAGAAGACAAATAAGGGCGGAGCCGCCGCCGCGCGGGGCTTTTTCCCTCGCGGCGGCAGGCGCGGCCTTTGGCGGCGGGATGGCTTTGCCGCTCCCGTATCCGAAAAGAGCATTTTTGCAGACGTGCCCGCGCGGCAAGCCGCGGCGGGGGACCCGCAACAGTTTTTTCATTCCCTTTTTGACGTTTGGGGGAACAGAGAAGAGACAAAAAGGGAAAATTTATTATTCAACGGTGGAAGAGAATGGGAAAAATCGTTTCGTTTTCCAATCAGAAAGGGGGCGTCGGCAAGACGACCACCTGCGTCAACATGGCGGCATACATCGCCTCGACGGGAAAAAAAGTGCTGCTCATCGACATCGACCCGCAGGGCAACGCGACCACGGGTCTCGGCTTTTCCAAGAGCACGCTGAAAAAATCTGTGTATAACGTCCTCATCGACGACGAAAAAGTTTCCGACAATATCTTGCAGACGGAGCTGACCGGGCTGGACGTCCTGCCCTCCAACATCGACCTTGCCGGTGCGGAAGTGGAGCTCGTCTACAAGCGCAGCCGCGAAAAGGTGCTGAAAAACGCGCTGGAAGAGGTGCGCAGCAAAGACGAGTACATAGTGATCGACTGCCCGCCCTCGCTGGGTCTGCTCGCCATCAACTCGCAGG
>CALVHV010000020.1 GCA_944328845.1 uncultured Clostridia bacterium | reverse complement strand
TCGCCATCTGCAGCTTCTGCATCTTGCTGACGCCGTCGCTCGGGTAAAAGACCATGATCTTGACGCCCTCGGCATTTTTAAAACCTTCGAGCGCAGCTTTGCCCGTATCGCCGCTGGTGGCGACCAGGATGAGCACCTGTTCTTTGATCCCGCACAGGTCGCAGCCCTTGCGCAGCAGATAAGGCAGCAGCGTAAGCGCCATATCCTTGAACGCACAGGTGGGACCGTGGAACAGTTCGAGCATGTACAGCCCCGCGTCGATCTTGACGAGAGGCGCGGCGTCCCCGCCCTCGAACTGGGCGTACGCCTTTTCGCACGCGGCTTTCAGCCCGTCATAGTCGTATTCGTCGAGATATTTGTGCAGGACCGCCGCCGCGCGTTCCGCGTAGCTCATGGGCAGCATCTCTTCCAGTTCTTTTTGTGTAACGGCGGGGAATGTTTCCGGAACAAATAATCCCCCGTCCTTGGCAATGCCCTGCGCGATCGCCTGCGCGCCCGTCACGCATTCTCCCCCTCGCGTGCTGATAAATTTCATAATGACTACACCTTATCCAGTCTGATCCGCGCCTTTCCCTGCGGGAAATTGCGCACAGTGGGAAGCTCGCCCTCCCGCTTGCGGAAGGACGAGTGCCCGGTTTTTTGTTATTTTGCTCAGAGATACTTCGCTACGAAATCGGGAAGATCCTCTTTCGCGCAGCTGCAGGTGACGTAAATGTTGAGATCGTTCGCTTCGGACAGCTTTTCGAGCATATAATAGAAAGCGGCCATATCCTTGATCTCCTTGCCGGCGATGCGCGCCGCACCGTCAATGAACAGGTATTCGTTGTCGTTATTTGCCGCCGCGACGCCCTTGATAAATCCGCAAAGCGCCTCTTCGCCCGCGATCATATAGTCGCTCGTATCGATAAAACGTATATCTCTGTGAAGGTCGTACATGTAGCGCTTGGTGTTGGTGACGAAGACCAGATGTCCCTTTGCAGCCTCAACTTTTGCGTTTGCCTCGTCGATGATGATTTTCGTCTTGCCAGTCCCTTTGGGCCCGTAAATAATTTTGATCATTTTAACCTCCGTCAAAATTTCTTTTGATACATCTATTCTACACTGTTTTTGCGCGAGTTTCAATACCTTTTTGAAAAAACTTCAAAAAATCTTTGTGAAAGTCGTACGCCCTGCCCTTATTTGCTCCTGCCGAAGGCGACAAACTCGCGGTGACGGTCGTGGCTGATGACGCGGATCATGTTGTCCAGTTCGTCGTCGCCCATGATGCTGTTGCGCCCCGCCGCGTATTCGGCGTCGATCTGCTCTTTGAGTTTGAGCACCATGTCGTCCTTCTTGTCGATCTTGTGCCCGTCGGGCAGGTCGTAATAGTCGTTGATCCAGTATGCGATGCCCGCAAGGCCGCTGGCGTTGTTGATGGAGACGCGGGCGGGCCTGCCGAGGATCTTTGCCGTGTCGAAGATATTGTAGATCTCGGGGTCTTTGAGCATGCCGTCCGCATGGATGCCCGCGCGGGTGGCGTTGAACGCGCGCCCGACAAAAGGTGTCATGGGCGGGATGATGTAGCCGAGTTCCTCCTCGAAGTAGTGCGCGATGTCGGTGATGGCGGTAAAGTCCATGCCGTCGTTTGTGCCGCGCAGGGAGGCGTATTCCACTGCCATCGCCTCGAGCGGGCAGTTGCCCGTGCGCTCGCCGATGCCGAGCAGGGAGCAGTTGACGCCGCTCGCACCGTACAGCCACGCCGTCGTGGCGTTGGTGACCACTTTATAAAAGTCGTTGTGACCGTGCCATTCGAGCAGGCTGCTGGGCACTTCCGAATGGTGATGCAGGCCGTACACGATCCCCTGCACGCTGCGCGGGAGGGAGGTACCGGGATAGTTGACGCCGAAGCCCATCGTGTCGCACATGCGGATCTTGATGGGAATGCCGCTCTCGCGGGAGAGCTTCATCAGCTCGTTGGCGAAAGGCACGACGAACCCGTAAAAATCGGCGCGGGTGATGTCCTCGAAATGGCAGCGCGGGCGGATCCCGTAAGAGAGCGCGCTCTTGACGATGCCGAGATATTTATCCATCGCCTGTGCGCGGGTAAGATTCATCTTTTTGAAGATGTGATAGTCGGAACAGCTGACGAGGATACCCGTCTCCGCCACGTCCGCCTGCTTGACGAGCTCGAAGTCCTTTTCGTTGGCGCGGATCCACGTGGTGATCTCGGGGAATCTGAGGCCCAGATCCTGGCACTGTTTCAGAGCGGAACGGTCCTTTTCGCTGTACAGGAAAAATTCGCTCTGACGGATGATGCCTTTGGGGCCGCCCAGGCGGGACATCAGCTTGAAGATCTCCACGATCTGCTTGACCGTGAAAGGAGAGGTGGACTGCTGTCCGTCGCGGAAAGTCGTGTCCGTGATCCAGATCTCGGAGGGCATGTTCATGGGAACATGCCTGTAGTTGAACACGACTTTGGGGATCTCTTCGTACGGATACAGGTCGCGGAACAGCTCGGGCTGCGGCACGTCCTGCAATTCGTAGCGGTATCTGTCCTCTTCGAGCAGATTTTTACTTTTGTCGAAATAGATCACTCAGAACACCTCCCTCACGAACTGCTCGATGCGGGCGAGCCCTTCCGCGATGTCTTCCTTGGAGATGGCATAGGAGAGGCGCACGCACTCGTCGTCGCCGAATGCGATGCCGGGCACGACGGCAACTCCCTTTTCGAGGAGCATGTCCGCAACGTCCATGGAACCGTTGATCTTTCTGCCGTTGTAGCGCTTGCCGTACAGCCCCTTGACGATGAGCATGATATAGAAGGCGCCGTCCGGCTCGATGCAGTCGAGATGCTCGATCTCACGGATACGGGAGATCATAAATTTTCTGCGGTCGTTGAAGATGGAACGCATCCTTTCCAGCTCTTCCTCGCTGCCGTTCAGGGCCGCGAGCGTGGCGTACTGCGCAATGCTGGTGGGGTTGGAGGTGGCGTGGCTCTGGAAAGAGTCGATGGCTTTGGCAACGTCCTTGGGGGCTGCCAGCCAGCCGATACGCCAGCCCGTCATGGCATACGTCTTGGAGACGCCGTTGACGATGACCGTCTTTTCCTTCATCTTTTCGGAGACCTGCGCCATGGAGAAATGTCTGACCCCGTCATAGATGAGTTTGCTGTAGATCTCGTCGGCGAGCACCCAGATACCCGCTTCTTCCGCCACTTTGCCCAACGCGCGGATCTCCTCTTCCGTATACACGGCGCCCGTGGGGTTGGAAGGAGAGTTGAAGATGAGCATCTTCGTCTTGGGCGTGATGACCTTTTTCAGGTCTTCGGGCGTGATCTTGAAATGATTTTCCTTATGCCCTTCGATGAACACGCTCTTGCCGCCGCACACTTTGACCACTTCGGGATAGGTCAGCCAATAAGGAGCGGGGATGAGCACTTCGTCCCCTTCCTCGACGAGGGCAAACATCGCGTTGAAGATGGAATGTTTTGCGCCCGAAGAAACGATGATCTGGGACGGATCGTAATCCAGCCCCTGCTCTTCCTTGAATTTTTCCGCGATCTTTTTGCGCAGCTGGGGAAGTCCCGAAGAGGGGGTGTACTTGGTATACCCCTTGTCCAGCGCGTCTTTCGCCGCGTCAATGATGTGCTGCGGGGTGTTGAAGTCGGGTTCTCCCGCGCCGAATCCGATGACAGACTTTCCCTCCGCTTTCATGGCTTTTGCCTTTGCCGTGATGGCAAGCGTGAGAGAAGGAGAGATGGAAGAGATCCTCTTTGTCGTGTTCATACGTATATACCTCATAAATTTTTTGAAAGGTCGGAAATGCCCGCAAGGGGCGGATTTTGCGCAAAAAACGCGCAGACGTATATCTGTTTTTACGGCGAAGGCGCCGCAATTGGCGGTGTCAGTCTTCCGCGGAGGAAAGCTGGGCTTCCCTGTCCGCGATGGCAAGCGCTTCGAGCATCTGCCCGATGTCGCCCATCATAAAGCTTTCGAGAGAGTAAAGCGTAAGCCCGATGCGGTGATCAGTGACGCGGTTCTGCGGAAAGTTGTAGGTGCGGATGCGTTCGCTCCTGTCCCCCGTGCCCACCTGACTCTTGCGGTTTTGGGCATAGTCGCTCTGATACTTGGAGTTATAGTGATCGTACAACCTGCTTTTGAGCACCTTCATCGCCTTTTCGCGGTTTTTGATCTGCGAACGCTCGTCCTGACAGGTGACTACAATGCCCGTGGGCAGGTGGGTGATGCGGATACAGCTTTCCGTCTTGTTGATGTGCTGTCCGCCCGCGCCGCCCGAACGGTAGGTGTCTATTTTGAGATCTTTTTCGTTGATCTCCACTTCCACGTCTTCCGGCTCGGGGAGCACGGCGACGGTGACGGTGGAGGTATGCACTCTGCCCTGCGATTCCGTTTCGGGAACGCGCTGGACGCGGTGCACGCCGCTCTCGTATTTGAGTTTGCTGTATACGCCCTTTCCGGAAACGGTGAACACCACTTCCTTCATGCCGCCCAGTTCCGTCTCGTTGAGATCGATGATCTCCGTTTTCCAGCGCAGGGTTTCGGCATAGCGGCAGTACATGTTGTACAGATCGGCGGCGAAGAGGCTCGCCTCGTCCCCGCCCGCGCCGCCGCGGATCTCCATGACGACGTTGCGCTCGTCGTTCTTGTCTTTGGGAAGGAGCAGGATGCGCAGCTCGTCGTGGATGGCGGCAAGCCGCTGCTTGCAGTCGTACCCCTCCTGCGTGAGCAGGTCTTTGAGCTCGCGGTCCCCTTCCGTCTCGGCGGCGGCGAACGCGTCGTTCATCTCCTTCTCCACTTTTTTATATTCGAGGTACTTTTCCGCCGTTTCGGAGATGTCGGCGTGTTCCTTGGCGCACTGCGTCCAGCGCTCGGGCTGGGCAATGACGTCCGGATCGGACATTTCCCTCGACAAGGCGTTGTATTTTTCCAGGATATCTTCTAATTTTCTGATCATACCTTTCCGTGGAACGCTTACAGTACCGCGCGGACGAAGCGCTCGATGTCGTTATAATCGCGCGAGACCATCGTGTAGTCGAACTTTTTGAACAGTTTGACGATCTCCTGCGCCTGTCCCTGCCCACATTCCATCAGCAGCGTCCCCCCGCGGACGAGGTGTTTGGGCGCTTCCAGTGCGAGGCGGCGGTAAAACTCCAGCCCGTCCTCCCCGCCGTCCAGTGCGGAGACGGGTTCGTAGTCGCGCACCTCTTTCTGAAGGGTGGCGATATCGGCGGTGCGGATGTACGGGGGATTGCAGACGATGAGATTGAATTTTCCTCTGACGCTTTTCAGAAGGTCGCTCTCCACGAACTTGATGTCCGCTCCGTTGAGCCGCGCGTTTTCCTTTGCCACTTCCAGCGCATCCGCGCTGATGTCCGCAGCGGTGACGATGAGCTGTTTTTGCAGCCCCTCTTTGGCGAGCGCGACGGCGATGCAGCCGCTGCCCGTACAGAGGTCGAGCACTTTGTCTCCTTCTTCCGCCGTCTTGAGCGCCTGTTCGGCGAGCAATTCGGTTTCAGGGCGGGGAATGAGCACCCTGCCGTCCACTTTGATCTTATAGCCGTAAAACTCGGTGTCGCCGAAGATGTACCACAGCGGCTTCCCCTTCAGGCGTTCGCCCGCGACGGCATCCAGCTCGCGCACGCGGCTGGGGAGCAGCACTTTTTCACATTCCGCAAGCTCGCTGCGGGGAATGTCTGTTTTGACGGAGACCAGCCATTCGGCATCGCTCTCGTCGATGCCCTGCGCAGTGAAGAGAGCTTTCAGCTCTTCCGTGTATTTTTTGACCGTTTTGGAGACAACAAAATCTGTCTCGGGGATACTTTCGTCCGCGTCCATTGCATATACTTGTTGAAAGGCGGCAATGGCGACTTCGAGCATCTCGTCGTCCGGCTCGCGCGTGGTGAGCTTTTGCAGAGCGAACCCGGGCGCCTTGAGCGGGAGCAGGATCTTGCTCTGCGACTTGGCGAGCAGCTTGAGCACCTCGTACGAAAGCCCCGCCACGATGGGCAGGAACAGGATCTTGACGGCAAACTGGATAAAGAAGTTTGCCACGGCGCCGAACTGGAAGAGGTTGAGATATTCGTCGCAGACCCAGTTGACCACGGAAAAGACGACGATGCTGACCGCCATGACCAAAAAGAGGAAGGTGGTGCCGCAGCGGTCGTGGATGCGCGAACAGCTCTTTGCGTTTTCGGGCGTGAGTTCCAGCCCTTTTTCGAAGCAAGTGATCGTCTTATGCTCGGCACCGTGGTACATGAACACGCGGCGGATATCCCGCATTGCCGTGATGGCGACGATGTACAGCAAAAAGATAAGAAGGCGCAGACAGCCCTGGATGAGGTTGTAACCGATGGAATATTTTACCAGCCAGGTACCCGTACCGACAAGAAGGTCGGCGAGGATGATGGGAAGGACGACAAACAGCCCCACCGCCAGCAGGATGCCCAGCAGCGTTGCCACAAAAGAGGCGGCGGACATCAGATTGATGTGCAATTTTTTCTCGCACCACTTTTCGAAGCGGGAAGGCTGGCAGGTATCCCCGTACACCTCGGCGCTGCGCATCAGGATCTTGCTGCCCATGACGAGGGAAGAAACAAAGCTGACGACGCCGCGCACGAGCGGGATCTTGGACGCAATGCGCATGCCCTTGGACGGGTGCAGGCGACGGCCTTCGACCTGGATATTGCCTTCGGGATCGCGCACGGCGGTGGCATACGCCTTTTTGCCGCGCATCATCACCCCTTCCAGCACCGCCTGTCCGCCGATATAGGTACGGCAGTCTTTTTTCTTGTCTTTGCTCATCTGTAAATTCTCCGTCTTGATCGCGGCGCGCGCATACGCGCGCGTCAAAAAAAGAAAATCAGCCCCAAGCAAACCTTAGAGCTGAAAACGCAAATACTAAATTCCGTATCTTTTTTTGAACTTATCCACTCTGCCGCCTGTATCTACGAGTTTCTGTCTGCCTGTAAAGAAGGGATGGCATTTGCTGCAAATGTCGACTCTGATGGTATCCCCTTTCTTTGTCGTACCCGTCTTGAAGGTTGCGCCGCAAGCGCAAACGACCGTTGCCTCGTGGTACTCGGGATGAATATCGGGTTTCATTATTTTCACCTCTCTGTGCATAATTTCTCTTATTAAGACGCTCGCTTATTATAACGTATTTTGCGCACCGTGTCAAATCAAATACCGCTGCTTTCCAAAAAAATTTTTTCAGGCCGTATTTTTCCCCTTTTACGCCGCCCCGAAAGCCAAGATTTTCCGATTCGGGCGCTTTTTGCTTGCAAAATCCCGCCGATTGCATTATAATGCTTATACCGAAACGGTGCGCTGCGGCGCACCGTTTTAAAAGGAGTTTTATGAAGATTTGGAAAATTCTCTCCCCAAACGTGCTCGTCACGGAAGAGAGACCGGACAATCTTACCAGCCGCACGCAAGCCAAAGTGAAGGTGACAAACGTCCTTCTCTCCGGCACGGAACTGCGCGCCTACAGCGGCGTTTCCAAGCCGAAGTATCCCTTTGTGCCCGGCAGGTTTGCCGTGGGCGTGGTGGGAGAAGCGGGCGAAGACTGCGTGAAAGTAGAAAAAAACACGCGCGTCTTTCTGCACGACGCCGTTCCCTGCGGCAAGTGCGAACACTGCCTTGCGGGCAATGAGGACAACTGCAGCGACGTACAGATCGCAGGCGTGAACACGGAAGGCTACCTCAGAGACTTCGTCGTCACGGAAGAGGCGCACCTCTCCCCCCTGCCCCCCTCCGTCTCGGATACCGAGGCGCTGTTTGCGGGCATCGTCGCCACGGCAGAAAACGTCATCGACAAGCTGAACATCTCCAAAGGCTCGCACGTGGCGGTCTTCGGCGCGGGAGAATTGGGCAACATCCTCTCCCAGCTGCTCATCTATCACCAGGCCGTGCCCATCCTCATCGACGCGGACGAGGAGCGGCTGAAAAAGGCGGCGCAATGCGGCATCTACTACACCGTGCGGGCAAACGAATCCATGCTCGACGAGGTGATGCGCATCACGGGCGGGCGGCTCGCCTGCGCAGCCGTGCACTGCAGCTACAACAACATTTCCCCCGTCATCCCCTTCGACGCGACCGCGTTCGGGGGCATGGTGGTGTACACGGGATTTTCCTTCCCCGAATGTTCTGCGCAGCTTAAACCCGCTTTCGACAAGCAGCTGACGCTCACCGCCGTCGCCAACGACTATTCGAACATCGAATCGGCGATCAACCTGCTGCTCAATAAGGCAGTCAACATCGCGCCCCTGCACCTTGCCGTGCATCCCGCCGCGGATGCAGCCGCAGTCCTCAGCGAAGGGGACGCCCGTGCAAAAAAGGGGGAGAACGTTCCCGTCTCCCTGCTGAATATGCTGTCCTGAACAGAAAGGAATGCGTATGCGTAAAAAAAAGAGTAAGATCTTCCGCCTTCTGACGAGCAAGTTTTTGCTCGTCTGCTTTTTATTGTTGCTGGAGCTCGCTTTTATCCCCGTCTCCATCCTCATCTTCAGCGCGTGGGTGCCCCACGCTTCTTCCATCCTGTCCGTCGTCTTTTTCATCGTGGACATGGTCGTCGTCATCTACATCGTCAACTCGGACGTGAACGCCGAATACAAGATCGCGTGGCTGATCCCCATCCTCGCCATCCCGCCCGCAGGGGCGTTGCTGTACCTGCTGCTGCGCAGGCATAAAATGCCGCGGTGCAGGCGCAAAATGCTTTCCGAAATGCACCGCGGGGCGGAATGTCTGTACGCCCGACCCGGAGAACGGCCCGCCTCCCTCGCGCAGGCAGGTGACTTTGCGGGCGCCTGTGCCGACTACGTGACAAAATTCACACACATGCCCTTTACCGACTGCACCGACTTCGAATACTTCTCCATGGGTCAGGAATACGCACAGGCACTCCTTGCCGAGCTGGAAAAGGCGGAAAAATATATCTTTTTGGAATATTTCGTCATCCAGCCGGGCAAATTCCTCGACGGCGTGACCGAAATTCTCGAACGCAAGGCAAAGGCAGGCGTGGATGTGCGCTTTATCTACGACGACATCGGCTCCATGCTCAAAGTCCCCGGCAACTATGCGGAAAGCATGGAAAAGAAAGGGATCAAGTGTATGTGCTTCAACCCCTTCCGCCCCATGCTGGACATCGCGCAGAACAACCGCACGCACAGAAAGATCGCCGTCATCGACGGTAAGGTCGCCTTTACGGGCGGCGTGAACCTCGCGGACGAATACATTAACGAGACGCATCCCTTCGGGACGTGGAAAGACACGGGTATCCTTGTGCGCGGCAGGGTCGTGCAGAACTTTACCGCCATGTTTTTGCAGCTTTGGGCGTCGCGGGGAGAGGCGGAGGACTATTCGAAATATATCACGGACAGCCCCGCAGGTAACATCCTCTGCACCGCTTTCAGCGATTCCCCCTTCGGGAAAGGCACCAACGTGTGCGAAAATTTGTACCTCAAGATCATCTATAACGCCAAAAAATATATTTATATCAACACCCCCTACCTCATCCTGGACGGCGAGATGCGGCGCGCACTGATAACGGCGGCACATTCGGGCGTGGACGTGCGCATTTCCGTGCCCAATATCCCCGATAAAAAGTATGTGTTTGCCGTCACAAAGGCGTTCTATTCGCAGCTGGTGAAAGAGGGCATCAAGATCTACCGCTACACGCCCGGATTTTTGCACGCCAAGAGCATCGTCAGCGACGGAAACGTGTGCATGATCGGCTCCACGAACATGGATTTCCGCAGCTTTTACCTGCATTTCGAATCCGATCTCCTCTTCTTCGACGAAAAGGTATGCACGGCGCTGTGCCACGACTATCTGCAGACCTGCGAAGAGAGCCACCTCGTCACCGCAAGCGAGATCAAGGACAAGCCCCACAGCCTCATCTATCGCTCCGTGCTGCGCGTTTTTGCGGCATTGATGTAACCGTTTTGCCCCTACGTATCCCATTTTTTAAGACGAAACCATGAGAACGGAAAAGACAGAAAAAATCAGATTTATCGCCTGCGATCTGGACGGGACTCTCCTCGACCCGCAGGGAAACCTGCCGGAAGGGATCTTTGAAGCGATCGGACGGCTGTACGACAAAGGCGTGCTCTTCTGCCCTGCCAGCGGCAGGCAGCTGACGGCGCTGGAAAGGATGTTTGCGCCCGTGGCGGACAAGATCTTGCTGCTGGCGGAAAACGGCGCGATCGTCGCCAAAGACGGCGAGATCCTGCGCCTGGACAGTCTGCCGCAGGAGGACATCCGCCGCTCTCTCGAAGTCGTAAACGGACTGCCCCGCGCACACGCACTGCTCTGCACGCCAGACTGTGCCTATTATCAGTCGGAAGAACAGCCCTTTCTTTCCTATGTGGCGGCCTCTTACATCTCCAACGCAAAGGGCAACCTTCTCTCCCTTGCCAAGCGGGAAAAGGTGTGCAAGATCGCCGTTTACGACGAGCTCGGGCCGGAAAACAACGGCATGAAAGTGCTGCCGCGCGCCCTGCCCCACCTGCGCATCATCCAGTCGGGCGGGAACTGGCTGGATATTTCCGAAAAATACACGGATAAGGGCAGCGCCGTCCGCTTTATCCGAGAAAAGTTCGGCTTTTCCAAAGACGCCTGCGTCGCTTTCGGCGACCATATGAACGACTACGAAATGCTGCTCGAATGCGGGCACCCGTACGTGACGGAAAACGCCTATCCGCCCCTCAGGCAGATGATCGGAAAATGCGTTCCTTCCAATGCGGAAGGGGGCGTGTTGCAGGCACTGCACTGCATCCTCGAAGACAGACTTCCCTAAAAAACATTCCCCGTATTCCGACCCCGCGCCGCACCGTCTGCGGCGCGGGGTTTTTGTTTTTTACATGATCTCACAAGCCGCCTACTATACAGGCACTCCCTCGCCTCCTGCGGACACGATTTCCCTTCGCGGGCTCTCGAGGAGACGACCTTTCTGCCCTTCCCCTTCACCGCTGCGGGGTGAAATTTCCCCTCGCAGACTGTCGCAAAGCGCCCCTCTTGCAGTAACTTTTGCTCCTTTCGCGCCGTCTTTTTATGTCCTTTTCCCCTCTTTGCGCCTCCCGCTTTGGCGGGAGGCGGCACGCACAAAGGGCGCCAGCGCGGAAACTTCCGCGCGGGCGCCCTTCTTTTTAACCTATCTTTTGACTATATCTGTTTGATATCGGTGTATCGCTGTTTTTGACTATATCACTTTGATCTGGCAAGCCTGCATGGCAAGAAGCGCCCGCTCGTGACTTTCGGGCGAGACACCCGCACAGCAGTCCGCGCGCACGGAAAGTTCCGCTTCGGGAGAAAACGCCTTGATGAGCAGGGCATTGGAAATAACGCAGATATCCGTACAGACGCCGATGAGTTCCACCTCGTCAAACCCCTCGTCGCGCACGTACTCCGCCAGTTCCACGCTCCCGAACGCGGGCTTGTCGAATACCCGTTCCCCCGCATACAGACCGGGCACGATCAGCCAGCCTTCGCTGCCGCGCAGACAGTGAGCCACGGGAAGGTTGCGGCCCTCCTGCGTTTCGGAATAATCCTGTCCGTGCGTATCGCGGGTAAAGACGATACTTTCCCCTTCCGTCCGCGCACGGGCGATACGTTCGCGCACGGCGGGAAGAATCTGCTGCGCCTGCGGCGTTCCCAACGCGCCGTCGATAAAATCTTTCTGCAGGTCAACGGCGATCAGAAGTTTTTTACTCATATCACAAAAATGTTCTTATCTTTTTGATGACGTTGTCCGCGATCAGACGGGCTGCGCGATGCGTGGGATGCACGCCGTCTGCGGAATAAGCGGAGATGCCCACGCTTTGACTGACGCCCGCAAACATCTCGTCCAGAGGAACGTATGCATCCGCGTACTTTTCCGCAAGCGATCGGACGATGGCAATCATGCGGTCGAAATCGCGGCGGAAACGTTTTTTGTCGGGCACGTTGAACAGGAAGGGTTCCACGACGATGAGTTTAGCGCCGCAGTCCTTGATCTTGGAGACCACCTTTTCGTAAGAAGCGGAAAAAGCGGCTTCTTCGAAGTGCGCTTCCAGTTCGCCGCGGCTCCACACGTCGTTGATGCCGATGAGCAGGACAACGACGTCAGGTTTCTCGGCGACGACCTCTTTGTCGGCACGCGCTTCGAGGTCGGCGATCCTGCTGTGACTGGTCCCGCGGTTCAGGAAGACAAATTCCGTATCCTCGTACAGGTTTTTCAGCTTTTCGTGCAAAATATACACATACCCGTCTCCCAAGGAAGCGGGATCGCTCTTATCGCGGTTACCTTCCGTGATGGAGTCCCCAAAAAACAAGATCTTCATGTCCTTTTCCCCTCTATCTGTTTTTTATAGCGATCGATACATTCCTGCACGATCCCGACGGCATTTTCCCTGCCCATGATCTCTTTGACCGAAGTTGTCTTGTGTTCGAGCACTTTATACACTTCAAAGAAATGCATCATTTCGTCAAAGATGTGGCGGGGCAGCTGAGAAATGTCCGTATAGATATTGTATGTAGGCTCGCGGAACGGAATGGCGATGATCTTTTCGTCCATCTTTCCGTCGTCGATCATGCTGATGACCCCGATGGGATAACACTGCACCATCGTGGCGGGGAAAATAGGCTCGCTGCAGAGCACGAGTACGTCCAGGGGGTCTCCGTCGTCCGCGAGCGTGCGGGGAATAAACCCGTAACTGGCAGGATAGACGGTAGAGGTATACAAAACGCGGTCGAGTTTGAGCACGCCTGTCTCTTTGTCCAGCTCGTATTTGCTCTTGGAGCCCTTCTGGATCTCGATATAGCACATAAAATCTTCTTTTTTGATGCGCTTCTCGTCAATATCGTGCCAAATATTCATGATCTTCTCTCCTTTTATTTATTTTACCATACGGAACCTGCATTTGCAATACTTATTTGAAAATTTTTATGGAGAAAAGGGGTGAAATTTACGTAAATTTAGCAAATAGCCTTGTGCAAACGTCCTCTGCCGCACTCTCCCTGTTTCCGTCGAAAAAGTAAAAAAGAATTTTGAAAAACCACACAGGAAACTTTGACAAAAGCACAAAAATATGGTATTATAATTTAGCGTATCAGAAGATGCGCTGCAAGAGCCGTGCAGAAGTACCCAAGTGGCTCAAGGGGCTCCCCTGCTAAGGGAGTAGTACGGGAAACCGTAGCGCGGGTTCAAATCCCGCCTTCTGCGCCAAAGTAAAAAACCACTATATATAGTATGTTCTATTCCTTAGAATGGTACTGTATGTAGTGGTTTTTCTTTTTTAGGCACATTTTAGGCACAAAAAACGAAAAGCCCGCTTTTTCAAGCGGGCAAAAGCCGGATTCTATGCTTTTTGCGCGGCAAGTGCCGCATACTTGCGCAGAAGCCGCGTGTAGATGCGGTAATTTTCGACGGAGACGTCGGGCGGCGTTTGGTGATCGCAGGAAAACAACACCTTCCCCTGCCGCGCGGAGGGCAGCAGGCGCTCGAATTCCCTGACCATCGCCTCTTCCCCGAATTTCATGCACATCTTGTCGAAATGCCCCAAAAACGCCATCTGCGGCTGTTTTTTGATGTACAGCGAGACGTCTACGCCCGCCTGCCGTTCGAGCGGGAACATGCCGTCCGCACCCGCCTCGGCGTACCAGTCCACCGCCTTGGTGATGTCCCCGTCGCTGTCTATAAAGCTGAACGTGGCGCCTTTGAGCAGAGGCAGGGTCGCCCTGTAATAGGGCATCAGAAATTCGTCGAACAGCTCCTTGGAGATCATCGGGCCGTTGTTATAGCTCATGTCCTCCGCGTAGCTCATAAAGTCGAAAGGAAAGACGTTCAGCGCGTATTCGAACACCTTTTTGATCCAGTTTGCGTTGTCCTCGCAAAGGCGGTGATACAGTTCGGGCTGATCGTAAAAACTGTACAGATGCGGCTCGATGCCCAACAGCGCGCGCGGCTGCCAGAAAAACCCTTCCACCGTAAAAAAGTACAGGGTGTCGCCGTCGGCACGCGTCTTTTTCAGCCACTCGATGTGCTCTTTGGGCAAGCGGGGCTCAGGAAACAGGGTGGGCAGGATCTTTTCGTAATCCGCCTCGTCGCGGATCACCCCTGCCCCGTGAAAAGCAGGCTGCGGCGTCTGCGCCGTCTGAAAGCTGAAATAAGTCTGACAGCATTTGTCCAGACCGAAATAATTTTGAATATCGTAGGGCGTGACGCACGTGTCGGGCAGTCCCTCCCCTCTCCAGCGTTTCACCGTCAAATCCCAATAAGGCGCCCATTCGACGGCGGGCAGACGGTCGACGGGTTTGCCGAGCATAAAGTTTCGAAAACGTTCGGGTACGGTCATCTTTTTCCCCTCCTTGTTTTCAGTATATCACGAAAAAAGATACAAGTAAACAAACGGGGCAAAAAAAGTAAAAATCTTAAGATACCGAATTTTTTAAAAAGGATACCATCTTTTTAAAAAATGTGATAGAATAGAAGAAGGAGGAGCATATGCGGGGAATTTACAGCGATTGGCAGATGGAGCGCGGCTTCGAATTCTTTTTTCAAGAATTTTATTACACGTCGGACGTCCTGATGCCCGAAGCACATTTTCACAATTATCTGGAGATCTCGGCAGTCAGCGACGGCGAGATCGTCTACGATTTCGGCACGCGCAAGATCTGTGCGGGCGACGGGGACGTGGTCGTGGTCAACCACATCGAACCGCACGCCGTTTCCGGGACGGACAAGCCCGCCCGCGTGACGGTACTGGGATTTCGGCCCGAACTCGTATGGAAGGGTGCGGACGAGACGGACTACCGCTACATAGAAAACTTTTTTGACAAAGAAGAGAGGTTCGAAAACCTGGTGCCTGCGGGCGCGCCCTATTGTGCGCGCATACGGGAGCTGATCGGCGAAATCGTGGCGGAGAGCAAGCGAAAGGAGGACGGCTATAAGCTGATGATCAAAGCAAAGCTTTTGGAGCTTTTGACCCTGCTCTACCGCTATCACCCGCGCATCGCACCCGAAGAAAGAGGCAATGTTTTGGGCAGACTGAAACCCGTCCTCGACTATCTGTACCAAAACGCGGATAAGCCGCTCCGACTTGCAGACTGCGCCGCCGTTGCGGGGTACTCCCCTTCCTATTTTTCCGCCCTGTTCCGCCGCTTTTGCGGAAAGAGGTTTTGCGACTGTCTCACCCTCGTACGCGTGGAAAAGTGCTGCGAACTGCTCTGCGGTACAGACCTGCCCGTGCGGGAGATCGGTAAACGCTGCGGCCTGCCCAACGGAGCGAACTTTTTGACGCTGTTCCGACGCCTGAAAGGGATGACGCCGCTGCAATACCGCAAAAAATACGGACACACGGACGCGGCAGCAGAATTTGAAATTATCCATTGACAGAACAGCGTTTCCATGATACAATCATATTATCAAATACAGATGTGAGAAGATCATGGAAAAAGAACTTTATCGCATGCAGGCGGAAAACAGGCTGTGCGGCACCCTGCTGCGACTGGGATGGCTGGTCGCCCTCGGCGCCTTTGTCCCCGTTCTCCTGCACGGACTGTTTTTCGGCGCCGCGCTCGGCTACGCCATGCGCGTGCTCATCCTAGTCCTCTTTGTCCTCATCACCTTCGGGGCGATCCTCCTTTACGAGAGTTTCCGCGATCTGTTCCGCGCGGACGGACTGGAACAATTACAGGCGCTTGCCGACAAGGTGACCGCCGCCTATCAGGCGCTGATGCCCGTCTTCCTAGTCCTTTCCGTTTGCTTTCTGGCGCTCAATATCTTCTTCGTACACAAAAACGGCGCGCCGAAAACGGGCAGGTTGGTCTCCGCCGTCCTGTCCGCCCTCTGCACCGCCATTGCGGCACTGCTCTATTATACGGCGGTACAAGGAGGCGCCGCATGAAAGTCTATCTGATCAACCGTGCGGACATCCAAGTCTTTTGCGACGGCAAAAGGCTGCGCATCAACAGAGAAGGCGGAAAAGAATACGTGGAAACGGACAAAACGGACGGACAGCCCGTGACCCTGCGTTTTTTGAGAAAGCACGAACTTTCCCGCCCCTTCTGGTGGTTGTACGCCCTTCTCTTTTGGGTGTTGGGCGTGATGGGTTTTTTCACGCCGCGCTACTCCAAATTTCCGCACAGTCTCGATTGCCTCGCTCACTTTACGGAAAACAAGCAGGTGCCCCTGCAATTCCGCTTTGCGCATTACCTGGACGAGACGGGACAGCGCACCGTCCCCTCCGTCACCGAACTGACGGGAAACGCGCAGACGGAAAATCCCCGCTACATCCCAAACAATGCGGCAAAGCGCCGCAGAAAGATCTATCTTTTCTGTTCGTGGCTGGGAAGGATCTTGCTCCTTACGGCGATCGCCGCCGTAACGATAAAAATAATCGTAGAGAGGTAGAATATGAAAGTAAGTTTTTTGGCAGCTCAATTTGACGGGCTGGAATTTGCGTACCTGTTGATCTGCATCCTGCTGGCAATTGCCGTCGTCGCAGCGTTCATCGCGCAGATCGTCGTCGCCGTGGGATACTGGCGCGGAAACCGCATCCAGAACTCCATGGGGCTTTCGGGCGAGGCGTTTGCACGCAAGCTTTTGGACGAAAACGGAATGCCCGACGTCAAGGTCAAAAAGTGCGGCATCCTGCGCACCCTCTTTTTCGGCAACCATTACAGCCTGATGAAGAGGACGGTCTACCTGCGCAAATTCACCATCAAAAAAGCGAGCGTGACGTCCGTCGCCATAGCGGCGCAGAAAGTCGCTCTCGCCGAACAGCACCGCGACGGGGACCGCAAGATGATCGTGCGCGGCAGACTGCAGGGACTGGGCATCTTTGCCCCTGCCCTGTTTATTCCGCTTGTGGCGGCCGGGCTTTTGGTCGACATTTTTGTAACGGGCTCATTGCTCTTTACCGCCATTGCGCTCGTGATCAGTTTCCTGTTCATCGTCTTTGCCTTTATCGTCACCCTGCTGAACATCCCCGTCGAGAAAAAAGCCATTGCCCGCGCGGAAGAATGGCTGGGCACGGCGCTCACCCCCGAAGAAAACGAACGGGTGAAAAAGGTATTCCGCAGCTATATGGTGGAGTATGTTCTGCAATTCGTCGTCGCCATCCTGCGCGTCATCCAGCTGATCTTAAAGCTCCTGCTTGCCCTGCGCAGAAACAACTAGTCTCCCCGCGCCGCAAATTTTGCGGCGTAATTTTCTTATCCGCCCGCGCGCGGCCCACCCCCTGCACCGCGCGCAAAACGCCCCGAAACGCTTTCGCTTCGGGGCGTTCTTCTCTGTAAAAGAGATCCTATTCCTTTTTTGTCCCGCGGGAACCCTTGCGGAAATGAAAATCGCACACGTCGTGCCCGGTGGCGATGGTGCCGCCCCGCCCGGCAACGACCTGCGGCAAAAGACCTTCCCAAGCCTTTGCCTCGTAATCGCAGAATACCGTGCAAAGCTCGGGACAGCCGAATTTTGCCGAGATCACGTCGTACATACATTCCTGCACGTCGAAATCGATGTTCTTCCCCTTCACCCGCAGGTTACACGTCTTCCACCCGCAGGACGGGAATTTGTATTCGATAAAGTTTTTGATGTTTCCGCGAAAGGCGCGGAAAGGAAAAAAAGGACGCATCTGATTGGCGAGTGCCTGCCCCGCCTCCGCAGCTGCCTTTTGCGTTTCGTTGCGCACCAGTCCCAGTGCAGCGGGCGAACGGTATCCGAAGGAGAGAAGCGTCTTGTAATAGGCGATGACGGGATAGACCAGCCGACGCAGCTGCCGCTCGTAGGTGGGGCTGTTTTTATAATCCGTCGTGACGGCAAGCTCCGTATAAAGCTTGGATGCTCCCTGAAAGATCTTTTTACCCAACTCCTCCCCGAAATTGCGCAGGAGATCTTTTTCCAGAAAGTAAAGCTCCGTGTTTTCGTATTTCATATCCCCTGTCGGCCGCAAGCGAGCAAGCCGTCCTCCTTTCCCCTATATTATAAATCAATCCGCGCCCGTTTGTCAATATTTCAAAAAAATTTTTAAAAAAGGATTGACAAATTTAAAAAAGATGATATAATATTAAATAAGAATAATTCCTAATAAGGTTGCATATGGATCGGAGAAACACGATACAGCGGCAACTGGTGTTACAGGCGGTAAGGCGGCTCGATCATCCGGACGCGGAAGAAGTGTACGAAGAGATCTTCCGCGAGCATCCGAACGTGAGCAAGGGCACGATCTACCGCAATCTCAACATCCTTGCCGCGCAGGGAGAAATTTTAAAAATAGAGACGGGCGAAGGTGCAGACAAATTCGATTTCCGCACTCAGCCGCACTATCACCTGCGCTGCCGCCTCTGCGGAAAGGTATTCGACGCACATCTGCCGCCCCTCTCCCCCGAAAAAATCTTGGGAGACACGCACGGATTCATCGTGGAACGGCACAATCTCGAATTCATCGGAACTTGTTCCGAATGTAATAAATCTGGAGGAATCAAAAATGGCTAAAGAACTCAAAGGAAGCAAAACGGAAGCAAATCTGCAGGCAGCGTTTGCAGGCGAATCGCAGGCACGCAACAAGTACACGTACTATGCGAGCAAGGCGAAGAAGGAAGGGTTTGTACAGATCGCTGCCCTGTTCGAAGAGACGGCGAACAACGAAAAAGAGCACGCCAAGATCTGGTTCAAGCTCCTGCACGGCGGCGACGTCCCCTCGACCGAAGCCAACCTTGCAGACGCGGCAGCGGGCGAAAACTACGAATGGACGGATATGTACGCCACTTTTGCCAAAGAGGCAAAGGAAGAGGGCTTCGATCACATTGCCTTCCTCTTCGAAAAGGTTGGCGAGATCGAAAAAGAGCACGAAAAGCGCTACCTTGCCCTGCTGAAGAACGTGCAGGAAGGGCTGGTGTTCTCGCGCGACGAGGACTGCATCTGGCAGTGCTCCAACTGCGGACACATCGTCGTCGGAAAAAAAGCGCCCGAGGTCTGCCCCGTCTGTGCACACCCCAAGGCATACTTCCAGCTGAGAGCAGATAATTATTGAGGTAAACATATGGACCCGAGAGCCTTTCATGCCCTTTCTTACGGCGTGTACATCCTGTCCGCCTGGGACAACGGCCGCCCTACGGGCTGCACGGTCAACTGCGCGGTGCAGATCACCTCTTCACCCGCGACGGTGATGGTCAGCGTCAACAAGGACAACTATACCAACAAGTGCATCGCCGACTGCGGACATTTTGCCGTTTCCGTGCTCTCCGAAAACTCCGATCCTTCCATCATCGGGACGTTCGGGTTCCGTTCGGGACGGGATACGGATAAATTCAAAGACATCCCCTGGCAGGTGCGCGACAAACTGCCCGTCGTTTCGGACAGCTGCGCATACATCGCCTGCCGCGTGACCGGGAGCATGGACACCTCCACCCATACCGTGTTTTTGGGCGAGGTGATCGGCGCGGAAAAGACGAGCGACAATCCGCCCATGACCTATGCCTATTACCACAACGTCATCAAAGGCAAGACGGCGAAGAATGCCCCCACCTATATCGCGCAGGAGGATACGGCAGGAAAATACGTGTGTTCCGTATGCGGGTATGAATACAACGGGAACATCCCCTTCGAAGAGCTTCCGCAAGACTGGCGCTGTCCCGTCTGCGGACAGCCCAAGTCCGTTTTCAAAAAGAAATAAATTACTGCAGCGCCGCAAAGTTTGCGGCGCTGCTTTTTTGTTTCTTCCCCCGCAGACAGTTTTCCCCTGCACACGTATCCCTTTCCCCGCGCAACGCTTCCTTTTGCGAAAAGCACCCTTTCCCAAGCAGCAGCCCTTTTTCCGAACGGCAGCCGATGTCCCGCATCTTTTGAAAAGATGCGGGGCATCAGGAGAGCGGAACGCTGTGCGGTTATGAAAATCCCGCCTCGCAAAACATCCGACAAAACAGACACGCGGCAAACGCCGCCCCGTAAAAGTTCCTGACAAAACAGGCATGCACAAATTTCACTTCGAAACCTTGCGGGAGGGCGCCGACGCGCCCTCCCGCAATAAAAAAAGACAGGACAAATGTCCCGTCTTTTCTTTTAAAGTAATCAGCCTTCCATCTTTTCGAGAAGTTTGAGGTCGATGCCCTTTTCGCCGATCTTGATGATCTGCACTTTGACCATATCGCCGATGTTGAGGACGTCCTCGACCTTGGCGATGCGGCGATCGCTCATCTTGGAGATGTGGATCATGCCGTCTTTGCCGGGAGCCAGCTCGACGAACGCGCCGATGTTGGAGAGAATACGGACGACGGAGCCGATAAACATATCGCCCACTTCGGGATCGCGCGCAATGGAGAGGATGATCGCCTTGGCACGCTCTGCATTTTCGGTGTTTTCGCCGTAGGTAGCGATGCACACTTTTCCGTCGTCGTCGATGTCGATTTTGACGCCCGTCTCCTCGATGATCTTGTTGATGACCTTGCCGCCGCTGCCGATGACCTCGCGGATCTTATCGGGATTGATGGTAAAGGAAATGATCTTGGGAGCAAACTTGGAGAGCTCTGTGCGGGGTGCGGGCAGCACTTCGAGCATTTTGCCGAGGATGAACTGTCTTCCCTCGTTCGCCTGCGCGATGGCGCGGCGGAGAATCTCTTCGGAGATGCCCTTGATCTTGATATCCATCTGGATGGCGGTGATGCCCTTTTCGGTACCGGCTACCTTAAAGTCCATGTCGCCGAGGAAGTCTTCGAGGCCCTGGATATCGGTGAGGATAGCGACGCGGTCGCTCTGGGTGTCTTTGATAAGACCCATGGCGCAGCCTGCGACGGGAGCCTTGATGGGAATGCCCGCATCCATCAGCGCGAGGGTGGAACCGCAAACGCTCGCCTGCGAGGTGGAACCGTTGGAGCTGAGCACGTCGGAAACCATACGGATTGCGTACGGGAACTCTTCCGCGCTGGGAACGACGGGCTCGAGAGCGCGCTCTGCGAGGGCGCCGTGGCCGATCTCGCGGCGGCCGGGGCTCTTTAAGCCCTTTGCTTCGCCCGTGGAATAGCCGGGGAAGTTGTACTGGTGCATATATCTCTTGGAGACCTCTTCGTCCAGGCCGTCCAGTTTCTGCACTTCGCTGAGGGTGCCGAGGGTGCAAGTGGTGAGCACCTGCGTCTGGCCCCTGGTGAACACGCCCGAACCGTGCACTCTGGGCAGGATGCCCGTTTCGCACCAGATGGGACGGATCTCTTTGAGGGTCCTGCCGTCGGGACGGATGCCCTTGTCCAGGATCTTTGCGCGGACCTTTTCCTTGGTGAGATAGTAAAGGCTGTCTTTGATCTCGCGCGCTTTATCGGGATACGTATCCGCAAAATGTGCGAGCACGTCCTTTTCCACTTCGTTCTGTTTTTCCTCTCTCGCCTGGCGGTCGAACTCGTCGAGAGCCTTGTCGAGCTTTTCGGAAGCATAGGCGCGGACGGCGGCGTCGATGTCCTCGGGGACATGATACAGCTCCATCTGGCGCTTGGGTTTGCCGATCTCTTTCTGGATCTGCTCAATAAATGCGCACTGCTTTTTGATCTCCTCGTGTCCGAACAGGATGGCGTTGACCATCTCTTCGTCGGAGATCTCTTTGGCGCCCGCCTCGACCATCATGATGGCGTCCTTCGTGCCTGCGAGGCTGAGGGTGAGCACGCTCTTTTCGCGCTGGGCGTTGTCGGGGTTGATGACGTACTCGCCGTCAACGAGGCCGACCTGCACGGAACCCGTAGGCCCTGCCCAAGGGATATCGGAAATACTGAGTGCGACCGAGCTGCCCATCATGGCAAAGGGTTCGGGCGGGATGTTGGTATCGACGGAGAGCGCGGTGGCGATGACCACGACGTCGTTGTACAGTCCCTTCGGGAACAGCGGACGGATGGGACGGTCGATGAGACGGGACGTGAGGATCCCCTTATCGCTTGTCCTGCCCTCGCGCTTTTTGAAGCCGCCTGGAATTTTGCCGACTGCATACATCTTTTCTTCGAAATCTACCTGCAGGGGGAAGAAATCCATCCCCTCTCTCGGCGTTTCGGACATGGTGACGTTGACCATGACAACGGTGTCGCCGCAGCGGACGATGCACGAACCGTTTGCCTGTTCAGCATACTTGCCCGTCTCGATGACGACCTTTTTTCCGCCCACTTCCGTTTCAAACTTTCTGTAATTTTTTGTCATTCTATACTCCTTGACTCTATTCTCACGGAGATCCCCGATCCCCGTGTATTTCACGATAGAACGCGCGCGGGCGCGTTTTTTAAAAAAGGGCAGAACAATGGTTGTTCCGCCCTTCTACGCTTACTTTCTCAGATCGAGACGGGAAACGATTTCCCTGTATTTTTCGATATCCTTGCTCTTGATATAGTCGAGCAGACCGCGGCGCTGTCCGACCATCTTCAAAAGACCGCGACGGCTGTGATTGTCGTGCGGGTGCTGCTGCAAATGCTCATTGAGGTGGTTGATGCGCTCGGTGAGGAGAGCGATCTGCACTTCGGAAGAACCGGTGTCTCCGTCGTGACGCTTGTACTCTTCGATGATCTGGGCCTTTTTTTCCTTTTCCATTGTTTTACTCCTTGGAAGATATTCACGCAAATCCAAGTCCGGCGAGGAGAACCGCTCGGCTTCGACTGCGCATGGTATTATTTTAGCACACTTTTCCGCATTTGTAAACCATATCAGCGGTATAATTTATTTTTCTCTTCGATCAGCGCATGAATTTTTTGCAGATATGTGGGAATGTCCTTGGGCGCGCCCACCCGTTCGATGCGTCCCTCGTTCGGGTACAGCTTTTTCCCTACCGCATTGGCGCCGCAGGCGATGTTGTCCGTGATCTCTTCCATCACGTCCACGTTGTACACGCACGCCTTGCCGGGCTTTGTCCAGCCCGTGTTTTCGCAATTGCCTGCCATGTATTTCTGACGATACAGATAATACGGCACATACCCCGCCTGCGAGAGTTTTTCGCGCGCATACGCGATCATGTCCGAAATGCCCGCCACGCACAGGCGGCTCTCTTCCTCTTTCAGCCGCGCTCCCTTTTTCAGGCACAGGGTGTGCACGGTGATGTTTTCGGGGGAAAGCGCAACGGCGCGGTCCACGCTCTCTTTAAACTCTTCCGTGCTCTCGCCCGTCAGCCCCGCGATGAGGTCGCAATTGATGTCGAAACCGTACTCGCGCGCCATGGCAAAGGCGCGGTAAATGTCCTCGGAGGTGTGTTTCCTGCCGATGCGCTCCAGCGTGGCGTCGCAAAAAGTCTGCGGATTGACACAGACGCGCGTGACGGAGAACTCCTTTAAAAGGTCAAGTTTTTCCCGCGTGAAGACGTCAGGTCTGCCCGCCTCCACCGTATATTCGCCGCACTCGGCGGCAAAGGGCGCCGCCGCGACGAGGACGCGGCGCAGCTGCGCGGGCTCGAGCACCAGCGGCGTGCCGCCGCCGATATACACGCTCTTCAGCTTTTTATACAGCCCCTTACAGGCCGCCACTTCCTCTTCCAGCGCGCTCAGGTACCCCTCGAGATACTGCCCCGTGCGATTGATGTCCGCCGTGATAAAGGAACAGTAATTGCACTTGGACGGGCAGAACGGGATGCCGATGTACAGGTCCGCCGCCCCCTCTTCCTTCGCGTAGATGCCCTTCTGCGCAGCCAGCACGTCGCGCACGAGCGCGATGTTCTGTTCGCTCACGCCGAATTTTCGGAAGAGCGGCTCGAACGGCCTGCCCGCATCCTCTTCGGCATAGGCGAGCTTGGTAGGACGGATGCCCGTCAGCGCGCCCCAGGGCATGCTTCTGCCCGTCTCCGCGCGCAGCGCTTCGTACACGGCAAGCTTGGCAAAGCGGCGGGCATAGCGCTTGAATTCTATCTCCCCGCAATAGGCCTGCCGTTCGGAAAAGGAGTATTCCCTGCCGTTTACGGCGACGCGGTTGATAAAGTTGTCCCCTTCGCACGAGAAGGTGTGCGCCACGGGCGGCACGTCGCCGAACAGGCGGACGACGTCCATCATCTCCGCGCGCAAAATCTCCGCATTGGTCTCCAGCATGAAAATTCTCCGTTTTGTATCTTTTTTGCGATAACGTATGTCTGTTTTAAAGACAAAACCCCTATCTCACCCACGGGTTGCAGGCGCGCTCGTGCGAGAGGGTTGTCGTCTCGTCGTGGCCGGGATAGACGGTGCGCTCCCCTTCCAAAGCAAACAGCTTTTTACAGCTTGCGATCAACTGCTGCATGCTGCCGCCGGGGAAATCCGTCCGCCCCACGCTTTCCAGAAAGAGGGTGTCGCCCGTAAACAGGGCGTCGCCGCAGTCGAAGCAGGCGCCGCCGGGCGTATGACCGGGGGTGGCGATGACGGTAAATTCCAGCCCGTACAGGGAGAGTTTTTCCCCGTCCCGGAAGGTGAACCCTACCGTAAAGGGCGGCACGGGGGCGCCCGCCATTCCCCCGAGATTTGCGGAGGAGAAGAGGAGCTTTTCCTCCTCGCGCAGGCAGCCGATCTCGGCGCCCGCCTCCTGCAGGGCGGCACAGCCGCCGATGTGGTCGAAATGCCCGTGCGTGAGCAGAACGGTGCGCACGCGCAGCCCCTTTTCGCGCGCGACGGCGAGCGGCTCTTCGCCGCCGCAGTCGATGAGGACGGCATTTTTGCCGTCCTGTGTGACGAGATAACAGTTGGCGCGCATGGCGCCCGACGGTACGGTGTAAATGTTCATACCCTTTTCCCTTATTTTGTCGCCGTGCGGTACACTTCGTCGATGCGCTCGTCCGAACGGATCTTTTTGATGAGCAGATCGATGTCCTCTTTCCCGTTGAGGCGGATGTTCGCCTCGATGACGGCGTCTTTGTTCTTGTCAAAACGGGAGTTGACGCCCGTGATCATCAGCCGCATGTCGGATACGACGGAAGTGAGCACGGAAAGCGCCACGCCCTGGTCCTTCGCCTTGATGACGATGCCCGCGACGAACCAGCCGCCGCTCGTGTTTGCCCATTCCGCAGGCAGGATCCTGCCCTGCTCCGTCTCCAGGTTTTTGATGTTGGAGCAGTCGGCGCGGTGGATGACCACACCCCTGCCGCGGGAGACAAAACCGACAATGGGATCGCCCGGAACGGGGTTGCAGCAGCCCGCAAAATGGGTGAGCAGACCGCGCATCCCCTTGACGATCACGCCGCCCGTATCCGCCTTGCCCACGCCGTGGTAGACGGGCTGTTTGGGGATCTCCTTCTTATAAAAGTCGATCAGTTTGAACAGCACCTGGTTGACGGTGATGGCGCCGTACCCGACAGAGGCGAACATCTCGTCCTGCGAAAAGAAGGAAAATTTTTCGGAGATCTTGGCAAAGCTCTCCTCGGTGAGAATGTCCGAGAGGTTGTAACCGCGGTGCTTTGCCTCCGCTTCCAGCATGGTCCTGCCCAGCTTGATGTTCTCCTCCTTCATCTCCCGCTTGAAGAACTGTTTGATCTTTGCGCGGGCGCTGGAAGATTTGACGATCTTCAGCCAGTCCCAGGAAGGGCCTTTGGAGTTGGAAGAAGTGATGATCTCCACCACATCCCCCGTCTGCAGGGTGGAATTGAGGGGCACCATCTTGGAATTGACGCGCGCGCCCGTGCAGCGGTTGCCCACCTCGCTGTGGATGGCGTAGGCAAAGTCGATGGGCGTGGCGTCCTTGGGCAGGGAGATGACCTTGCCCTTAGGAGTAAAGACGAGCAGTTCGTTGGAATACAGCTCTGTCTTCAGCGATTGCAGAAAGTCTTTGGAATCTTTCAAGCCGCCTTCCCAATCGAGCACTTCGCGGATCCAGGAAAGCTTTTCTGTAAAGGCGGATTCTTCCGTCTTTTTTTCTTTGTATTTCCAGTGCGCGGCGATACCGAATTCCGCCGTGCGGTGCATTTCGAAGGTGCGGATCTGGATCTCGAAGGGCTGCCCGAAGTTGGTGACGACGGTGGTGTGCAGGGACTGGTACATATTCGCTTTGGGGGTGGCGATGTAGTCCTTGATCCT
>CALVHV010000019.1 GCA_944328845.1 uncultured Clostridia bacterium | reverse complement strand
GCAAGATGTCCTCGACATTCGCATCCGGCTTTCCCACGTCGCTCTCCTGCGCCTTGACGGGCAAAGCGCCCGTAAAGAGCGCGCCGCACGCCAGCGCGGCAAGCATGCTGAGAATGAGTAACAGTTTTTTCATACCAGATCCAAAAAGCTCCCCACGAGGGAGATCAGCGTTTGCAGGACGGGAAGGGAAACAGAAAAGATGATGACCTTTCCCGCAAAGACCAGCTTGTCCGCAACGCTTTTCGAGCCGAAATCTTCCACCACCCCCGCCGCAAACTCGACAAGATACCCGATGGCGATGATCTTGACGATGAGTTTGATGAGCGCACCGTCTATCCCCGTCTGCTCCCCGATCTGCCTGAAAATATCCACCGTCTGCGAGAGCAGGTCGACGGAAAAGACGAGGATGATCACCCCGCCTGCAATGGTCACGGCAAACGCAAGTTCCGGCTTTGTTCCGCGCAGCAGGATCGCCGCAACGGCCGTGACCAGCCCCACGCCGAGAATACGCACCAATTCCATATTCAAAACAGATCGAACAGACTCCGTACAGAATCGAACAGATCGACGACCATATCCAAAACGACGGTCAGGACAATGACCAGTCCCGCGAGGCTGACGATGGTGGCAATGTCTTCCCGTTCGGACTTTTTAAGAAGCTGACAGATGATGGTAACGATGATACCTACCGCTGCGATCTTGAAAATGATGTCTATTTCCATGGCCGCCTCCTATACGATCAGCACGACGAGGACAAGCCCCGCCAGAAAGCCGAGTTTCAAATACAGTGCAAAATACTTTTTATATGCCTCTTCCGTACTCTTTTTTTTCTCGGAAATTTCCTGCCGCGCCGCGGAAAGAAAGGTGCGCTGCGACGCTGCATCGCTCCGCCCGATCATGCAAAAGTAATCGGCAAGATATTTTTTCTCGTCCTCACCGAGATAAGGAAAGGAATAATTCCCCGAGGAAAAATCACCCTTTTTCTGCTCGAGCATCCCCTTAAAATCCCCCGTAAAGGTGTATTTTTCCAAAAACGCGGGGAGCGGGATGCGGGTGTAACTCACCTCGTTGATCAGCCGTTCATTGAACAGGTTGAAATTGTAGTAGAATTGCATACGGCTTCGGTACTTGCCCGTCAGCAGATAAGAAAACGCCACGCACAGTGCGACGGCCGCGACGCAAAGCAGCAGTTTCAGCATAGGGGCACCGCCTGCAAGTCTGCGTCGTAAACGGAGGCGATCTCCCCCACCCCTTCACTGCGAAGAAAGACGTAATAGGAAAAGAGCCTGTCCTTCCACACCGACGAAAGCACGGGGGAACTTTTCAAACCTTCCGCGTCTTTACAGTGTGCCGAAGCCAACACATCCACACCGCTGCGAATACAGGCCGCCACGGCGGCGATCTCCTCTTTTGTTACAAGCTCGTCCGTGACGATGAGGTCGGGACGCATGGCGCGCACCGCCGCCGTAAAGGCGTCCGACTTTTTCGAATAGCGGATGACATCCGAAAAGGCGCCCGTATCCAGCGAAAAATCACGGTAAGAAGCGCTCAGCTCGTTCCTTTCGTCGTTGATAAGAACGTTAAGGAGATTCTTTTCGGAGATCAGCCGTGTCAAATCGCGCAATATGGTCGTTTTTCCCCTGCCCGGCGGCGAGAGGAGGAGCGCACTTTTGACCCCGTCCGCAAAGCAGAGATCAAAAATCTTTGCGCCGCAGCCCTTCACCTCGTGCGGCACACGGATATTGAGAGAGGTCACTTCCTTGACGGTAAACGTCTCCCCGTCCTCATAGACAAAGATCCCCGCAAGCCCGATGCGCTCGCCGCCCGCCCCCGTCAGAAAGCCCTGCCGCAGCTGTTCGGTGACAGAATACAGCGAATACTGGCAGGCGCGGTAAATAATGGTCTCGATGTCCGCGTAACAGCTGACAAGTGCGCTTTCGCGGTGGGGCGTGATCCCTCTTTTCCCCAAAAAAGTATACCTTCCACCGTAACTGAGGACTACGGGCTTGTTGGCACGGATGCGCAGCTCATAAACAAAATTCAAATTGACGTTTTCCAGCGCGCTTCTCAGCTCGTCCGTCAGAAATTCCAGCATTGACATTCCCTCCCTTCGGGCATGATTATCTATATTCCGTGCTTGTCCCCGATATGCCAAAAAAGGCGCGCCGATCTCGGCGCGCCGTGTAAAAAAAGGAGCTGCAGTGCAGCTCCCTCCAAAATTATTCGATTTTGATCAGTTCGTCCTCCGAAAGATCCTGTAAAAAATCAGGAAGATCGGACGCCTTTTCTTCCGCCCCTTTCTCCTCCTGCTGCGGCGCAGGAGCGGTGTCCGCAGACGCTGCCGCCGTTTCGCCCTCCGTATCCACATACACGTTGTTCGCGTACAGGTAGGAATCGGGCTGGTCCTCGTGCAGTTTTGCGATCTTCTCCATCAGCGTGTCGTAATCGGGCAGATCGTCGATGCTCGTCAGGTTGAACCTCTTTAAAAAATTGTCCGTCGTGGCATACAGGATAGGTCTGCCCACGGCGTCTTTACGTCCGACCGGCTCGATCATTTTCAGATCGAGCAAAGTGTGAATGGCGTAGTCGCAGTTGAGCCCGCGCAGCGCTTCCAGCTCCCCTTTCGTGATGGGCTGTTTATAAGCGATGATGGCGGAACACTCCAAAATAGTGCGCGTAAACTCCCGTTCCTTGATGGGGTTGAGGACGGAAGAGACATAATCCTTGTATTCTGGATTGCTGGAAAGCTGCAGTTTTTTATTAAAGAGCAGCAGCCGCAGTCCGCCGCGGTCGGAATACCGCTCCTGCAATTTTTTTGCCGCATCGCGGATGTCCTTTTCTCCCACGCCCAGCTTTTCGGCGATGATATCGATGGGCACGGGATTGCCCGATACGAACAATATACTCTCGAGTATATTAGTCAAGTTCTCCAAAATCTCCAAAGTTCTCCTCCTCCGTGTGGTCAGGATTGTATTTGATGATGATCTTTCCGAAGGTCGTTTCCTGCTCCACCCGTACGAACTGGTGCTTTAAAAGTTCCAAAAGCGCCTGAAAAGTCGTAATGATCTCGCTCTTGCCCGCATGCGGGGAAAACAGCTCGTCAAACCCCACTTCGCCGCGCTCACTCACCGTTTCGCAGATGTATGCTGCGCGGTCGGGAATGGTATACACGTCCTTGGGGATCTCCCTCTGCACTCCTTCGTCGCGAAGACGCGCCTCCTGCCGCAGCATGAGGTCGGTAAACGCTTTCAGCAGCCCTTCGAGATTGAAATCCTTATAGACGATCTTTGCCTCGCCCACATTTTTGTCAGGCTCTTTATAATAATAACCGATGGTCTCGAGCTCTTTGAGTTTGGCGCTCTCCTCTTTGAGCATCTTATACTCTTCCAAGGCGCGGATGAGCGTGCTTTCGGGGTCCTCTTCCTCTGTCTCCGGCTCCACGATGGCAGGAACAAGGCTGCGCGCCTTGATCTCCAGAATCGTGGACGCGATGGCGAGATATTCGCTCGCCTTATCGATGTCTATGTACGGCAGTCCCTTCATGTATTCGAGAAACTGCTCGGTCACCTTGGAAACAAAAATGTCCTTGATCTCGATCTTTTCCTGCTTGATGAGAAACAAAAGAAGATCGAGCGGGCCCTCGAAGTTTTCCAATACGGTCGTATAATCGACAACAGATTCAAAGTTTTCTGCGGGATCTTTTGCCATTTAAAATACCAGCCCCCAAAGCAAATAAATCGGCTGCGCAATAAAATCCGTCACATACGTCATGATATAGCCGAGAATGTCGATGTATCCGAAGATCTGCGCCGCCAGCCAGAACATTTCGTAGCGGCCCAGGATGCTTGTAAGAAAATGAATACCGATCATGACGAGCAGGATGATGTTGCCGTACTGCTGAAAAAAGCGGAACACCTTTCCCCTGCGGCGGTTTGTCGCCTCAACCACCCGCCAGCCGTCCAGAGGCGGCAGCGGAATGAGGTTGAAAACGCAGAATGCGAGCGAATAGCTGCAAAGCAGGAGCGTAAAGGTCTGAAGCAGCCTATCCAACAGAAAAAAGGGCGTAGACACATACCGCATCGCGAGCATGGCGAGCGGGTAAAACAAAAAGACAGACAGATAATTGACCACGACACCCGCGATGGCAGTGAAAGTCAGTCCCCTTCTGTAATGATTGAAATTGTTCGGATTGATGGGAACGGGCTTTGCCCAACCGAACCCCGCAAACGCAAAGAGCGCCAGCCCGAGAAGATCGAAATGCCGCAAAGGATTTAAGGTGAGCCTGCCCGCGAATTTCGGAGTAGGATCACCGCACTTGTACGCGACAAACGCGTGAGAAAATTCGTGCAAGGTAAGCACGACCGTCACCGCGCACAAACTTGCAAGCAAAAAAATAATTTCATTTACAAGAGCCATGTTAAAATTATACTACACTTGTAAAAAAAAAGCAAGGCAATGCGCGGCAGGCTTTGTACAATTTATCGCGCGGATGTTTGCAAAAATGTACGAAAAAAGTCGGGGCGTGCCCCGACTTTTGCTCATTTCAGGCGTTCGGGGATCACGTCGTTGCGAACGAGGTCCTCATACGTCTGCGGTTTGACGATATATTCCGCCTTTCCGTCCCTGACAAGAACGACGGGCGGGATGAAATTGCGGTTGTAGTTGCTCGCCATCGAATAGTTATAGGCACCCGTGGAGAGCACTGCAAGGATATCCCCCCGTTCCGCCTTGGGAAGGCTGACGTCCGCACAGACGAGGTCGCCGCTCTCGCAGCATTTGCCCGCCACGGAAACGACCTCCGTCGGCGCTTCTGCGGCGCGGTTGGCAAGAATCGCCGTATACTTTGCCTGGTACAGCGCATAGCGCGGGTTGTCGAACATCCCCCCGTCCACGGCAACATACTTTTTGATGCCGGGGATCTCTTTGATCGCACCCACGGTATACAGGGTCACGCCCGCTTCTCCCACGATCGAACGGCCGGGCTCGACGACGAGGAAGGGACTGCGCACGCCGTATTCTGCGGATTTCGCTTTGAGCTCGCGGACGATGGCCTTGAGGTATTCCGCATAGTCCGCACAAGTATACTTTGCGTCCTCGTCCGTGTACCAGATGCCGTACCCGCCGCCGAGATTGAGGATCTCCGCTTCAAAACCGTGTTTTGCCTTGATGTCGGCGATAAACGCCATCATCTTGTCGACGGCAAGCAGGAAAGACTGCTTTTCGAAGATCTGCGAACCGATATGGCAGTGATAGCCCGCCAGGCGAATGTGTTTTTTGGTCAAGGCATATTCCGTGATCTTTTCCGCCGTTTTGTCGGATACGGAAAAGCCGAACTTACTGTCCGTCTTGGCGGTCTGGATAAAGCGATGGGTGTGCGCCTCCACGCCCGGATTGACGCGAAGAAGCACTTTCTGCACCATGCCGCGGCGGGCACACATCTCATCGATCATGTCCAGTTCGGAATAGGCGTCCACCACGATGGCGCCCACGCCGTGATCGAGGGCGAGCTCCAGTTCGTAAGGAAGCTTGTTGTTGCCGTGCAGATAGATCTTTTCCGCAGGAAAGCCTGCGCGGAAAGCCGTATACAGTTCTCCCGCAGAGACGGCATCCACGCCGATGTTCTCCGAATCGGCAATTTTATAGACGGCGAGGCAGGAAAACGCCTTGGACGCATACAGAACCAGTCCGTTGCCGCCGTACTCTTTTTCAATGGCGTCGCGGTAAACAGAACACATATCGCGGATATACTGCTCGTCCATCACATAGAGGGGCGTTCCGAAACTCTTTGCCAGGGAAACGGCGTCCGCGCCGCCGATCTCCAGGTGCCCCTGCTCATTGATCCTCAATGTTTTTCTCGTATTCATAAAATCATTTACCTCACCTTTGTATTATAACAAAAAAAGCGTTAAAACGCAAGGCTTTGCGACACCTGCAAAAAACTTACTCAAACAAAATATCCTCCGGTTTTCCGAAGGATATTTAAAACGACGGATATTATTTTCTGATTTCGTCGAGGATATTTCCGTCCCTGATCGCCGCATCGTTTGACAAAACCAAAAGCTTTGTGACAATGTCCGCCGTAACGGGATCTTCGTCGATAAAATCCAAGGCAAGGGGCTTATCGTAATTGTCGATCGTTTTCAGGAGCAAATTTCCCCTTCCCTCCTTGAAAACAAGCCCCGTACGAATGTTGACGATATAGGTGCCGTAAGTACCTTCCACCTTTACATTCTCTTTCAAAAAAGAAATGTTTTGCAGTCCCAATATCCCGACGATCGACTCCACCATCGCTCTGCGCATTTCAATGGTCGACATGGAAAGCTCGTAATCGTAAACATTGTTGACGCTGACGGAGACCATCAGATCGACATCACGCAATGTTTCGGAAAAGACGATAGGATCGACCTTTGCAAGAGGCAGAATATCGGCGCTCTTTCTTTCCAAAAAGAGAACGGACTCCAGCTCCCTGTCTTCATTGTCGAAATCGTAAATGTAATAATAATCAAATTCTCTGAAAACCGCGGCAACGGTATTCTGACGATAATACACTTTCCTCAGCCCGATATCTTCGGATACGCCCCAGCCTCTGTTTTTCAATGCGGCGACCGCTCTTTTAAGATTTACATTGAAACCTTTGAATCGCAGTACTTCCTCCGCGTTTCGTTCGCCTTCGGAAAGAAGATACATTTCGCGGAAAACCTGCTTGAACGGCTGCCTGATATCGTTGGCAATGACATATTTCATTGCCTCTCTTAGCATGCCCGTCTTTTGCAGGGTGACGGGATGAGCGATCGTAAATTTCCCGCCTTGGGCGGGGGACTTGGTCTGCAGATCGAGAATACTGCCTTCTCGAAAAACGAATGCCAAACGCCCGTCGGTGAGAATAAGTTTTTCAAAAAAGGATCTGATCAACGGCTGTCTTGTAATGGTACAGATCTGTTCGAAAGAGAATTCTTTCTGCTCTTCCATCGACTGTTCCAAAAGTTTTTTCAGCCTTATGCGCTTACTTTCTTCCGATTTACGGCAGGCGAGGATCTTCTTTTAACCTTTGATTTTCGGATATAAGGTCTTCTTCCACAGACTTGTCCAATGTCTGTTTTCTCGGTCTGCCCGTGCTTTTCCTTCCGCGTCGTTCTGTCATAAGTCCCGCCGCTCCTTCTTCCAAGTATATGCGTTCCCACCTGTGCAATGTGTTTATTGCTCCTCCGCTTTGAGTAGAACCCAAACCGTATTTTCGCACCGTTTCACAATATCCTAAATGGTTCTCGCGCATATCCATTATAACAGATATTTTGAACTCTCCGCTATACTTTGTGTTAAATTCCTTTTCTCTTGACATAAAAATATGCACCTCCAAAAGTTTGTCTAACTTTTGGGGTGCATATCAGTCTCGACATTCTCTCCCCTTTCATTCTTTTCGACCATCTCATACAGCAGTTCCCGCAAGGTCACCGCACTCGTCTCATAAGGTATCTTTCGAAGCGGAGATCTCAGATCTGTTATGGATTTTTGTAAAAGAAATATCTTTGTCACTCTTCTTTCTCCCCTCTTTTTATTTACACCTTTTCCAAAATCGCTATGCTCGTGAGCCATGGACGTTTTACCCGCTCCCGAGCCGCTTTTTCGGGCGATCAAAAACAAATCTTCCTGATACAAAAGGGCGGAGCTTTTTAAAAGTTCCGCCCCCTCTTCGTTTTGGCTGTTCAAAAGAAATTACTTTTTCATCCAGAAAAAGCATAGCTCCCCTTTTCCGCTTGCGGGAACGCGGCAATCCGACCGCACGGCAGGTCCGCACGAATTTGTACCCAGCCCGCCCATGTACAGATCGGCACAAAAGAAAGTTCCTTCGGGAGAGGAAGGCAGCTCGTCGTCATGCGCAGCTTGCGTGAGCGTCTCTTCCGAATAAGGCAAAGCAGAAAAAGAACGCATCCCTTCCGCCCGTACGGCAACCGCTCCGTCGCACACCTCCGCAAATTCGGCATCCCAATGGCTGCCGCATTCCTGCGGACGGATATAATGCACATATTCGTCCGAAACTTTCCCAAAATACTCTCCCTTTGCCGTTCCCGCGTGCAGATCGCTGTAACTTTGCGCGGGTCCGCAGGCGAGATAGGAAAGCTGTGAAAAGCTCTCGGGCAGGCAGAGTCTGAAACCGATACGCGGCAGAGAAACAAAATATCCCTTTTCCGTAAGGTATTCGACCGAAAGCTTTACGCCTTCTTCGGCAAAGCCGTAACAGATTTTCAAAAAAAGCCACGGGCGCATGCTGTTGTGAGCCCCCACGCGGATCTCCGTCGTCACGGTACTCCCCTTGATCTGATAATCTGTCATCTCATAGACAGCGCAATCTACTCCCGCCGCATACCAATCGCGTTTTTCGTGCATGTCGTTGTCCGTGGGTGCGCGCCAGATGTTGGGAGCAAGCTGCCCGAAATCCCTTCCGCAGGCGAAAACAGAGACGAGGATGCCGCTGGTTTTGTCCAGCGTATACGCAGAACTGCCCGCCTTGATGCGGAGAAATCTGTCTCCGTCCTCCATCTGCACTTTTTCGTGCGGGAAAGCCCGTCTCGTATATTTTTTTGTATAAAAGCTCTCCCACGCCACGGGTTCCGACCTGTCTGCAAGACAGATCTCCGCGCGAAAATTGGCAAGATCGGTCAAAGAAAGCTCTTCACTGATTTTCTTTCTCGGCGGGATCTCTATTTCACGTTCCTGCATTTCACCCGTTTCAGGACAAACAAGTTTGAGTTTTCCGCACATCGGCATGAAATAATTCTTGTTAAAGATATGCAGATTTTTTCCCGTCAGTGAGAAGGCGGCGGGCTGGTACACCTTTTTCATCTCATATGTACCGGGCTTGGGAGTACTGTCGGGAAAGACGATGCCGTCTACGCAAAAATTCCCGTCATGCACCCTTTCTCCGAAATCCCCGCCGTAACGGTACCCTTCCGTTTTATAGCGAACGCCGTGATCGAACCATTCCCAGATAAATCCGCCCATGAAACGCTCGCTCGACTCCATGGTCTTCCAATACTCTGCAAGTCCTCCGGGGCCGTTCCCCATCGCGTGAGCATACTCGCACAGCACAAGCGGCCTCTTTTCCTTCGGATCTTTCAAATACTCCTCTTCCATCCAGGAAACGGGCGGATACATGCGACTGACCATATCGACAGGCGCCGTATAATATTCGCTGTCCATATAGTGGCCGCGGTCCATCTCCCACAGTCCTTCATAATGCACGGGACGATCGTCCAGCTTTCGGACTGTCTCGCTCGCCGCTACAAAATTTGCACCCCATCCCGCTTCGTTGCCCAAAGACCAAATAACGATACAGGGATGATTTTTATTCCATTCTACATTGACGGCCTGCCGTTCGCACAACTGGTCGCGGAAAACAGGGTTTTCTGCCATCAGAGCAAGTTTTTGCTGGTAGGTGCCCTCTTTTCTCGAATGGTGCGAGCCGTGACTCTCTGCATCGCTCTCGCTGATGACATACAGCCCCATCTCGTCGCAGAGCCTGTATAACAGCGGAGATGAGGGATAATGAGATGTGCGCACGGCATTGACATTGAATCTTTTCATCTGCTGCAAAGAAAAGCGCATATCCTCTTCGGTAACAGCGGCACCGCGATCGGGATGAAAGTCGTGACGGTTTACGCCGCGCAATTTTATGGGCATGCCGTTGACGAGAAAGGCGCCGTCTTTTACGCAGACAGTACGGATCCCCACCCGTTCGTAGATGACTTCTTCGCGGCAGATGATCTCCATATCGTACAGATACGGATCTTCGGCGCTCCAAAATCTCGGCTCTCTTACCGTAAAAGTCGCACTTCGCTTCCCTTCCACAGGCAGCTCTTTGCCTTCAAAGCGTACGAGCGCACCGATCTTGCCCTTGTTTTCGAAGGTGACCAAAGCACGGTCTTTTTCGATCTGCGTCGTGATCTTATAATCGGCAATGTGGTACTGCGGGCGGAACAGGAGATAGACGTCGCGGAAAATCCCCGTAAAGCGCCATTTGTCCTGATCCTCGAAATAGCTTCCGAAACACCATTTCAAAACGAGCACGTCCACGCGGTTTTCTCCGCCGTGTACGTAGTCGGTGATATCAAATTCGCTGACCTTATGGGAGATCTGAGAAAACCCGACAAACCTCCCGTTGACGTAGAGGTAAAAACAGGAATCTACCCCTTCAAAGAGCAGATACAGACGATCCCCCACAGAGATCGCATCGTCCGCGACAAACGTCCGCATAAAGTGATAGGCGGGATTACGCGCGGGGACGCGGGGCGGATCGTACATAAAAGGATAGCGGTCGTTCACGTACTGGAAGTGATCGTAACCATAATACTGCACACAAGAAGGAACGGGGATATTCTCCGTCGGCGTGTCTTCCCAAAACCTGTCTGCGTCCAGAACGCTTTCATAGGCGCGGATCTTCCACGTACCGTTCAAAGACAGAAAACGACGGCTGTCCTCCCGTTTCTCACTCCTCGCCTGCCCTCTGTCAAAAGGAATAAAATAAGCGCGCGGCGGAAGCACGCCCACCGACGCACCCCGTTCGTAATATTTTTCCAGCATCACAGTCCCTCCGAACTTCGTTGTTCCCTTTGATTTTATCACATACGGTTTTCATTTGCAAGCGGAATAACAAAACGTTCACCTGTTTCTTCTCGTCTCCGCTTCCGCCTCGCCGAGAAGGCCGCGGCAGAAGGCAACGGCGCGCCCCATCACCTCGCCATCCTCTTTTGTGATCTCTTCGTAATCGATGTGTGCGTACATTTCCTTTGCCCGTGCCTTGTCCTTGGCTGCCACTTTTGCGATCTCAGCAAAAACGCGGTTCATCTCCCTCTCCGCCTCACAGGTGAGGTAGACATTGTGCCCCTTGTCCGCATAGGAGACAAAGGTGATGTTCTTCTTGTCCGCCAACCCCTGCTGCAGGACTTTGCCGTTGTTCGGGAAATAGACGGTCTTGTCCTTTTCTCCATACAGCAGGAGGACAGGCTTTGACGTGTCCTTCAGCGCTTTCAGGCTGCTCCTGTTGGCGCGTTTCCCGAAAGTGAGCTTGTTGAGAAGGCACAACCACGGATAAAAAGCAAAGCGGAAAAACTTTGCCTTACCCTTTTTATTTTGTCCCACTGCAGACTGCGCCACGACAGACGCGCCCTCGACAAACCCGCACATGGCAACAGCGCCCGCAACGCCCTGCTCTTCGACGCAGTTCATCACGGTGAAGGCACCCCACGAATGGCCGACAAGGACGATCTTTTCGAACTGCCGCAGCCGCTCATGCGTACGGGCAAATCTGATAGCGTACGAAAGGTCGATCGGACCCTGATCGAATCCGTAAAAAGATTTGCCCTCGCTCGCCACACAACCCGTCCCGTCATAGGCAAGCACGGCAAACCCCGCCTGCGCAAAGGTATTGATCTCGGTGGTATACGATTGGTGCCCCGCGCCGAACCCGTGGGAAAATATGATCAGTCCGCGCGGCGGCACGGCGGAAGAGGTATACACATACCCCTTCAGCATCTGTCCCTTGTCCGAAACAAAAGAGACAGCCTCTGCGTCGAGGTTCGGAAAATCTTCCGCCGTAAAATATTTCAGCAGAGGATTGCCGTTGTAACGCCTCCCGAAAAACTTTTTGTTGGCGACGGCAGAGCAGACAAACGTAGTGCAGGCAAACAGCGCCACAACGCTTATAACGATGACTAAGACGAGCATTGTTTCCTCCTTTTTTGTCAATTTATGTCAGACATAGTACTATTTATCTTGGCTAAAAGTGTATTTAATGTAAAAATTTTTGCATTGCATTAACGTATAAAATTTGATATGATAGAGACAGGAGGTAACAACCATGAAAAAAATTTCTTTTCAACTGATTGCTATCTTGCTCGCGGCAGCAATGCTTTTAGCCGGGGCTTCTGTACTGTTTTTGCAGCCGGCCCTGAAAAACGATATTGACAATGACGCGCCGCTGGAGGATGAGAGCAATCCCCCTTCAGACACCCCTGCGACCGACGAAGACGAACCTGAAAACAGCGTTCCCGAATTACCGGAAGAACCGGAAAATCCCGAAGAATCGGAAGAACCCGAAGAGCCGGAAGAAGTCCTTCCCCCTGCTCCGGAACCGCCCGCCACGGCAAACTATGTCAAAGCCAAAGTAAACGGACTCAACCTGCGCAGCGGACCCAGCAGCGGATATGCATCCGTAGGATACATAGACGCGGGCGACATGGTAACCCTGCTTGCAAAGGAAGGCAGCTGGTATAAGACAAATTACAAAAACAAGATGGCTTACATCAGCGCCAACGAAACGTATACCGAGATCCACTCCATGGAACAATCGGAAGAGAGTGCTATAGAACAGGTGATCAACGAAGGTCTCCTTCTGCTCGGGCACCGTTACGTTTACGGGGCCATTCGTTTCCACGACGGCGCGGGGAACAAGCTGAAAAATTTTGACCCGACCAAGTACGACTGTTCTTCTCTGATGCAGTATATCTTCTTTCACGGCGCAGGGATCAACCTGAACATGACCACGCGCACCCAGGTAAAACAGGGAACTTTTGTATCCAAAAACGATCTGAAACGAGGAGACCTCATGTTCTTTACCAATTCTTCCCGCTACCACTACACGGGGATCGAACGCATCGGGCACGTGGCGCTGTATCTGGGCGACAACTACATTTTACACACCGCTTCCGATTACGCCGTTATCGAGCAGATCAGCACAACGCGCTGGAAATACTACATCGAATCGAGAAGATTCTTCTGACAGGATAAGAGAGCCGAAAGGCTCTCTTATTGCCGTCTCATTTATTATATCACACAGTTTCTCCTTCCCGCAAGGACATTCGGCAGTGCCAAAACGCACTTTTTCAAAAAAATGTAAACTATTTTTTATTTTAGCGTGCAAATCAATTTGGTAATAAAGAAATATATGTTATAATATATAAAATATTATACGGGGATTCCCGTCGGGAGGTTTTTATTTTTTATGGGCGACGCCCCATTATGGATTGCCATAGTAATCTTGCTGATTTTATCCGCATTCTTTTCTTCGATGGAAACGGCTTATTCGTGCGTAAACAAACTGAAGCTGAAAACAATGATCGCAAACGGAAACAAGCGCGCGGAAAAAGTTTTACATCTTGCAGAAAACTTTGACAGTCTCATTTCCACCATCCTGGTCGGAAACAACATCGTAAACATCACAACAACATCCATTGCGGGATTGTTGTTTGCATCCATGATCCTCGACGCAGGGTTGGCGGCAACCGTCTCCACCATCGTTACGACGGTCGCCGTGCTCATCTTCGGCGAAATCACACCGAAGATGCTCGCCAAAGTCTATCCGGAAAAATTTGCCATGTCCGGATATCCCCTGCTGAAATTCTTCTCCTATATCCTGTGGCTGATCAACATGATCTTCACAGGCTATAAATTCATCCTCGCAAAGATCTTTAAGCTGAAAAATGAAGAAGTCGTCACCGAGGACGAGATCATCACCATGGTGGAAGAAGCGCGCGAGGACGGAACGCTCAAACAGGACGAGTCCAAACTCATCCGTTCCGTCATCGACTTCGACGATCTGGAAGCGGGAGACATCCTGATCCCCCGCGTCAACATCACCGCGGTCAGCATAGACACCCCTTTCGACGAGATCACCGAAGCATTCCGTACATCGGGATATTCTCGTTTGCCCGTATATAAAGATACGATAGATACCGTCTGCGGTATCCTGCACGAAAAAGATTTCTTCTTTGCCTATCTCAACAAAGAAACAGATCTTCAGTCGGTACTGCACGAAGTGACCTACACTACCGAGCACGTCAAGATCGGCGCCCTGCTCAAACAGCTCCAATCGAAAAAAACGCACATGGCAGTCGTTCTCGACGAATACGGCGGAACGCTGGGCATCATTACGTTGGAAGATATTTTGGAAGAACTGGTGGGCGAAATTTGGGACGAGCACGACTCGGAAGTCAATTATTTTACAAAACTTTCGGATGACACGAGCATCGTCAATGCCGAAGCCGACCTTTCTGACTTTTTCAACTATTACGGGATCGACCTTGACGAATACGAATACGACGCCAACACCTTGAGCGGCTGGGTCATCGAGCAACTGGGAGAGATCCCCCACGAGGGAGAAAAATTCCGCTTTGAAAATCTCTCCATCGAGATCCTGCGTGCGACCGTCAAAAAGGTCTTACAAGTGAAGGTGACAAAACTTCCCGAAGACGCGGAGAGCAAAGACGCAAAAGAGCGCTCCTCCGAAAAAAAGGCGAAGGGAGAACAGGACGACAAACCTGTCATCACAAAAGAAGAAACCTGATCGAAACATCCCGTCTGCATTGTTCGCGGACGGGATATTTTTTAAGCAGAAAAAGGCGCCCCGAAAGGACGCCTTTTTACTCTTTATAAAAAATGTACGTCGTTGATGATCAGAACGAACTTCCAGCCGAGAAAATCCGCCGCACGCCTGCATAGCTGCATCCGCTTGAAATAGATCTCGAAGTAATCCATCACGGGACACTTTTCCGTATCGATGACGATATTTAAAATGATCTCGCGCGTCTCTTTATCGACCGAAACACCCGATTTTTCCGCGGCGAGATTGACGCGGTCGTGAATATTGAGCTCGCTGATATTTGTCACGTTCATGCGCGTCGTATTGCTGCGCACCCGTGATTTATGCACGTCCGCCTTATCTGCAATGATCAGTGCGGACGTGATGTCGCTGACGGGCAGCCCCTGGTGTTCGTCGTGATTGCCGATCGCCATCATGATATCCGCGGCATCCTTATACCCCATCCCCATGCGGGTCAGAATATGATACGCGAGAATGGCGCCGCTCTGCGCATGGTCTTCCCTGTTGACGCTGTTCCCGATATCATGCAAAAAACCGGCAATGCGCGCCAACTCCACGCGGTGTTCGTCCCCGCAAATCTGCTCGAGGATCTCCCCCGCCCATTTGCTGACGATGCTCGAATGTCTGACCGAATGTTCGGTAAAGCCGAGAGCCTCTATCTGACTCTCTGCCATATACATGATCGCCTTGACTTCCTCGTCGTTTTTGACGTCTGCAACAGTAATCAAAAAAATTTAAAACTCCTCTACCGTAAGGTTTGAATAAATCTCGTCGTATTTTTCTTTGGTGAAAGAGATGCACCCGAAGGTCGTGACCGTCGCCGTTCCTGCGGCAACGCCTGCGCGCAAGATCTCGTCCAGCGGTGCTCCCTGTTCCAGCGCCATGGCGGCCGCCGCGACCATTCCGTCGCCCGCACCGACCGTCGAATTGATGGCAACATTGATGCTCTTGCAAAAATAGTTTTTCGTTCCGTCCGTGATGATAGCGCCCTTTTTACCGAGGGACAAAAGCACTCTCTTGGCACCCTTGTCCAAAAGCGCATAACAGCCTTTGAGCAGGTCGTCACGGGACTTGAATTCCTGCTTCAGCGTGCTTTCCAGCTCGTCCTTGTTCGGCTTGACGAGATCGAGATCTGTCTGCAGGGCGGCAAGGAGCTTGGCCCCTTCCGTATCCGCGATCTTGAGTGTCTGCGGCGATGCCACGGAAAAAAGACGGCGGTAGTAATCGCTTTCGATCCCCTGCGGCAAACTGCCGGAAATAACGAGCACGCTGCAATTTTTGGAAAAGCTTGCGATCAGTTCGACCAGCTCTTCCTGCTTGTTTGTGCTGATACATTCGCCCACGTCGTTGACCTCTGTCAGCATGGACTTGTTGTCGATAAATTTATAATTTTCTCTGACGCGGCCCTTGTTCCAGACAAACACACTGGGAACGCCCTCTCTGTCCAGCGCCTGCTCGAACAGAGAACCGTTTTCGTTGTACATAAAACCCGTCGCATGGCTCTGCCCCTTCAGGCGCGCGATACCGATGGCAACGTTCAACGCCGCGCCCGTAAAACTGAGCGTCTTGTTTTTTACATGATTGATCTTACCGACATTCAGCGAGTCGAGTTCGATAGTAACGTCTGTGCACGGATTCAGACACACTGTAAGGATCATTTTATCTCTCCGTCAAGTTTTTCTCCGGAAATCTTGCGCCACACGAAGGCAAGAGCGTAAGCCGTGAGTACCGTCGGTCAACAAGGCATCCGTACTTTTCCATACTTTATTATATTACATATCGGGAAGAAATTCAAGATAAAATTTAAAATTTTTTGCATTTTTTTAGAATATTTTACATTCGACACTTTTTTACACAACGTATATTCAATTTTTGAACAAAACATCAAACACAAGCAAAAAAAGCGCGTCGCGTTCCCCAAAGATGCCCTGTTTTTTCAACAGATACCATCCATCTGAATGAGGTCAGGCAGCAAAAAATGAGAAAAACGGCGAAGCCAAGTGAGCCCCACCGTCTCTGTTTCATCTGTCTTGCCCTTGTCGCCTCGCATTACCGATTTATATTGTTCAACCGCTCTTTCCCGTTGCCGCGCTCTTATCCGACCCATCACACACGCTTCGCGCGTTTGTCTGTTTCGGCAGAAGCAAACTTCATTGCTTGTAAACTTTTTTGTTGATATACAAAGAAGCTTTGGCCGGCAAAAAGCGACCGGCAGCGACAAAAAACTTATTCCAGCCGCCGCACTGTATGAGCAGCGGAGGCTTTTTGTTACAAAACACGTCGGCGACCTGTCTTGCGACCTCGCCCGCGCTCATTCCTCCCTGCTCCATGTCTGCAAGTGCTGCCGCCGCGCGCTTGACCTTTGCCGAATAATCCCGCGATTCCTCCTCTCCGTACACCTTTCTCTTAAAGGTGAAGCCCGTGGAAGTTCCGCCCGGCTGAACGGAAGACACGTGAATATTGAAAGGTTCCAGTTCCAGCGCAGCCGCCTTGACGAGCATATCCACAGCCGCTTTGGAGCTGCTGTAAAAGCTGTCGAAGGCGACGGGGAAGGTCCCACCCATCGAACTGACAAGGATGATCCTGCCGCCCTTCTTTTTCAGGTGAGGCGCCACGCTCTTGATAGCACGGAGCGCACCGAAATAATTGACTTCGAAAAGGTAGCGGTAGTCCTCTTCCTGCGCGTATTCGATAGGTGCAGCCATCGAGAAACCCGCACAATAGATGAGGCCGCACACGTCCGACTCCGCCGCGATCTGCGATATGGCCTTTTCGAGAGCGCATTTCTCCGCAACGTCTGCCGTGTAATTTTTTACGTGTTCCAGCGAACAGGGCGTGCGGGAAATATTGGCAACGGAATATCCCCTGCCCAAGAGACGAAGCGCCGTTTCAAATCCGATCCCGGACGACGCGCCTACGATGATGACCGTCCTCGGACGGGCGTGATGTTTTTCTGCAGTTTGCTCTGCCTGTACTTGTTCGGTATTGTCCATGCCGAAAGTATGCCCCTTTTCCGCATTTTTTATACCGAGATCTTTTTCAGCCAAGCAGGACGTCCAAAAGCATCATCAGCGCAAACCCGAAAGAAACGCCCAGCACTGCCGTCCTCTTCCCCGCCGAGACACAGGAAGGGATGAGCTCCGCACAGGATACGGCAATCATCGCCCCCGCCGAAAAGGCAAGCGCCCACGGCAAAAGCGACGAGATCAGCCCGACGGCAACGGCGCCGAGAACACCCGCCAATACTTCCACAAATCCCGAAAATTGCCCGAAAAAGAAGGCCTTTCCCTTGGAAAATCCCATTTTACGCAAGGGCACGGAAACGCAAAGCCCTTCCGGGAAATTTTGGATGCCGATGCCCAGAGCGAGCATGACGGCGGCGATAAAAGTCCCCGCTTCCCCCGTCAGAGAACCGAACGCAACGCCCACGGCAAACCCTTCTGGAATGTTATGCAGGGTCATGGCAAAACAGGCGAGCGCACCGCTGCGCATCCCCTGTTCGGAAAAAGCGTTCAGCCTCGAAAGGAAAAGATCGGACAAGAGGATAAACAGGCATCCCAGCAAAAAGCCCACCGAAAGAACGACGGCGACAAAGGCGCTTCCGCTCCCCCATCCTTCCATCCTTTCTTTGGCGGGGAGCAACAGCGAAAAAAAGCTCGCGGCGATCATAATCCCCGCGGCTGTTCCTTGCATCGCGTTGAGCGTGCGTGCGTTGAACTTTCCCGAAACAAACACGACGGCGGCGCCAAGCGCCGTCATCAACCAGGTAAAGAGTGTAGCAAATAAAGCCTGCAACCAAACAGGTTGCACCGTCAGCCATTCCAGCATAGTCTTCCTCCGTAAAATCCCTCTGCTGCCAGTATATGCGGGAAAAAGAAAGACTGTGCTTTTACCTGAGTACCCATTTCGTTTTTGTGCGTTCTTGGTTTTTATAGCAAACGGGCGCCGCAAAACTGCGGCGCCCGTTCTCTTTAATTTAAAAAGCCCTGGATGATGGCGTTTTCCGCTTCCTGTTCGGAAAGACCCAAACTCATCAGTTTGAGGAGCTGTTCCCCCGCAATCTTTCCGACCGCAGCCTCGTGCACGAGGCTCGCTTCGGGACTGACAGCATCGATCTTCGGCGTGGAAACGATGCGCGCCCCGTCCAGAAGAATACCGTCGCACTCCACGTGACCGAAGCACTCGTTTTTGCCGATCATGTCCGAGCGGAAAAACTGGGAAGAATTCCCCTTTGCAACGCTCCTGCTGACGATGTCGGCACGGCTGTTTTTGCCGAGCAGTTTGACGCGGAAATCGGTGATCGCCTTTTCCGTCCCCTCCGTAAGGATCTTCTCCTTGACAATGAGCTGCGCCTTTTTACCGACCGTAGCGTATGTCTTTCTGTCCGTGTACGTCACGCCGCCGAGCTGCGTGGATTCCATGACAAAACAGGCGCCTTCTTTGAGAAAGATCTTTGTGACGGGGTCGAAGATCTTTTTTCCTCCCCCTTCACCCGACGCATAGTGTTTTTCCACATACCTGACCTTGGCGTTTTTTGCAAGGTGGAAGGTGTGGATGCCGTCATGTTCGGCGTCCGCACACGTTGCGTTGTGGATGCCGCATCCCGCGATGATGGTGACGTCGGCGTCCTCGCCGATGAAAAAGTCGTTATACACGGTATCGTGAAAATCCCCGACCGTCAAGAGGACGGGAATGTGCACGCTCTTGTTTTTTACGCCCGGGCGAACGATGATATCGATGCCGTCTTTATCCTGTTTGGAAACGATCTCGATGTCTGCATCCGAATTGCGCGCCAGAAGTTTTCCGTTTTTGCGGATATTGAAGCTCCCTTCCGGGATGCCGTGCAGGTCTGCGACCGCCTCCAAAAGCTGTTCGTCTGTCCTGTCCATATCAGTTCTCCTTTACATTGCGCCAGCACAGCGAAGGCTGCTGCATGAGGCGGTAAAACATCTCTTCCCGCTTTCCCGCACAGATGAGCTTTTCGTTGTTGTCGAACAAAACGATCTTGTCCGCCGTTTCGAGGATGCGCTGCTGGTGGGATACGATGATCACCGTCTTATCGTGCAGGCGCTCGAAAACCTTGACCAGGTCTTCAAAGCTCCAAAGATCGATACCCGCTTCCGGCTCGTCGAGAAGAAACACTTCGCCGCCCTTGGCGATCGCGGAAGCAAGCTCGATGCGCTTGAGTTCCCCGCCCGACAGCGTTCCGTCCACGTATCTGTCGATATAGTTGCGCGCGCAAAGCCCCACCGCGGAAAGGCATTGACACATCTCGTCCGTGTTCATCTTTTTGCCGCAGGCAAGCTCCAAAAGTTTTTTTACAGTAATGCCCTTAAATCGGACAGGCTGTTGAAAAGCGATGGTAAAACCCTTTTTTGCGCGCTCGGTAACGGAACAGTCCGTAATGTCCTCCCCGTTAAAGAGGACCTTTCCCGAAGTCGGCTTTTCGAACCCCATCAAAATCTTGATGAGAGTAGATTTACCGCTGCCGTTGGGACCCGTGATCGCACTGATCTCCCTGTCTCCGAAGGACAAACTGACATTTTTTAAAATATCTTGCCTTGTTCCCGTCCTCTCGTCTTTGACGGAGTAAGAAACGTTTTTCAGTTCGAGCATATACACTCCTTTCCCGCGCACCGTGCGCCCTTTTCCGTTAGTATCTCTGTTTCTTCAGCAAATTATAAACAAATCGGCGGTCTGTGTCAACAATTCTGACGCAGTCCGCCGACGCCGTTTTCGGTCGGGTTTTCGCTCGCTTACACGCGCACTTCCCCATGCTCGCCCAGCTCTTCGGCATGCGCCTTGAGGATGGGGTCAATCTCCGCAGAAATAAATTCTTCTACCTGACTGCTGCTTCTGCCGATAAAGTTCTTCGCGTCCAGAATACCGTCCAGTTTATCCCATACTGCGCGGAACATTTCGTCCTTTTTGATAAGCTCGATGAGATTGTTCTCCTTCCCTTCCTGCTTGACGTTTTTCCCCGCCTCCATGGAAAGGACGCGGATGCGCTCGTGCAATTCCTGCCTGTCGCCGCCCGCTTTGACACATTCCATCATGATGTTTTCTGTAGCCATAAAGGGCAATTCCGCCGCGATGTGCTTGGCGATGACCTTATCGTATACGACGAGATTTTCGGAAATGTTGAGGTACAGATTGAGAATGGCATCCACGGACAGGAAAGCCTGTGCAATGACGATGCGCTTGTTTGCGCTGTCGTCCAGCGTGCGCTCGAACCACTGCGTCGAGGCCGTGACCGCCGCATTGACGGGCAGGCTGAGGACATACCTCGCCAAAGAGCCCATGCGTTCGCTGCGCATCGGGTTGCGCTTGTACGCCATGGCGGAAGAGCCGATCTGGTGCTTTTCGAACGGTTCCTCCACTTCCTTCATGTGCTGAAGCAAGCGGATATCGTTGGAGAAACGGTAAGCGCTCTGCGCGATCTGCGAAAGGACGCACAGGACGTTATAATCGAACTTACGGGGATACGTCTGGCCCGTAACGCCGTATACTTTGGAATATCCGAGCTTTGCGACGACGCGTTTTTCCAGTTCCTTGACCTTTTCGCCGTCTCCGCCGAACAGGTCGAGGAAACTCGCCTGCGTACCCGTCGTGCCCTTCACCCCGCGCAGTTTGACAGAGTTTTTGAGGTTGACGAGATCATAATAGTCCATCTCAAGATCGGACAGCCAGAGAGTGGCGCGCTTTCCCACGGTAACCAACTGCGCGGGCTGCAGGTGGGTAAAGCCCAACGTTGGCAGATCCTTGTAGCGCAGGGCAAACCTCTTCAGCTTGTCCATCACGTTGACCAGCTTTTTCATCACCATATCCAACGCCCTGTCGATGATGATGATCTCCGCATTGTCAGTCACATAGCAGGAAGTTGCACCGAGGTGGATGATCCCCTTTGCACTCTTTGCCTGTTCGCCGTACGCTTTCACGTGTGCCATCACGTCGTGCCGCACTTCGTTTTCAAAGCGGCGGGCATCCTCATAGTTGATGTCGTCCGCGTATTTTTTCAGTTCGTCGATCTGGGCCTGCGTGATGTTGAGCCCCAGCTCGTGTTCGGACTCGGCAAGGGCGATCCAAAGCCTGCGCCAGAGACGGAACTTGGTATCGTCGGAAAAATTTTCCGCCATTACCCTGCTTGCGTAGCGGCTGAGTAAGGGGTTTTCGTAAACGCTCGTATCAGACATAATCTTCTCCAAAACTTATTCTTGCGACCGCTGCCCGACTATGCGCGGCAGCACGTAAAAAAGGACAACGAAAAGCCGTTGCCCTCTGTTTGCTTATATTTCCAAGCTGTTGAGCAAATCCTTGAGCGATTTGATTTCGTCGAGAGAAAGCGTGATCCCTTTGCCCATACGATCGTGCGCTTCGTTCCAGGTGCGGATATCGTATACCGGCTCCCGCTCGCTCCAGCTGACAAGGTTCAGTTCCTTCGTCCAGCCGTTGCCCGTTTCGCCCAGCACACCGAGTTTTTCCGTGATTTCATACTTGACTTCTGCCATACTCAAAGCCTCCGCTCTTTGCAGTTTTTAATTTTTTTTATTATAACATACGCGCGCGCAAATGTAAAGGGATTCTCCTTATTTTTTCCGCCCGGAAGAGCGTTTGAAAGGATTGCCCTGCGCATCGTACACGCCGTCTATACGGATACTCGCATAATCCTGCATCTCCAGACATTTTCCGCAATTGTCGCAAACTTTGCCCGGGTCCAGATCGCACATTTCACATTCCATACAGCCGATACAGTCCCTGTCATACAACACACACTTCTGCGATTCCATGGTCTCTCCTTTTTTTACGATTATATCATAAAAATTTTTAAGAATCAAATATTTTAGCAAACATTTGTTTGCTATATTCATTTTTTTGTGATATAATAAGAACAAGGAGGGAAAGACTATGTCCGCTGGCAGCAAAAACAAGATCCAGGCAGTTTTAAAGTTTATCAATGATTACAACGCCGAATACGGCTATTCCCCCACCGTGCGGGAGATCTGCGAAAAGTTAAACATCAAGTCGACCGCTTCCGTCTATTACTATATGGAAAAACTCCGCGCGGACGGTTACCTGAACAAAAGCCCCAACAAAAACAGGGCGGTCAGTTTTAAAAAGAGTTCTTCCGTCAACATCCCGCTCATCGGTACCGTTACGGCAGGCCAGCCCATCTTCGCCTACGAAAACTACGAGGATTATTATTCTTTCCCCGCGGGCGCCTTCAACGGGAGCGATCTGTTTATGCTCTCTGTACAGGGAACGAGCATGATCGACGCAGGCATTTGCGACGGAGACAAGATCATCGTTCGCAAGCAGGAAACAGCCGAAAACGGTGACATTGTCGTAGCACTCATCGAAGACAGCGCTACCGTCAAACGCTTTTACAAAAAAAACGGGTACTATATCCTCCACCCCGAAAACGAAACCATGGCAGACATCGTCGTCAACGAGGTATCTATCCTCGGAAAAGTCGTCGGTCTGGTCCGCTCTTTCCGCTGATTTTCAAACACCCGAGGGCACGCTTTGCGCGCCCTCTTTTCTTTTGCCTTTTTTAAAAAAGTATTGACGATACATGGTCTCTCTGTTATACTATAAAAGAGCGGTCATCGGTCTGCATCGATCAAATCTTTTTCGGCCGCTCTGTATCGGGAGAGAAAATGAAGCAAGCCATCGAACACGCGACACTCGGGAAGATCGAGTACGAAGAGAACTTTTGGACGGGGAAAAAGAAGCTCTACATCAACGGAACACCCCTGCAGAAACAATCCAAAGGGGTATACTTGGCCCCTGACGGCGGATCGGTCTATTTGGAAGGCAACTATCTGACAGGCGCGTTTGTCAACATCAACTCTGAAAGGATCCGTTTGACTGCCGCTGTCAAGTGGTATGAGATCGTCTTATCCATCCTGCCCTTTATCCTTATTATGGTTTGGGGAAACAGCGCATTGCTTTGCAGCATCGTACCTGTTATCGGGGGTGCGATCGGCGGCGGTATCAGCGGTGTAATGTGCGTGACCAATCTGTTTATTATCAAGGGAGTCAAACCCGTTTGGCTTAAATTGGTGATCTCCATAGCTATGCTCGTGGCGACCTTCTTGCTTTGCTTCCTGATCGCCCTTATTTACCTTGCCGCCGTAAATTGATCTGATTTTTAAAAAGCCGGACAAAAGAATTATCTTTTATCCGGCTTTCTTTATGCCAAAAATACCGTTTGAGTAATTCCGGCTTCAATCGCAATGCAAATTCATTGATTTACATATTCTCAGATGAAAAATATTCTCTGACGAGTTCTTTCCCCCCCGCCTTTGCCACAACTCCGTTTTTAATATAGATCGCATGATCGCAGAGAGCTTCGGCACAGCGCACGTCGTGCGTTATGGTTATCATCGTGTTGCCCGTTTCAATATGTAAACGGTTGAGTATATCCGTCATGGCGCACAGTCCCTCATAATCCTGCCCGACCGTAGGTTCGTCTAATAAGAGCACTTCGGGCTTGCACGCAACGACCGCCGCAATGGATACCCTGCGCTTTTGACCCTCAGAAAGCGACTGAGGATGACGATGAAAAAGGTGTTTTACGTTAAATAGCTCGGCAATTTTTTCGACATACTCAGGAGACTTTGCACCGAACCTGATCTCCCTTTCGACCGTAGGCATAAAGAGCTGATAGTCGGGATTCTGATACACCACGCCCACCTTTTTGAACCAAGCCCTGTTTGCCTTATTTTTCTGCCCGAATTTTTTGTCTATGTTCTGCATGATCTTTCCGCCCGTCGGTTTATTGAGCCTTGCAAAAAGGCGCATCAGCGTCGTCTTTCCGCACCCGTTTTCGCCGAGAAGTACCGTTCTGCCGCCTTTGGGAATTTCGCAGGATATGCCCGTTAAAATGTCTTTCTCTTTTACTGAAAAGGCGACATTTTTAAGCGCAAAAAGCGGCTGACTATTTTCAAAAGGTGCGCATATATCCTCTATCTTCGCCGTCTGTGAGGCAAGATAAGCTTTTGTATCCTCCACCTTTTTTACAGTCTTTTGTCCTGCATGCCAAACGGTATCCACATAAGGGAGTACCATGTCGAGCCGATGTTCGATGACCACCACGCAATAGCCTGCCTTTGCAAGCGAACGGAGCGTATTCATTAAAAGCCTTGCTCCGTCCTTGTCAAGATTTGCAAGCGGCTCGTCCAAAATAATGATCTTCTGACCCATGGCAAGCGTGGACGCCGTGATGAGCCGCTGTTTCTGTCCGCCCGACAGCGTGCGGCACTTTGCCTTTTTGTCCAGCTTTAAGAGATTGCAGACTATATCGATCTGTCTTTGTATCTTTGCGGGCGGAAAGGCGAGATTTTCGCAAGCGAAAGCCACTTCGTCTTCGACGATTTTCTGAACAATCTGCTCGTCGGCGTTCTGCAATACGACGCCAACCTTGCGGCAGATATCGCCGAGCTTTCTGCCCTTTATACTCTCTCCGTTTATTAACACTTCGCCCGAAAGCTGACCGTAATTTACATTGGGAATGATGCCGCTTATGATGTACATAAGCGTACTCTTTCCCTCTCCCGAATGCCCCGAAAGAAGGCTGACTTCGCCGTAGTCTACGCTGTAATCGACGCTTTCCAATATCTTACTTTTTCCGTCATAGGAAAAACTTACCTTTTTTAATTCTATTGCTTTCATACGATCACCGCCGCTATCGCTCCGCCTAAGATTCCGAGCGCAAACAAAATATCCGAGAGCACGACGCTTTCTCTTTTATAGATGGAATATGGCGCTTTGCCGATCGCGAAACCGCGCGTTTCGACGGACAGCGCAAGCGTATCCGAAATATTTACAAGCCGCATGACGAGCGGAACAAGGAAAGCGCGATATAAAATTTTAGGATTAAGAATGCTTCCTGCTCCGCGCGTTTTCATTGCCTCTCTCACTCTTTTAATTTCCACTTTAAGCATGGGCACAAAGGACATGGCAATCAGCATACCGAGCGTGACCGGCCGCGGCGTATGTACCTGCGAGAGCGACCTTGTCATTCTGACGGGTGCGGTTGCCATACCCGGAACGGCGGCGAGAAAGAGCGCGCCGAAACGGTTTGCCATTGCAAGCGCCGACTGCGGATCATGCGATGCGGCATACGCAATGCCTGCAAATATTCCGCCGAAAAATACGGCAGCAGGCAGAATGCGCAGAATCTGCTTATAATACCCGAATATAAGATACCAACAAAGTACACCTATCAGAAAATACGAGGCTATGACCGTCTTTGCGCCTATCAGCCCGAACACGAGCACGACCGCGCCTGCAAAGAGCGCAATAAGCGGATATATCTTTTGTCGGAACGAAAAGAAACTCATTTTTTAAGAACTCCCGCTTTTTTGAGCTCGCGCGAGATAATCATGCCGACGATTGCACCGACAAAACAGAGCGCGAGCACGGCAACGGAAATGCCGATAGCTACCCAAGGATCTGCACCGACGAACGCCTGCACGGCCTTGCCGTCCTCGGCGGGGTTGATGGAATAGATGACGTTGTACCAAAGATACAAAAACGGCAAAGTCATGGGCATATACAGCGTTCCTGCAAGCACGCAGGCGGCATCCTTTTTATAACCGCGGAAAATCAGAAACACAAGCGCTTCCACAATGACCGCACAGACCATGGCGCACACGAACATGGGCAGGAACATAAACGCAAAGAAGATACCGCAAAAGAGAGACATAAAAACTAAAGCAAACGGTTTTCTCACCTTCATCATTCCGATGACGGGGAAAATAGAAAACTGCAATCCGAGGCAAAGTTCTATAATGCCGAACAGCGGCACCTGCGTTACGAGCGGCAT
>CALVHV010000018.1 GCA_944328845.1 uncultured Clostridia bacterium | reverse complement strand
GACGGGCGCGTTTGCGAGAGAGGACATCGCCCTGGGCGCACTGCCCGCAGAAGGCGGACTGAACGCGGCGGAACCTTTTACCGTGGAGGTCTCCCTGCTCAGTGAGACGCCCTTTGTGAGGTTCACGCAGGGTGAAACCGTGTGCGAATTCAACGGCGAAACCCATGCAACGCTGAAAAACGTCACGAAAGACCAGATCTGCGACGGTTACGGCAGAACGTATCTGAACATCGCGTCCTATGCCGCAGACGGCGCACTCAAAGAACTCAGCTTTTCCAGGATCGAAACATACGGCGGCATCGAAGATGTGCGCAACTGGAGCGGCGAAGGGATCGGCGCGGCGGACGGAAAGATCCAGCTCACGCAGAACGCTTCCTATCTGCGCCCCATCGATATGTCTTCCAAGTACCTGAAACTGACGATGAACGTCAATATGATCATCGGCAACGTGGATGCCTGGACGGCCATCGCCTTTGGCAAAACGAGCGCTCTGCCCATGAACAATCAGGCGGGCCTGAACATCATGATGCGCAACCAGGCAGGCAAAATTGCCATCCAGCCCGAGCTGAACGCCTTCGGCGGCGCAGACGCTGAGCTGAAATCGACGAACGTTTCTCTTGGCAAATTTGTGCTGGAACTGGAAGAGACGGACGGCGTGATGACTGTCAAGATCAATCGCGAAACGATCGAGCATCCTGTCTTTGACAACCTCACGTTTGCCGACTTTACGGACGAAAACGGCTATGGATATTTCTCCTTCGGCAGTTTTGTCCAGGGCGACAACTCCACCAACAGCGTGGAGATCGTAGACATCACCACCGACATCAAGGCAAAAGAACAGATCTATATCGAAGTTTCCAACGTACCGCAGAGCGGCATGGTCGGCAACGCGATCACCCTTCCCGAGGCAACTGTCGTGCAGGCAGACGGAGAAGAGATCGAAGCGACGGTGGCTGTCACCGGCCCCGATTCCGAGCCCGTTACGCTGACAGACATGTCCTTCACGCCCGCAGCTGCCGGCACGTATACCGTCGTGTATTCTGCCGAAGACAGCAACGGTCAGCGTGCCGAAAACACCTACGAGATCACCGTCATCGATCCTGACGACGCGCTTTCGATGGATTCGCTGAAAAATATGGCAAACTGGAACGCACCTTTCGGCGGCGTATCCGTGGTCGATACGGGTGTGCAGGTCTTTGCGCACAGCTATTACAGCCTGCCCCTCTCCATGGAGGAAGGCGCGCTGCGCGTCAGCATCAACATCGACGGGCTCTGGGACGGCAACGATGCCGATGAAGCGACGTCTACCGATGCGTGGATCTGCATCGGCTTTACGCAGAAACCTGCCATCAGCGCTCCCGGCGGATTTGCCGCAAACGGCGTGTATGTGCGCCTGAACAACCGTGACGGAAAACTGCGCGTCAGCGTGCATTATTTCAGCCCGCTCGGCGCGACGGACATCGCCATCGAAGATGGCTTTGCAAGCTCCTCTGATGCAAGCGGCCCCGCGACCATCGAGCTGCAGCCCAACGGAGAGGGAGGCATCCGCCTGTTCGTAAACGGCAAGGAAATGCGTCACGAAAATCTGAAGAACATCTATTACAGCGATATAGTGGATGGCAACAACTGCACCTATCTCGCATTCTCTGCGTACGACAACGACGATGCGGACCTCAAACTCCCGAACGCACAGACCCGCTGCTTTACGATCACGGCGCTCAGCCATGAAAAGACGGAAGTGGTCGAGGACGTTACGCCTCCCACGCTCACCGTTTCGAACATGCCCAAGACGGGTACGGTCGGCGAAAAGGTCATCCTGCCTCCCGCAACCATTACGGACGACATGGACAGCTCCCTCACCGAGCAGATCACCGTTGTCGGGCCGGACGGAAAAGCCGTTTCTGTCGTCAACCGTTCGTTCACGCCGCAGGCGGCAGGCGAATATAAAGTGACCTACAATGTGTCCGATTCTTCCGGCAATGCCGCAACGCCCGTTTCGTTTACCGTTACCGTGGCGGAGGCAGCCAAAGAAGGTGGATGCGCCTCTTCGGCGGGCGCGGCGGGCATCGGCTTCTCCGCTTTGGTGCTCGGGGCTGCTGCCGTCGTGCTGGCAGGCAAGAGAAAAAAGGATCGTTAAAAAAGGGAAAGACTCATGTTTGAAGAAGCAAAACCGATTTGGATCGAAAGTAAGAAAAAAGATTACAACAAGCTGTGCGGGTTTTTACTGAAATTCAATAAGGCGGAAGCGAGCGAATACACGCTGAATGTCGCCGCTGCCGATTGTTATCAATGCTACCTCAACGGCGCATTTCTCCTGGCGGGGCCTGCGCGCTGCGCAAAGGGATTTTTTCGGATGGACAGCATCGATTTCGGTAGCAAGCTGCAGGAAGGCGAAAACATTCTCGTATTCCTGGTTGCTTCTTACGGGGTGAACACCTTTCAGTATGCCGATAACGACGGCTTTTTGCAGGCAGAAGTACTCTGCGGCGGGAAGCCGCTCACCTGTACGGATAAGTACACCCTGGCGTTCGACGTTCCAGCGCATACGCAAAAGACGCTGCGTTATTCTTTCCAGCGCGCTTTTACGGAAGTGTGGAAACTGGATAAAAACTATACGGAAATGTTGTCGGGCGAACGGATCCGCAACGTGCGCGAGGCAGTCGTTCTGCCGGAAAGGAAGATCCTGCCCCGCGCCAGCCGTATCCCTCATTTTGAACGGAAGGAGGGCTGTATCGTCGGAAGCGGCACAGCCCTTTCCGGGCAGGAATTCGACGATACGCCCGTGCTCAGCGGCCCCGCCTTTTTGGAGCCGCGCAGAGAATTCAAAGCGTTTGCGCGCAGCCGCCTGGAATGTGACCTGTACGCAGAATTGCGCGGACAAAAACTCATCTCGTTCGATTACGAGGTCAACCGCGGCGATTTAGAGGACGGAAGCTTTCAGCTGTTCGATTTCAAGGTGAACGGGTGCGGTTTCCTTTCCCTCGAACTCACCGCTTATACCGATTGTACGCTGTACGTCATCTTCGACGAGATCCTCACCGATTCGGACGTCGATCCTTTCCGTCTGAATTGCATCAACTGCGTCAAGTTCGTCTGCAAGGAAGGGGAGTACAGGGCGATCAGTCTGGAACCCTACGTGTTCCGTTACGCCAAGATCTTCTGTTCGGAAGGGAAGGCGCGCATCCGCAATTTTTCCATCCGCGAAGTGGCAAATCCTGCCGCTGCGGAAAAGCACTTTGTCAGTGAAGATCCCAAGATCTCCCGTCTGTATGCCGCCGCGCTGAATACTTTTAAATACAACTGCGTGGATATTTTGATGGATTGCCCTTCGCGCGAGCGGGCGGGCTGGCTGTGCGACGGGTATTTTACGGGCAGGGCAGAGCGCGTGATCACGGGCAGGAACGACACGGAACACGACTTTTTAGAAAATTTCCTTCTCCCGAAAAAGACAGATCATCTTCCCAAGGGGATGCTGCCCATGTGCTATCCATCCGAACATTCGGACGGGAACTTTATTCCCAACTGGGCGATGTGGTTTGTCCTCGAACTGGATCGTTACTTTTCCGAAACGGGGGATTGCGACCTTGTTGCGCGCGCAAAGAGCAGGATCTATGCGCTGTTTACGTACTTTGCGCCGTTCGAAAACGAATACGGACTGTTGGAAAAGCTTCCCGGCTGGGTGTTTATCGAATGGAGCAAGGCGGCGGAATTTACAAACGACGTCAATTATCCCACCAATATGCTGTATGCGCTGTGCCTGCAAAAAGCGGGCGAACTGTACGGCGATCCCGCCCTTTGCGAAAAGGCGGAAAGCCTGCGCGAGACCATCCGTAAACTTTCGTACAACGGAGAATTTTTTGCAGATCATGCCGTGCGGCAGGACGGGAAACTGGTACAGTGCCGCGATACGAGCGAGGTCTGCCAGTATTATGCATTCTTTACGGAAACGGCAACGCCCGATTCTTATCCGTCGCTGTGGGAGAAGCTGGTGACCGATTTCGGTCCCGACCGCAAAAAAACAAATCGGTACCCCGCAGTCTGCTTTGCCAACGCATTTATCGGGAACTATCTGCGCCTGATCTTGTTGGAGCGCAACGGACGGAAAGGACAGCTGTTGGAAGAAATATCCGATTATTTTCTGTATATGGCGGAAAAGACGGAAACGCTGTGGGAAAACGATACCGATTTTGCAAGCTGTAACCATGGATTTGCCTCGTACGTGGTCTCATGGATCGACGAACAGGCAGAAAATAAACAAGAACGGAGTCAATGATGAAAATAAAAAGGTGGATGGGTTTTATTATGGCAATGCTTTTTGCGATGCCCTTTTTCGGAGGGTGTTCGGATCCCGTGTACGAAGATACGCGGGACGACAAATACATCGTGATGGTCTTTACAAATACCCATTACGAAGAAGTGCCCAGCTATGCCGCTGAAATGCGTGTCCTGCTCGGCGAAAACGATCCGAATTCCGACCGTATGTATGCGGCGGGCTTTATCGGACCCATGTTGCTCACGCAGTCCATCGAGCAGATGCAGGCGGAAGTGAATACCGCGTTCGACATGGCGGAAAGATTCAACATTCCCGTCTATTTCCAGCTGGATGACGTCAACAATTATACGACGCTGTTTGGCGGCGACGCCGAAGTAAAGTATTGGGAAGATCCTTCCATGTGCGAATGGATCGCTTTCCCGGAAGAAGGGGAGGAGTACGGCGGTCAGAACAAGTACGGCGAACTGCCCCGCTTCTGGTACAACTGGGGCAGCTGGCGCGTTGCCAAGGCAGTGCCCAACTTTGCTTCTCCCAAGTTGCAGGAGCTCATCGTCCACAATCTCAAAGAAGGGTTCCTCAAACCTCTTACCGAGCGCTATAACAAACTGAAAAAGGAAAACAAAGCGTATCTGTTTGCGGGCTGTGCCGTGGGCTGGGAGACGCATATCCCCGATTATTCTTCGGATAACCATTTGCTCAATCTCAGCCTGGACAACCTGCCGCGCGACTATGCTACCGGCGTGCAGATGTACGAATGGGAAGCGGCGCAGTACGGATACGGCGCGTTGCATGCCCTCGGCTACGACCAGGCAAAACTGGATGCGGAAGCGGCGGAAAAGGGTATTTCTTCCAAACAGCATATGAAGAATATCCTGTATCAGGTCATTCACGATTACAGCGAACTGCTTGCCAAGACGGTATACGAGACGGGCGTGCCGCGCAACAAGATCTTCACGCATACCGTTTCCGCTTCGACGACGCTGGACAACGATTGTACCTTCTATTCTCCCATCTGGACGGCGGTCAACGATTACAGCACGCCCGGCTACACGATGTCGCCCGTGACCTGTAAGTACGACATGACGAAGATGAAGCAGCAGCTGTATGCGGCCGATCCCAATTTCAACGAATTTGCATGTGCCGAAGGGTATGCCGCAGGACTGGACACCGTAGAAAAATGCGACGCATATTTTGCGGAAATGTTCGGCAACGGCGCGCGCATCGTTACGGCATTTGGGTATCCGGACGTCAACGTGCCCGTCTTTGAATTCAAGAGGGATCCCAACTTCCCGTATATCATTTCGACCAACAACTGGCTGCGCGGGGACATCAAATACTGACGGGCTCGGGCTCGGAAAAATAAGCCCGTACTTTCGTCACTGAGCAAAGAAAAAATCGGTACCCTCTCCGCGTCCGTACGGGCGGAAGATCGTGCCGATTTTTTATTGCGGGACATTCGCGGCGCAGAAGCGCCTTTCAAGGAGAAACATGAGCAAAACAATTTATATTGCGGGGAGCATCAATACAGATCTGGTCATCCGCGCTCCGTATATGCCGCAAAAGGGCGAAACGCTCAAAGGCAGCGGCTTTTTTACGGCGCACGGCGGCAAGGGCGCCAATCAGGCGGTTGCGGCGGCGCGGCTGGGCGGAACCGTCCGTATGTGCGGGTGCGTCGGCGCCGATCTGTTCGGAGAACAGGCGCTTTCCTCTCTGCGTCGGGAGGGGATCGACGTTACGCACATCCGCACGGCAGAGGGGGTGCCTTCGGGCACGGCGGTCATCGTCGTCGTGGACGGGGACAACCGCATCCTGTTGGACAGCGGCGCCAATGCCTGCCTGTGCGCGCAGGATATAGACGCCTTTCTGGCGGAGGCAGAGGCGGGCGATATTTTTCTGACGCAGCTGGAAAATCCCGTCGACGTTGTGGGCTACGGTTTGAAGCGGGCGAAAGAAAAGGGGATGTATGTCATTCTCAATCCCGCTCCCGCCGACCGCGGCATCGAAAAATATTTTCCGTATTGTGATCTCGTGGTCCCCAATGAGACGGAGTACGCTATTCTCGACGAGGACGGCGCGCTTTCCTCGCGCTTTGGCGGCGACCTGATCGTGACGCTCGGGGAAAAAGGGTTTTCCTGTACGTCCGCAGGAAAGACGAGAACGGTGCCCTGCAGAAAAGTGGACGTGGTCGATACCACGGCGGCGGGCGATACTTTTTGCGGCGGGCTGGCGGTGCTCTGTGCGGAAGGAGCGGAACTCGTGCGGGCGGCAAAGTTCGGCAGCGCGGCGGCTTCGCTCGCGTGTACCCGTCAGGGCGCACAGCCTTCCGTTCCCGTCCGCTCAAGCGTTTTGGAGTTTATGAAAGAAGAGCGTTAGTTTAAGATCTTCCATAAAAAAAGCCCTGCGGGACCGGCGTCCTCTGCAGGGCTTTTAAAATCAAAAGGAAAACTGTATTCTCATTTTTCAGAGGCAAAAAACTTTGCGGTGAGGGGGTGCAGGACCCTGTTAAAAAGCTTTGCAAGCAGCCCTACAAGGATCGCCGCCGACGGACAATGCGGAAGGGGAACAAAATAAAAAGTTCGGGCGGCGCAGGATTTGCGCCGCCCGAACTTGCGGGACAGAAAAAGTCCCTTTCCCGAACGCGCGGAAAGGGACTTTTTTGAGCGGAAAGAGGTCAGCAGGGAATACAGATGCGTATTACGGTGCCGCCGCCTTTGCGTTTGGAATATTGGAGCTTCGCCTTTTCGCCGAACTGCATGACGAGGCGGGCGTTGACGTTGTATACGCCGAGCTTGCTCGTCGGATTTTCGCTGCCGAGGATCTCCTCGATGGCAGAGATGTCGGGATCTTTGCCGTTGTTTTCCAAAAGGAGGATCAGACCGTCGTCCTGCAAGACGGTGGAAAAACGGATAAACGGTCTCAAATGCTCATTTGCGCATTCGCGTATGCCGTGCTGTATGGCGTTTTCTACCAGGGGCTGCAGGGTCAGTTTGGGCAGGTAAAAGCTGTCGGCATGTTTTGTCTTGACGTACAGGCGGATGTCCATCGAATAGCAGAAATTCTGGATCTCGATGTATTTGCGGATGTTGTCGATCTCGCTGGCGAGAGTGACCATTTTATACGGTTCGTACGTGGCATACCGAAGCAGATCGGACAGGGTGGAGATGGATTTTGCGATTTCCGGATAGGAATTCATGACAGAAAAGCCGATGGAATCGAGGGTATTGTACAGAAAATGCGGGTTGATCAGCTTTTGCAGTACTTTCAATTCCGCTTCCTGCTTTTTCTGGTTGCTCTCGTTGAGTTCTTCGATCTGCGAAGTGATATGCTTTAAAAGGCGGTTGAAAGAGGAGTACAGGGTAGAGATCTCCAGGCAGGGATCTTTTGTGCTGATCTCCTGATCGTAGTTTTTGGAAGCGATGATGGACTGCATCGAGTCGGAAAGGTTGGTGATGGGGGAACAGATGATCTTGGGGATCAGCCGATGGGAAAGCAGAAAGATGAAAAAAGCCATGACCAGCGTCGTGATGGCGACGACGAGCACGATAGGGAAGGTGTCTCGGTTGATCTGGTCGTAGTTGAGGACGTGCATGATCATCCAGTTCGTGTTCAGCTCGATGACTTGTACGAGGTATTCGGAAGAGCCTTGCTTGAGGCTGAAAGATTTCAGACGGTAGTAATCGTATTCGTAGTCGTCCATCTTTTCCAGCGCGGCGCGGATGGTGTCGTCGGAAAAGTCTTCCCTGACTCCGAAAATGTCCATATCGGGGGAGATGAGGTAAAAACTCTGTTCCTCGTTGTTGGTAAAGTTCTGCAAGGAATCGGTCAGGTCGGAATAGTGGATGGTGATGTAGACGGAACCTATGTAAACGGGAGAGCTTGTGCCCGGTTCCTGTCTGTACACGATCCCGCGTGAAAAGGTGAGGAAAGAATCGTCACGGGGGGAGCGGTAACTGCGGATGTCCGAACTGTAATTGATCGTGTCTTTGAAGATCTTGGAACTCACGACGTTTTGTGATTCGGAAAGAAACAGTTCGGAAACGGGGTACGATTCGTCGATTACGATATTAAAAGTGGCTGTATAAAAATATGTACGCGCGGGGATGTAGATGTTGAGCAAAAAATAGTCTTCCATCTGGTTTTTCAGCTCGTTTTTTTCCGCGGCGTCCAGCTGTGCGGGGTCTGTGTTTAAAATCGTTTCTATGATGTTGTCCGAGTAAGAAGGGTAGATGAGCAGTTCGTACAGACGGATCAGTCGGTAATCGACGTTCTGCTTTTGCTGGGTCATGACGTTGTCCAGATTGTTCAGGATCTCCTTGGAATACAGGGATTGCACAAAGTAGAGGGAAATGACGTTGGAGATGAGTGTCAGGGAGACAAACGTGATAAACACCAGCCGAAAAACCTTGCTGCTCAGTTTCATTGTACATCACCTTGGATGAGTTTTTTTCTGTATTCGGAAGGGGAAAAGCCGAAGTATTTTTTAAACACGCGCATAAAGTAATGGGCATCGTAATAGCCGCATTTTTTCGCCACGTCGTTGACGGTAAGGGAGGTCTGTTTTAAAAGTTCGCAGGCTTTTTGGATACGGAGCTCTGTGATCAGCGTGGTTACGCTCATAAAATTGTATTTTTTGAAAATGGCGCACAGATAACTTTGGCTGATGTTGAAGGAAGAAGCGATGCGGTCGAGGGAGATATCGGGAGAGGTATAGTTGGCGGCGATATATTTGCGGATGTTTTCGGAAAGTTGTTCCGCACCGAAATTTTTGTTGGAGGTGATGTGTTCGCAGACGTTTTCGCAGAGAGTGTCTATGATCTCGCGGATCCTGCCGATGGAGCCCGCCTTGTTGATCTCGATCGCCGTCTGTTCCAGCGTGCTGCCCGTCTCTTTGTCGGGGATGTTGAATTTGTGAGTGAAATTGAAGAGGATCGCGCACAGATCCGTCACCAGCTGGCGGTAAGAGAGAAAGTCGTTGTCCGCCTTTTCGGTCAGCTCGTCGAGAACGGCGCGGCAGTTTTCAAAGATCCCGTCCTTGAGGGCATGGGTAAAACTTTTTGCCGTCTCGCTGTCGGAAAGCAGGTCGATCGCCGCAGAGATCTTGTTGAGTTTTTTGTCCAGCTTTTGCAGATGTTTCAGGATACTTTCGATCTTTTCCGAATCGAGGGGCTTGAGGATAAAGTTGGTCACGCCGAATTCCATTGCTTTTTTCGCGTACTCGAATTCCCCGTAGGAAGAGATGATGATCAGTTCCACGCCCGGCATGATCTTTTTCAGCTCCGCGATCAGCGTCAGCCCGTCCATGATAGGCATTTTTATGTCCGTGATCACGGCGTTCGGCTGAAAGCGCAGGGCGGATTCGAGCGCCTGCTTCCCGTTGTATGCCACGTCCACGATCTGCACGGCATTGCCAGCCCTGGCCTCGATCATCTCTTTCAATCCGTGCGCCGTTATTTTGTTATCGTCGGCAAGCAATACTTTCAGCACAATGGCACCTCGCGTGGGTCTTTTTCCAGAAAATTATATCATTAAAGGGTATAAATTGTAAATAGGCATTAGCAAAACTGTGTAAGATAATCCACTTTTTCAAAGATTTGCATCTTGCCAATTGTGTTATTTTGTGTAATGATAGAGATGCAAACAAGAAAATTGTTTGACAAAAGGAGGAAAATTTGATGAAAAAGCTGAGAAGAATTCTCACAACGGTCCTCGCGTCCGCCTTTGCACTGTCGATGTTTGCCGTCGGCGCCTGCTCGGGCAGCGGATCGAAGAAAGAGCTGGTCGTCATGACGTGGCACGGCCCTTATGACAGTACCCAGTACTATCAGGGTTACAAATATCTGGAAGAAGAATACGAAAAACTGCACAAAGATGTGGACGTCGTGCTCAGAAGTGAACCGGATGCGCAGTATACGCAGATCCTGGATACGGGCTTTTCGGGCGGAACGGCTCCCGACATCATTTTGATGAAATCGGCTCAGCGCAGCACTTACCTTTCGGACTTGCTCGACCTGACGCCGTATTTCCTTGAAAAGAGCGCCTATTCCGATTCCGATCGCTGGATCGACGACTTTATCGGCGGAATGTCCAGCTTCAAACTGGAAAACAGCGGATCCGAAGCAGAGGCAAAACTCGGCTACATGTTTGTTCCTTTCGACAGCAATCCGAATTTTGCGGAAGAAATGATGTTTGTCTTCAATAAAAAACAGGTCGCCGCGGCGGGGCTGGATCCCGAAGACACGCCCGAAACATACGAAGAATTTTTCGTATGGATGGAGACGCTGAGTGAAGATTTCCCCAACGGGCGTATCGCGGGCAACACGGACGTGGGTACAAAACTTTCCCACATCACGTTCGAGTTCGGCAACCATTATTATGACAGTTTCTTTGACGCAAAATACTCCGAAGCAGACGTTTCCGACGCGTTGTTCTGGGACAAAGCGTACATCGTCCTTACATATTCGCAGAACGGCTTTGAGGAAGAACTGGACGCCAAGGGACTGCAGGTTCCCGTTTCCGGAGCGCCGATGGCGACGGATTCCACGCCGTACAACGATGCGATGATGGAGTTTGCACGTCAATACCTCGCGCAGTATCGTGAAGGCTGGATCAGCACAAACGATACGGATGCTGCTCTTCTGTTCACGCGCGGCGACGTTCCCGTTTATACCGCCACGGCAAATACGTATGACACACTGCTCAGCGATATAGAAGCGCAGGGCGGAGACAAATTCAATGCAGGCGAAGACGCGGTCGGCCTGTTCCCCGTCCCGTATATGGATGCGGATACGCTGGATTACGCGGTCGAAAAAGGTTGGATCACGCAGGCACAGGCAGACAGCGCCGAGCCTTGGATCGCAGGGAAGTACAGCTCCGTCACGGGCGGGCAGTTCGATTTCGGCTTCACCATCAACAAGAAGGTGGCTGAAAACGAAGAGAAACTCGATCTGGCGATCGACTTCATGCAGTTTGCGACCAGCAAATCCGTGCAGGAAGAATATGTCATCAAAGCGAACTCCATTTCCCCGATCGACGGGGTCAGGATCCCCGAAAGCGTCTCTAAATTCTCTTCTCCCGAACCGGAAGACGGGTATGTTACGCAGATGATCGGCGGATACTCTCTGGAATGGGGACAGGGTCCGGACGACAACTGGACAGTGACCGTGTACAACTATCTCTGCGGCGACAACAAGTACGGCTATAAAAACGCCACCGAGCTGATCACGGCGATCACCGATCCGCTCTGGTACGGCGATATCCTGCAGCTGAGCGCCTACAAAGACGCGATGGATACCAAGCAGGCAGAGTATGACGCGACGACGGACGAGGCGATGAAAGAGATCAAAGCACTTGAGCTGAAAATTGCAACGTATCGTTACGAACTGTACAAAAACTATTATTATGAAAAGACCGGACCTTTGACACCTTTAGCATAATATCCGGCGCTTTCAGACAAAAATTGTCTCAGAAAAGGATAAAAGCGCAACGCATGTTGCGCTTTTATCTTAAATTGCAACCGCCGCGGCGGTAGAAATATTGATTAGGAGAAGGGCTGAAAAATGAAAAAGAAAGCTGAGGGGGTAAAACTGCACAACAGCGGCAGAAATTTGCCTGCCGCCCTTAAAAAAATCGGGTTAAAGATCAGAAATTATGTTCTGGATACCGAAGAGGTTTTGCCGGGACAGAAGATACGCTGGAAAAGGGTGTTCGGGCTGAGTGCGCTCGTTGCGTTTTTGTTTGCGCTGCCCGCCATCGTCACGAACATCATCTTCGACTGGATCCCCATGTTCGACGGTATCATCAAGGCGTTCTGTTATGTGGACAGCAGGGGAAATTCGTATTTTGTCGGGCTGCAAAACTTTAAAAACGTTTTCAGCGATCCGATTTTATACAAATCGATAGGGAACATGTTGTTTTTCTTCGTATTTAACCTGCTGCTTATGTTTCCTACCATTATTTGTACCGTCGTCATGTTCCGCATGAAGAGCGCAAAGGTGCAGTACGTTTATCGTGTCCTTCTCTGTTTGCCCATGGTGGTGCCCTCTCTGGTCTTTACGCTGCTGTGGATCTTTGTGTTCGGCTACAACTTCGGCGTGCTCACCGACCTGGCGGAAAGACTGTTCGGGCATCGGTATAACTTTTTGGGAGATCCCAAACTCATCAAATGGACCATCCTGTTTACGGGGATCCCTTGGGTCACCTCCAACAACGTTCTCATCTATATCGGCGGGCTGAACGGCATCAGCGAATCGGTGTGGGATGCCGCCAAGATGGACGGCGTGGGCCCCATCCGTAAATTTTTCTCGCTGGAGCTGCCGCTGATCGTGGGGCAGTTCAAACTGGTGCTGATCGGGGTGTTGGGCGCTTCCATCACTTCCTATTCCACCCAGCTCCTGTACTACAATGCGGCCGTGCACGATTCCATCATGACGCCCGGACTTCTGATGTATTACAAGGCCTTCCCGCTGACCACGGTGCCTTCGGATTACGGCTATTCCTATGCGCTGGGGCTCATCCTGTTTGTGGTTTCGCTGTTCCTGTCCCTGCTCACGCTCAAATTCGTCAAGTCGTCCGACTGATCCGAGGAGGTACCGATCATGAATACAATGAATAACGCGCTGCCCATAGCAAAGATGGCGGGAAAGAAACGCAGATGGATCCCTCACGACATCGGCAAAAACATCTATATGTGGCTGGTCCTGATTTTGATGCTCCTGCCGCTCTATATCCTGCTTATCTCTTCTTTTAAGACGTCGGCGGACGTGCTCAATCATTTCTTTGTTCCTACCTTTCCGCTGGTCTTTACCAACTTCCCCAAGGCGTGGGAGATCATCTCTCCGTATTTTCTGACGACCTTTTACTATGCCGCCATGAATACGGTGATCACGACGCTCGTCTCCGTGCTGGCGGGATATGCGTTCGGGAAACTGCGCTTTCCTTGCAGAAAGCTGCTGTTTATGTGCCTGTTTGCAAAGATGTTTTTGCCTACGGTCATGAACCTGGTGCCTTCCTTTATGCTTGCCGCAAAACTGGGCATCCTTAACACCGTCTGGGTCATTGTCCTGTTCTGCGTGGGACAGTCGCAGCCGTACTGGGTCTTTGTCATGAAGACCTTTGTCGAACAGCAGCCTAAGGAACTGTTCGAATCCATGCGTTTGGACGGGGCAAGCGAACTGCGCATCTTTGCGACGTTGGTCGCACCCTTGCTTCTGCCCATGATCTCGCTGATGGCGATCAACCTCGTCCTTTTCAGCTGGAACGATTTTGTGTGGCCGTTGGTCACGTTGACGGAAGATTCCAAACGCACCATCACGGTCGGCCTGTACTGGCTGAGCAAGAGCCAGGTGGGCAGGGATTACGGCGTTCTCATGTCCGGATATCTGCTGTCCGCGCTGCCGTTGGTCGTTGTTTTCCTGTTCGGCATGAAGGCGTTTATGAAGGGCCTCACCGCGGGCGCCATCAAAATTTAAAAGGGGAAAAGAGATATGCTGAAACTGATCTGCGAAAGTGAAGACGGAGCGATCCGTGCGGCGGCAAAAGACGTGCTGAAATTCGGGCGCAACGATTTTGAGGGGGAGCTTTGCATCCGCATCAGGGTCGTGCCCGACCTCGGGGAAGATATCTGCGTCGCGGCGGGCGGTACGTCCGCCGTCGTCGAAGGAAAGGACGCTCCTTCCGCCGTGTTCGGCTTGTACGATCTGCTCCGCAAGTGCGGCTATTTGTTCACGTTTTCGGGTATCGTACACCCGAAAAACAAGATCTGTGCCTTTCCCGAGCTTGCCTATTCGCATACGCCCGACATGAAGGAGCGCGGTATCCGCATGCATTTGAACTTCGTGCAGGACCAAAGCTGTTTTACGGAAAAGGAGTTTGCCGATTTTATCCGCGGCATGCCCCGCCAGAAGATGAATTTCCTTCTCTTCCATATGTACAACTGCCAGGAGTTTTATCCTTTTTCGTACAGGGGCGTAAAGCACCTCGATCTTGCGATCGGCAACCTGGAAAAAAAGCCGCTGTCCGATACCATGATCGGCAGGGATAAGATCAAGGTAAAGAAATACTGGTATCCGCGCGAACTGGAGGGAATAGAGGACAACGAGCAGCTGATGCTCGCCGTATATGCGCGATATCGCCGCATGATGGAGCTCGCCAAGCAACTGGGCCTGCAGGTGGCGGTGTCTTTCGAGCCGGAAACGCTGGGAGAGACGCTGGGCAGCCATTTGCAGGAGTGGAGCGAGGATACTGTCGCCATCAACAAAAAATACTCCCTCACCAACGACTGGCAGGAAAGCTGGTGCGGCAAAAAGCTGGTGGATGCGGACATCCGCAACCCCGTCATGTACGACATTGCTGCGGAGCGCTGCCAAGCCATCCTCGACGCCTATCCGATGATCGACCAGCTGCATCTGATCTCCAAAGAGGGGGTCAGCTACAAACGCGACAGCGAAGAGGAGTACATAGCGGAACTGGAGCGCATCTTTGAGAAGTTCGGGCTGGACAGATCTCTGCTCGATCTCAATTCTCTGCGCGAAATCGTTCCCGAGGAAAGCAGCGAAAGGGCGCTCAACCCGCAATCGACGCAGTACTGGACGGTCATGCCGGGAGAAAATCACTTTGCCACCGTCTGCGGCGTGCTGCGCTTTGTCGAGTACGCATACGGCATCCTGTGTTCGGCGCCGCTGGCGGAGCGGATGTCGCGGGAAGGGGTCAAACCCGTCATCACGGTCTATACGCCCAACCCTGCCACCATCAGGCGGGTAACGCCCATCGTCGCGGCGATGCTCCCCGAAGGGTTTTCCTTCCATCTGCTTGCCGATTACGGCGCGGCGGACATCGCGGACAACATGGGACTGTGGAAGCCGCTGTTCGATAAAAAGCTGGACGTGGGCGTCATCTCGTGGCTGGAATTTGACGGGTGCATGATGCTGCAGCAGGGCTGGATGGACGCCATCCGCAAAAACGTTGCCGTCGCGCACGGGATGGGGGCAAGGACCATCTATTTCAACCACTGGCGTGTCCGCGGGAACGAACACAATGCGGAAGCGGCCGCGGAAGCCGCCTGGGATCTGGCGGGCAGCAGCAATGCGGATTATTTTTCTGCGCTGTACGGTGCGCAGGCGGCGGAAAAGGCGCAGCTTGCGTACGAATTGCTGGAAAAAGCGACCGTGTATTCCAAACAGAACAATTTCAACGTCGGGTTTACGACCGACTGGGTGATCAACATCTGTACCGATCCTCCCGGATACTACTGGAAATATCTGCTCGCCTCTGCGGACAATTACGCGGCTGCGGCGCGTGCTTTCCGCGACCTGCAGGCGGTGTGCGAGGGCGCGGGCAGAACGAGCGCGCACTATCTTTCGGATATGTGCCGCATTTCGGAAGAGCATCTCAGGGCGGTGCTGCATTTGCAGGACGCCAAGCTGCCTTTGGTCGGGTACGGGTGCTGGCCGCTGGACAAGAAGAGAAAGTCTTTGCCCCCGCCGTACCTTCTCAAACGCCTGAAAGAGAGCGCGGAAAAGGGGCTTGCCAAAGAATATACGTACATGAAAGTGCTTGCAAAATGGGTCAAAACGAGCGACCAGCAGGGTCAGCTCGCCATGCACCAGCAAGGGCTGATCGAGCCGTTCGAGCGGTTGGCGGCCAAAATCGGCGAATGGTATGAGAGGGAGAGCGGATGTTTGACGACAGATTCTTTTTGCTGAAAGAGATCGGGGCGCTGCGCGAGGCGATGCGGCAGGGTAAATTCAGCCCGCGGCAGCAAATGCTCTGGAACATGATGCGTTCGTGCGTGCGCAGCGGTGCGCTCAACTATCCGTGGTATGCTCCCCTTGTCGCGGTGATGACGCAAGAAAAACAGGATATCGAAAACGCAAAGCGCGTCATCGCAACCTATGCGGAGAAGCTGGAGCATCAGAACTACTGCGTGGGACTGCAGTTCCATTTCTGGTGTTTCGCCTTCCCGCACGCCAAGTGGGCGATGTATTATCAGTGGCTCGTCGCGCTGGGCGCCTATACAGAGTCGGAACGCGCGGAGCTGGACGCGGTGTTTCTGAACTACCAGTTCACCAATTTTTACTACGGCATGCGTACCAAGCCGGAACCGGAGTGTGTGGACAATCAGACGCTCAGCCTCACGCTTTCCAACGTTTTGGTCGGGTATTTGTTTTCGGATACGCATATCGGCAAGCTGATGCTGCGCGACGGGTTAAAGCGCCTGCCGGAGATCATCGGCGGTTTCCCTTCCGGCGGATATACGGGGGAGGGGAGCGATTACATGGATTGCGTCAACGGTCCCGCCATGTGGATCTGCTGCGAGGCGCTGGAGGAGATCACGGGGGAAAAAGAGATCGCGTTGAAACGTTTTTCTCCCAACGGCGTCCGTCCCATCGACGTTTTGGACGTCTGTGCGCGCGAATGGATGCCGGGCGGGCTTTTGCTGCCCTGGGACAATTACGGCTATAACAACGGCGTAAAAGCGCCCGTCGCATATGCTGCGAAAGTGACGGGCAAGGCGCGCTATTACGAACTCTTGGAAAAGGACGCCAACTGGGCGTACGACATCGGCACGGGCTGGGCGTACGACGATATGGTATGGACGCTCATCTTTTGGCCGAGGCGCCTTCCGCAGGAAGAGGAAAAGACGCGCAACTGGTATAAAGCGGGCATCGGCGGCGCGCTGGAAAGCGGGGACGGGAACTGCTATCTGATGCAGATGTGGGACGAGTCGGAGCCCGTCTGTCCTACGCGCGCGCACGTGAACCCCAACGCCGTGCTGTTCAACGGTTATCGTCTGCCCGTGTCCGCGGACGGCTCGAAAATGGATTATCCCTGTTCGCGGTTCGAGTTTGCGGATACCTGGAGGGTGGTTGACTTTCTGTCGATGGATTCGCAGTCCAGATACAATTACGGGGACGGCTGTCTCGGAGCCCATTCCTGCGTGATCGTAGACGGGAAGGAGGGCATGCGCGCCATGAGCGAATACCCGCAGATCAAGAGCGAAAACTGTTCTGTCGAACAAGGGGTGCTCAGTGCGGACGTTACGCCTCTGTATGCCGAACATTTTCCCGATGCGGTGCGCGTTTCGCGCCGCAGCAGCCTGCTGTGCGACCGCTTTTTCGTCATCGAGGACGACCTCGAATTTGGGGAGGAGCACACGCTCACCAGCCGTTTTCTCCTGCGCCCGGACGGGTATGCGGGGGAAGGCTGCGTGCGCGTCGTGACGAGAGAGGGCGTCGTGCTGTCCCTGCACGAGATCGTCGGCGGCAGCGAGATCTCTCTCGAACGGGTCAAAAATTTCCCGCATAAGCCCGATCTCGAGTGTGTGATCGCCGATTTCAGCAAGCGCGCAAAGAGCATGAAAAGGCTGATCGTCGCTTTTCTGTCCAAACGCTTTACCGATTACGAGGCGGTGCGCGGTTTTTGCACTGTGGCAGACCCCGAAGGGAAACTGGACAGACAGGGCGCGGAAAAACTTTTGCAGGATTCGAAAGAGCTGTTCGATCTGAATTTGCCGCCCTTTATGGAGAGGGAGGCGCCCATCTGCCCCGTATGGTGGTTCCGAAAGGAAATAAAAAAGCAAAAAAGGCGTGCAGTGCTCGTTTTGCCTTCGGGACTGATCGAGCCGGAACTGTATGTCAACGGCAGGCAGATAGATCTGTCTCCGTTTGCGCGCTCTTCCCAGCTGATCCGCCCGCACCTGTACCTGCCCGAAGAGTTCATGCGGGAGGAGAGTCTGATGGTCCTGCTCAGGACAAAGGTGCCTACCGATCATTTTTACGGAAAGGGCTGGGGCACGTACGGCATGAGCGGCGGCGTTTCCCTCGCCTACGAAGTGCCGGAAGAGCGGGTGGAAAAAATAGAGTATGACGGAAAGCGGATCCTGGTCAGGACAGACCGCAAGGAATATGCTGCCGCGTATGAATGTTCGGAGGAAAAGGGATGCTGAAAACGTTTCTTGCGCAGGAAAGCTGTTTTGAAAGCGCAGAAAATATTCAAAAATGCGCAAAACACCCCGATTGGCGGGTTCGTTACGCCGCGGCGGTCGCCATCGGCGAGCGTGCGGACGCATCCCTGCTCCCTGTTCTGGAAGAGATCGTCCGTCGGGAAAAAGGCAGGCCGCTCTATTCGCAGCCTTCCTGCCGCTTCGAAAATGCGCCCGACGATACGGGCATGGCGGAGATGGTAGGTCCTATCCGCGCTTGTTTTGACAGGGAATACGACGAGGAGCCGCTGCAGGCGTGGCAATGCCGGGGCAGGGTGTTGCAGGCCGCCTATTTCGCCTATGCGAAAATAGGTAGGGAAAGCAAATTTCTGAACGAGGAAATGTACCGTATTTTGCAGGAAGACGTCGACGATGCCGCCATGGCGGCGGGATATGTGGCGTTTGCCGCCTGCGGCGGGAAAGAGGTGTATGCGCGCCTCTGCGAGATAGGCGAAAGCAAACATTATTGCGCCAATTTCGAAAGGGGAAAAACTTTAAAAAAATTGGAGAAAACATGCACACGTCTTTAAAAATAGCCGTCGCGTCCGTCTGTTCTTTGCCGGGCGACGTGGAAGGAAACCTGAAAAAGATCGGCGACATCGCGCGCAGCGCCGCACAGAGCGGCTGTGAATTTCTTCTTACGCCCGAAATGAGCGCTTCGGGATACGGAGGTTATCCCGAGGTCCTTGCAACGGCAGAAGAGGCGGGCAAGGGCCCGATATTCAGCGGACTGAAAAAGATCGCGGAGGAAAGCGGGCTCACCGTCGCTGCGGGATTTGCGGAAAAAGAGGGAGAAAAAAACTATATCGCGCATTATTGCGTTTTTCCCGACGGAAACTTTTGCGTCACGCGAAAACACCGCGTTACGCCTGCTGAGTTTCCTCTTACTCCTGCCGTCCGCCTTTATTACGACGAAACGGAGGAGATCGGGTACGTGTACGAGGGAGAAGAGCGGTTTACCCTGTTTACGGTAAAGGGCATCCCCTGTGCCATCGTCATCTGCGCCGACTGGGGTATCAAGGACATCCTCGGTAAATTGCAAAGGCGCGGCGTGCGCTTTGTCATGCTGGTGACGGGGGCGGGCGGAAAGCGGGAAGACCGCTATTCCCTTGCGGAATTGCGCGACAAAAACAACGCCGAGCTGCGCAAGCGCTATCTTGCGGAAATGCAGCATTGCAATCCGGACGGGATGCTGTTCGAATGTCTGGACAGGAACATGGCGTTTGCGTGCTGCAATCTTGTGGGGTTCGACGGGAAAAAGTATTACCACGGCGGCAGCGGGAAGATCGTCGGCAGCAACGGCGAACTGCTGTTCTCTCTGCCGGGCATTCCCGTCATCGAAAACATGCGCAGCGTGTTCGGCTTTGCGCAGGTAGATCTGGACATCTGAAAGAGGGGGAGCGGGTATGGACAAGACATATTCCAAAAAAACATTGTACGGCGGACGTTCGGTGCGTACTTTCCGCGGGGAAGACACGCAGACGGCGTTTCTGATCGGCGGGATCGGCACGGGCAATTACAGCATCGGCAGCCGCGGCGAGATGAAGGACTGGGAGATCTTCGGCACGGCGGGCAAGGGGAATTACCTGCCCAACACTTTTTTCTGTCTGCGCTGGAAAACTCCTTCGCAGATGCGCGTGCTTGCCCTGGAAAGCAGGATGCAGCCTCCCTTTGCCAATTCGCACGGGTTTAAAGACTACGAGGTGGGCGGCATCCCCCGTTTCGAAAAATCGGAATTTGTGGGGGAGTATCCCTTCTGCAAGGTCACGCTGACGGACAGGCGCCTTCCGCTGCGGGTGGAACTGGAGGCGTTCAATCCCATGATCCCGCTCAATTCCAAGGACAGCAGCATCCCCGTGGGGATCATGCGCTACCGCGTGACCAATACGGGGACGGAGGACGCGGAGGTCTCTGTTGCGGGTTCGCTCGCCAATTTTTCCGTGCTCAAAAAATACGACAGGCGCACGTGGGAATACTATCAGACCAAAGACGATCCCAAAAACACGTACATCGAAGGCGAAAGGGTGCGCGGGCTGTTCTACGAGCCGAAGACCATCGGAAAGGACAGCACGGACTATGCTTCCATGGCGCTGACGACGCCCATGCACGGGGCGACGTATAAGAGAATGTGGCTGAACGGCGGCTGGTGGGACGGCTTGCAGGACATGATGGACGATTTTATCGCCGACGGGGAGCTGGAGGCGGAGTCCTTCTACACGGCGCAGGACGCCGAAAATTCCGATTCGAACATGGGTTCGCTCTGCCTGAAAAGAAAGATCGCGGCGGGGGAGAGCGAATTGTTCGAGTTTTACATTTCGTGGCATTTCCCTTACCGCGTGGACAGCTGGAGCGAGGAGATGTATGAAAACGAGGTGCTCAAAAAGCACCCCGGCAGCGAGGTCATAAAAAAGCGGAAGTACTACGCGACCGTCTGGAAGGATGCCTGGGACGTGGCGGAATATGTCGGGAAAAACTTTGAAAGGCTTTACGGCGATACCAAAAAGTTCCACGACGCTTTTTTCTCTTCCACGATGCCGGGATATGTGCTGGAAGCGGTTTCAGCGACCATGACGGTTTTGCGCAGTCCCACCTGTTTCCGCCTGGAAGACGGCACGCTGATGGCGTGGGAAGGCTGCTTCCGCGACGAGGGCTGCTGTGAGGGAAACTGCACGCACGTCTTTAACTATGCGCAGACGACGGCGTTTCTGTATCCCGACCTGGAGCGTTCGATGCGGCGGGTGGAGTATTTTGTGGAAACGCGCCCGGACGGAAAGCAAAACTTCCGCAGTTATCAGATGTTTTATGGGATGGAAGGGCAGGACCATCGGCCTGCGGCGGACGGACAGCTGGGCACGGTGATACGCTTTTACCGCGACTGGCTGATCTGCGGCGACGAGGACTTTTTGCGCACCTTCTGGCCGAAGGTCAAAAGCACGCTCGATTTTGCCTTTTCCTATTGGGACAAAGACGGGGATTTTGTCCTTGACAGCGACCAGTTCAATACATACGACATCGCTTTTGAAGGCCCTAACAGCATGGTGGGCAGCCTGTTTTTGGGCGCGCTGAAAGCGGCGGAAAAGATCTGCGCCCATCTCGGCGACAGGGAGAACGAGCGCCGTTATGCCGAGGCATTCCGCAAGGGGAGCCGCCGCCTGGACAAGATGCTCTTTAACGGCGAATATTACGAGCAGAAGACGGAGGACGTAGACCGCGTCCGTTACCAGTACGGAAAGGGCTGCCTGTCCGACCAGCTGTTCGGGCAGACGCTGGCGCACGTGGCGGGGCTCGGGCACGTTTTGCCCGCCGCACACGTCAAAAAGGGGCTGCGGAGCATCTTCCGCTACAATTTCCGCAAGGGATTTGCCGACCATATGAATCTGCAGCGCACCTATGCTCTCAACGACGAGCACGGGCTGGTGCTGTGTTCCTGGCCGCACGGCGGCAGGCCGAAGATCCCTTTCCCGTACTCGGACGAGGTGTGGACGGGCATCGAATACCAGGTCGCCGCCAACCTCATTTACGAGGGATTGACGGACGAAGGGCTCACGCTGGTCAGGGCGGTGCGGGACAGGCACGACGGCGTGCGCCGCAATCCCTTCAACGAAGTGGAGTGCGGATATCACTATTACAGGAGCATGGCGAGCTTCGGGGTCTATCTGGCGCTTGCGGGCTACCGCTGCGATCTTCCGCACGGACAGATCTTTTTCGACCCGAAGATCAACGCGGACGATTTCTCCTGCTTCTTCATCCACGGAAAAGGATGGGGGATCTATACCCGAAAGAAGGGGGAGGACGGACGCGTGGGGGAAAAGACGGAAATTCTGTACGGAGAAGCGGGAGAGATAAAAGTCAATGGACGCTGATAGGCTGCATCGCAACAACTGCATCACGTTTGCGATGCAGGGGATCCTGTTTGCGATAGGTTTTGTATTTTTCGATACGTCGGGCATCCTGCCGCGGTTCGTAAAAGAGATCACGGGCAGCGACGTCCTGGCGGGCGTACCGCAGATGCTCCGTCTCATCTCCACAACCCTGTTTCAGGTGCTCACCATCGGGACCATCCGCCGCGTCCGCAACGTAAGGCGGTATCTGACGGGATTTATGCTCACCAGCTATCTCGCGCCCGCCGTGGTGGTCGCAACGCTGCTGTTCAACGCTACAGGCGCGGTCATCATGGCGGGGTTGTTCCTCTCTTTGCTGATCATGTGGTGCTCGGACGGATGTATGGTCATCTCTTACTACACGGTCTTTTCGCGCACGGTGCGCGCAGGCGCGCGTTCCACCGTCAACGGCATCATGCAGACGGTCGGCGGCATCGGCGGCATCGGTTCTTCCCTCGTGATCAAAGTATTGCTGGACAGCGACAGGCTTTCCCTGAAAATGAGTTACGCCCTCATCTTTCTCATCGGGCTCGTTGTCCTCGCACTTGCGGCGCTCGCCTTTTCGTTTACGAAAGACACTCCGCCGCAGACGCACATCGTGGAAGGCGCCACGCTGCGCGGCGAGTTCTCCAAATTAAAAAAGGTACTCAAAACAAACAGGAGTTTTGTTCTCATCCTCATCACGCAGGTGTTTTTTACCATCTCTACGATGACCGTTCCTCATCTTCTGAACATGTTCGAGGCGGAGTTGCAGGTGGGGTCGACGGACATCAGCACCTTTTTGAACTTTCAGAGCGTGGGTATCATGCTGGGCGGACTCATTCCCGTATTTTGCGGTAAAAAATTCGGAAACGGGTTTCTCGTCTTCTTTTACAGTGCGGCGAGCTTTTTGTGCGGTCTGATATCGGTCGTCTGCGTGGCGGCGCATCTGGACGGGTTTGCCCTGCTTGCCCTCATTTCCGTCTGCGGCGGGATCACGACCTGTTCGTGGGTGGCTTTTTACAACGTCATCATCGACGTTTCGGGTAAAAACGAGGTGCCCGTGCTCATGCTCGGCAACAGCATCCTGTCTCTGTTTTTGTCTGTCGCCACTGTTGTCGGCGGCATGATCATCACTTATATCGGCTATATGTGGGTCTTTTCCATTGCACTGGCGTGCGCCCTTTTCGGGATCCTGCTTTCCGTATGGACGATGCTATCCGTTAAAAAAAGAAAAAATGAGGAGTTGTGCGGCAATGACGAAGTATAAGATCGCGGTCATCGGCCTGTCTTTCGGCGGCTGGGTGATCGAAAACGAACTGAAAGGAAACGAATATTTCGAAATAGACAGCGTGTGCGACCTGAACGCGGAAAAAGCGAGGTCGTGGGGAGAAAAGCTGGGCGTTCCGTATTATACGGACATGGAAAGACTTTTTTCCGAGCGCGATATCAAAGCTGTGGCACTGATCACGGGCCCCAAGGGCAGGGGCGCGCTCATCCGTAAATGCATCGAGCGCGGCATCCACGTCATGACCACGAAGCCTTTCGAGCTTCTCGCATCCGAAGCGGAAAAAACGCTGTCCTTTGCCGAAGAAAAGGGGATACAGGTGTTTGCAAATTCGCCGCGCATGGTCCCGACGGGGGAAATGCGCCGTATCCGCGAAATGATACGGGATTACGATCTCGGCAGGCCTGTCGCCTACTACGGTTCGACGTGGTGTTCCTATCGCGAAAAGCCGGACGGGACTTGGTACGACGACCCGTCCCTGTGTCCCGTTGCACCCGTGTTTCGTCTGGGTATCTATCTTATCAACGACCTCTCGCAGATCTTTTGCGGGGTGGACGGCGTCAGCGTCAGCGAATCCCGCATCTTTACGGGCAGACCCACTGCGGACAACGCCTCCCTCACTATCCGTCATAAAGACGGTTCCATCGGCACGATCTTTGCCTCTTTCTGTATAGACGATCTGGATTATTATAAGTGCAGTTATATCCTGCATTTCGAGCGCGGGAGCATCTATAAGGGGGTGCTGCCCGACGAGAGGCGGGACGAGGTGTCCCTGCAGCTCTCCTGTAAATATAAAGGGGAGCACGTCATGCTGGACGAAAGGATCCCCGTCAGCGAGAGCGGGTACCAGTGGAAGGAATTCCGCGACGCGATCGACGGGCACCGTTCGCCCAACTGCATCGGCAGCGAGACGATCGTCAGCGCGATCCGTATCCTCGAAAAAATGAAGGAGTGTGCGCAGATCAGATGACGGGCATCGCTTTGTACGGGAACAACGGACATCAGATCACGGAAGCGGCAAAGAGCCTGCGCGGTGCGCGGCTGTGCGGCAGTTTCGGCTTTACGGTGCCGGGGCTGCGCCGCTATGCGTCGGAAGAGGAGCTCGCAGGCGATGCTTCCGTCACCCTCGTTTCCGTGTGCGCCGACCTGCGCTCGCAGCAGGGTGCGATCATCCGCCGCCTGTTGGAGGCGGGAAAGGACGTGTATGCGGAAAAGCCGCTTGCCATGTCCGCGGAGGAGATACGCGCTCTGTACGCGCTGGCGCGCGAAAAGGGACGGTTTCTCGGAGAAATGTCGGATACGGTCTTTCAGCAGCCGTATGCCAAACTCAAAGAGCTTGCGGCGGCGGGCACCGTCGGCCGCATCATTCAGGTGCATGTGCAAAAATCTTATCCGTATGCGGACTGGCGTCCGCAGGACGAAGACAGGGACGGTGGACTGATCCGCCAGTGCGCGGTGCACGCGGTGCGCATCCTCGAACAGGGGCTGGGGCTGAGGATCGACGGCGCGCATGCCGTGGAAACTTCGCTGGGCAACCCCGTTGCGGGCGGCGGACTGAAAATGGCGGCATGCCTCGTGTTCGGTACGAAGTCGGGCGCTGTGTGCTCGGTGGATGCCAACTATCTGAACCCCAAGGGCAACGACTTCTGGTGCAACGAAGGCGTGAGGGTGTTCGGCGAGCGCGGGTGTATGGAAGCGGACTTCAGAACTTGCACGGTAACGGTGACGGACGATGCAGGCAAACGCATTGTCCGCTGTGAGCGGGAGGAGGGGAACGCCTATCTGCAGGCGGTGATCGACTTCCTCAACGGGGCAGGGGCAAGACCTCTGACCGACGAGGAGGAGATGCGTCCTTCCCTCATCCTTGCGGAGGTAAAAAATGCAGTTGATCGGTGATACGCTGGCGGTGCTGGGCGCGCGGCACGGCATTTCGTTCGAACCGCAAAAAAAGCGCGCGTATCTTGTCGGGCGCGGCGCGCACAAGAGCTTTCCCTTCCGCCTGCGCTGCGGGATCGAAAGGGAGGGGAAGAGGAAATACCTTCCCCTCACGGAAGAGGCGGAAAGCAGCGGCTTCGATTTTTACGACCAGAAAATTGGCATCTGTTGTTACGAGCTCACGGGCATTTCCAAGGAAGACGGGCTGATCTTGCGCCTGCGGGCGGAGATCCCCTTTTGCCCGAGGAAGGAGGACTTTTCCTCCGTCCCCGTCCTGCTGCTGCGGCTGGAAGCGGAAAACATGCGCGGCAATTTCCGCTGGGAAAACCGAAAAGAGGATACCGTGAGCGGCAGTCTGTTTCTGGAAGCGGACGAACGCGCGTTCGGGACGGATACGCAAGGGGACAGGATCTGTTTGCGCTATTCCGCTCCGTACGGCATCGGTGCGGAAGAGCGGCGTGAAGAAACGCAGGACGTCTGGCAGGTGCTGCGCGGGCGCGCCGAGGGGAATTGCATCCGCACGGATTTCTCTCTGCGGCAGGGGGAACGCTCTTCCGACCTTTCAATCGCCTGGTGCGCTTACGTAAAGGCGCACTTTTCCTATCGCGGCGAAGAGTGCGATTTCCGCTACAAAAGGCGGTTTGCCTCGCTGGACGAGGTGGCGCGCTACGCCGCGGAACAGGAGGAGCAGATCCGCCGCAATTCGGTTTTGCAGGACCGTTTCTTTTTAAAGGAAGAAAACGGAGTCGCTCTCAACCGTCTTTTGTGCTGGACCCTTCATTCTTTTCTGATGAACACGTGGTTCACCGACTGCAAAGGACGGCCGATCTTTACCGTTTGGGAAGGAAACTGTTATTTTCATTCCACGGTGGACGTGGAATTTACGCAGAGCCCCTTTTATTACCGCTTTTTTCCCAAACTTCTCGAATACGAGCTGGAAGAGTGGCGGGACTTTTTTGAAGACGGGACGCGCGTAACGGGGAAAGAAGACAATTCTCTGTACGTTCCGCACGATATCGGCTCGGGCGTCCGCTGCGACGGGCAGGCGTATCCGCACCCGATGGAAGTGGAGGAAACGGCAAACTATCTCATCATGCGTTACCTGTTGTACCGTTCCACGGGCAGGAAGGGCGTTGCCGCCGCGCACGCGGAGGAGACACATCGCCTCCTGCGTTTTCTGGCGGGTTGCACGGACGGGGAGAGCGGCATGGTGGAACGGGGCGTCTGCAATTCGATGGACGATGCGTCTCCCGCCCTGCAATACGGCAGGAAACAGACGTATC
>CALVHV010000017.1 GCA_944328845.1 uncultured Clostridia bacterium | reverse complement strand
GTATCTACCTACCCCTTATGCGGGCGGATGGCGTGCATGCGGGGATCGAGCGCGTCCACAATGCCGTTCTGCGCCTCAAAGCTCATCGCCGCGGCGATGTCCGCCACTTTGAGCAGCTCGATCGCGTCGTACACGGCAAGCGCCCCCACCGCGGTCATGAACTGCGTCCCGTTGATGAGGGCGAGCCCCTCTTTCTGCGTCAGTTCCTGCGTGGGGATGCCCGCGGCGTCCATGGCGGCTTTGCCGTCCATCACCTTCCCCTTGTAGCGCGCCTGTCCCAGTCCCAAAAGAGGCAGGACCATGTGCGCCAGAGGAACGAGGTCGCCGCTCGCGCCCAGCGAACCCTTTTCGGGAACGATCGGGGTCACCCCCGCGTTGAGCATGCGGATGAGGGTATTCACCGTCTCGGGACGGATGCCCGAATACCCCTTGGCGAAGTTGTTGATGCGCAACAGCATTGCCGCACGCACCACTTCGTCTTTAAAAAAATCTCCCGCGCCGACTGCGTGGGAGACAATCAGATTTTTTTGAAGGCTGTTTGTAAATTCTTTTTCGATAAACGCTTCGCTGAACATTCCGAATCCCGTCGTGACCCCGTAGACGATCTTGGAGTCCTCGACGAGTTTATTTACAACTCCCCGCGACTGTATGATGTTTTTTTCGGCAAGCGGGGACAGAGCGACATTCGCACCCTGCCTCGCTACGTTCACGATCTGCCTGAGCGTGATCTCACTGCCGGTTACGATGACTCTGTCCATTGATTTCCTCCTTTCGGCACGCATCGATCGTTCTCCCGTTTCGTTGTTGCATGTGGTGCCGTTTGTACAAGGCCGAAGCCGTTATTTATTCTATTATATCACAAGAATCCCGTGTGTAAATACTTTCTCTGAAAAAAGATACAAATTTTTTCGTTTTTATACAAATTTTTACCACAATTTCGACAAAAAAGCGCACCTCGCCGTCACTTTCCTCCCCTCCCTGCGCCGCGGGGAGCCCGTGTCCCCGTTCGTCTCCTACAGTATATCTCTCCCGCCCGCAAAATGGCAAGCGGCGGAAGGAAAAAACCGTTTTCGTTTTTTCTGATACCGCCTATCATTTTTCCTTATCGTTTGCGCGAAGAAGAGGGCACATTCCCGCCGCGGGCGCCGTATAATGATAGTAAGCCCCAAGCAAAGAGGGCGCACCAAAGAGGAACGCAAATGATGACGCTGTCGCTGTGCATGATCGTGAAAAACGAGGAAAAAGTGATAAGACGCTGCCTGGAAAGCGTGAAAGAAGTATGCGACGAGATGATCGTCGTGGACACGGGTTCGCAGGACAACACGCGGGAAATCGCCGCGGCCTGCGGCGCAAAGGTCTTTTCCTTTCCGTGGACGTACGACTTTGCCGCCGCACGGAATTACTCTTTTTCCCTCGCCTCCTCCGATTACCTGCTATGGCTGGACGCAGACGATGTATTTACAGAAGAAAACAGAAAAAAACTTGCGCAGCTGAAAGAAAAAGAGGGCGAAGCGGACGCATATTTTTTGCGCTACGAAGCCGCCTTCGACGAACAGGGAAAGCCCACCTTCTGGTTTTACCGCGAACGCATCCTGCGCCGCGCCTCCCGCCCCGTGTGGGCGGGAGCCGTGCACGAGGCGATCTGCGTAAGCGGAAAGAGGGTGTACTGCGACATTGCCGTCACCCATCTGCGCGGCGAAAAGGCGCGCGGCAGAAATCTGTTTCTCTACGCATATCAGTTCGCCCACGGCAGGATGCCGGACGACAGGCAAAAATACTATTTCGCGCGGGAGTTGTCCGACAACGGGCTGTACGACACAGCCGCCGCCGTGTTTGAAAGTTTTTTGCAGAGCGAAGGATGTGCCGCAGACAAAACGGACGCCTGCCGCGCCCTCGCTTTTTGCTATAAAAAGCTGGGACTGCGCAGGCAGCGGCTCCTCGCCCTGCTCCGCGCCATCGAATTTGCCCCGCCCCGCGCAGAACTTTGCTGTGACACGGGCGAGTTTTTTGTGGAGCAGGAAAACTGGGAACAGGCGATCTTCTGGTATCGGCTTGCCCTGCATACGGGCGGGACGAGCGGCTTTGTCTGCCCCGATTGCAGCGGGTTTCTCCCCTGCATCTGGCTGTGCGTATGCTACGACCGCCTGGGCGACCACGCCAAGGCAAAAGAATACAACGACCGCGCGGGCGCTTACAAACCGCAGGACAAAAGCTACCTGCACAACAAAGAGTATTTTGACCAACTTGAAAACAAAGGAGAAAGCAAATGAGCGATAACGATCAGTACGGCCGCGGCCCTTACTGCGGCTGTCCTTGCTGCGGCTGCTGCGATTGCTGCTGCGGGACGCAGACCGTCCTGCTGCGCGGCAGCATGGGTCCCGTCGGTCCCACTGGCCCGCAAGGTCCCGCAGGACAGACAGGCCCTGCGGGGCCTGCAGGCGCGAAGGGCGCAACGGGTGCGACAGGTGCTACGGGCGCAACAGGCGCTACGGGTCCGACGGGCCCCAGCGGAGCAACGGGCGCGACAGGTCCTGCAGGCCCCAGCGGAGCAACAGGCGCAACTGGCGCAACGGGCGCTACAGGTGCTACGGGTGCGACGGGCGCAACGGGTCCCACGGGCCCCAGCGGAGCGACGGGCGCAACGGGTCCTGCGGGCCCCAGCGGAGCGACAGGCGCAACGGGGGCCACGGGCGCCACGGGTCCTGCGGGTCCCAGCGGAACGACGGGCGCAACGGGCGCTACAGGTGCTACAGGTCCTGCGGGCCCCAGCGGAGCAACGGGCGCAACAGGTCCTGCTGGTCCCAGCGGAGCAACGGGTGCAACAGGTGCTACGGGTCCTGCGGGTCCCAGCGGAGCGACAGGCGCAACGGGTCCCACGGGCCCGACAGGGCAGGTGCGTTATGGGAATAAGAAAATTGCCCGAAAAACCTTAGCATGCCGATGTTTTTTGACAATTGTTCGAAAACAAAAAATCCTGTTTGCCCAGTGTGCGGCGCACACGGGGCAAACAGGATAATAAAAAAGCAAAAACGCCTTTTCTTTATGAATGAAACATCTACTATTTCCCTTTCTCCTTTCGGACACAAATGTGTTTTTCGCCCTGCCCGATCTCACAATACAGTGAGTTCAAGGGAGCGATCGCCGATGTGTCAGCCAGAGAAAAATCGAGCTTTACTCCTGCAAAATAGCGTATCAGGATCGTAGCAGGCGCGCCAGACCACGCATGATTTTTTGTACCCAGATGATAAAAATCTTCCCAAAGGGTACTGTTTTCATTGCGGATAAGCGGTTGATAACGGCTCATCATACGGACAAAAGCGTCTCGTGTATATCCCATCTCGCACAGAGCCGTCAAGACATAATTTTCCATATATGTCGAGCTGTTGAAAACGGACAATAATACATACCGCACCGACTCAAAACATTCGGGAGGACACAGTCCCGCCAAAACAGCCATGGCGTTTGCCCTGTCATCGGTAACATCGCCGCTCGCATACCTGCCGTCCTTCCAATAGCGCAGATGAAAAGTGCTTTCGATGAGTTGCATCCTTTCCGCCAAAAAGGCGTCGTATTTTTTATTTTTCAACTCCTTCGCCATAAAGCGGGCAAAACGCAGCGCGGAATAATACCAACAATGCTCCAGGACTTCCGCATCCACATTGTAGAGATGATCGAACCAGTACCAATCCCCTTTTCTCGGCTGTAATTTCCCCGATTTGTCTATTTTCCAGAGGGCCAGATACCTGACAGCAGGTTCAAACGCAAGCTGTAATATTTCTTTTTCCTTTGTGGCGGCGTAATATGAGGAGATCATTCCCCACTCACTGATCGCATTCAGACTCTGTCCCGGAAGCTCGGTAAAATTATCGCCCGGCACATTGCCGACCAACCTGTCCTCCTTCCGAAGCCGAAGAAAATCCAAGATCGCTTTCCGCAAAAGGGCTTTCGCATTGTCGTCAAGCAGATAGATCACCTGCGGCGCCTGTACGGAGACATCTCCGATCCATTGTCCCCGCTCGCGGTCAGGACAATCCATATAATTTTCGCGCATGCAGACAAGCAGTGTGTTGACGCATTTTTGAAACAGAGCATTGACAGCCTCGTCATCACACCGAAACTGAGCGGTGACCTTGCAGTCATACCCGCTTTCCCGATATCCGAGAGAAAGGACTTTGACCCCTTCGGGCACGGAAAAAATTATCTTTTCACCAAAGATCCAGTCGCGCATCTCAAATTCCTGCACGCCTTCTCTGCAGACGTACTCGGCGCGGTGCCCGAAATAGACGTTGCCCGTATCCCCCGGCCCGCCGCGCACTTCGTACCTGTCCGAACGGACCCCGACGACCTCGCCTCCGTGCGCTTCCACGACAAAGTACGGAGAAAACTGCATTGCCCTTTCCAGCTCTACTGTATATTCCCTACCGCAAACGGTATATGTACACGGGATCCTGTCCGAAAAACGGAGCAAAGGCACAGACCTTTTCTGCAGCATACCCCAGGGCTCGTCTCCATACCTCCCCACCGTCTTCGCATGAGCAGCATGAAGCAGGCACGGACAAAGCGAGAAAGGTGCCTTGCGCGCATCGTATGCCGTATTATGTCCTCCGTACAAAAAGCTTGGATTATCGCGCTCTGTCGTATAATATCCGACATCCCTCTCGCACAATGTATGACTCCCGCTGAACAAGCCCAACTCCGTACATTCGTACAAAAGGCCTGCCCTTGCACAAAAAGAATTGTTCCTCCCGCCGTTGCCGAAATACCAGACATGCCAGATAATTTCGTTTTTGCCGCGACGAAGGTATTTGGCTATATCGACCTCGTCGAAATACCCCTGTCCGGGCAAGCTTTCCCGAAACAGACCGCCGTCAAAAACAGCAAGTTCCCCGTTTATGAACAGCCAGTATTTTGTCTCCGTGGCAATTTTAAGGCATACTTTTGACGGAATGCTTTCGCAGATAAATTCGTCGATAAAATTGACACGGTCGTTGGGGCGCAGGCCCGCGTCTGCCCAAATCCATTCCGATCTTTTAAACATGAAAAACTCCTTAAATATCTTTGAAAAACCTGATAAGAACGCGATCTGAGATGCCCTGCGGCAGCAGGCAATACCGATCGGTATACCCCTCTTCCGTCACGAACAGGTCGGGTCCGTACGCCCATGCCGTTTTGGGAGCATAATGCAACGGTCTGAACGTGTTGCGGCGGGTACAGATCACCTCTATTTTCAGTTCCCCGCGGCAGAAAAACCGCTTGGTCTCGTAAGGAGGAAAGGCAACGTATTCCCGATGCGCACCTCCCTTTACACAGCTCACCGCCCCGCAACAGCCGTCCAATGTTACGCTCAGAAGCCTGTCACGTATTCCCGTCGCGTAGACGATCTTCCCGCTGTAAAAGGGAAGCCCCTGCCCGCATACATCGCCCGTCTGCAACATTTTCGGCAGAAAATCGATATACGTATGCTCATTTTCGAAATAAACTCCGAAATCTCCGAGCAGATACAGGCTTTCCGTGTTGAGCTCCTGCGTAAAGTCGGCACAGATCTTTAAAATGTTTTCTCCCGCTTTGAGATAGCCCCTCGGTATCTCCAATTCGTCGAAACAGCGATCGATCCAGTGCCCCTCGATCTTTTTGGGAAGAGGCCGTCCGTTGAGAGAGAGTTCCCAGCACTCGCTTTGCTCGATGACGAGCGAACAAGCAGTTTTGGGCAGCGATTTTACCGTAAAGCGGAAAGTGAGATCAAGCTTATGCCCTTCCGCCGACCGCTCCTCTATCCCGTATTTTTTTCGGTACCACGGCTGGATCATCTCTCCGCCGCGCAGGGGCATCCCCAGCCTGCCACGGACCTCCCTGTCGATGCGCAGGATCTCGCGCACCTTTCCGTCTCCTTCCCCGTCAAGCGTGTATGTCGCCATATCGAGAGGCAGGACGTTCCTTTCGGACAGGGAATAACGCATTTCTCCCTGCAGGACCTGCTCGCTCTTCGCTCCTTGCGCGGCGGGAGGAAGGGGCTTCCCTGCGGGCGCGCGCAGATGCAAAATGCGACATTCCCCCTCGCGGAAAGTCAGAGAAGTTTCTCGCACGCCGACGGAAAGTTGCCTGCGGCTGCCGTCTTCGGGTCTCGTCTCCGAAAGGTCGAAACAGTCGCGGAAACAAAATTTTACATTTTCCTGCGCGTGTTCACGGTCTGTGTTCAGACAGATGAGGTCAAAACCGTTTTTCCGCTTGCGGACCGAAGCCAAAAGGCAGGAAGAATCTGCCTCACAGAACCTGAATTCGCTCAGTGCCTGCAAGATCGCCTCCCGTTCGAAAGACACCCCGCAGCCGCGAAGCAGTTCTTTCGCCGCGTCCGATCTTTCCGCGTCGACGAAAGCGGGCGCCTCGCCCGCGAGCAAAACCTTTCCGCCCGATGTCAAAAATGCACTGAGCAGGCGCAGAGTGGAAGAACGGACTGTATCCATGCCCGCGACGACGACGCAGTCGTATTCCGCCTCCCCCACTTTCAGCGCGGTCTTCCCCTTTCTGCAGACGACCCCGCCGCAACGGGAGAGGATATCCTCATCGCCGTAATCGAAGTCCACCAATCCGCCCGTCAGGATCCCGAAAAGCTGCTCGTATTTTTGCTCCAGCGCCCTGCCTTCTTCTGTCTGCAAATCGAAGACGTCCTTTTCCCAACCGTCGCGCGGATACAGCCACATACTCTCCACGGGATTGACGACGAGCACGCGGCAGACGGAGCTCCCGGCAGAGAGCGCGCCGTTCAGCCTGTAAAAATAATCTTCGATATACTTGTAATCCTTGTACCAGCCCGACTGAAAAAAGATGCTGGCAGGAAAATCCCGCTTTGCCTCCCCCTCCATCGTGTACCAGCAAAGGTGATGGTTACGCACGTTTACGCCAAGCAATGCCTGCCACGCGCCCACATCGCGGTGGGAACGGAAATTGAACTGCCAGCCCGTACAGCCGTACAGTTCGCTCAAAACGTGCGGCTTTTTAAACTGCCGCGCCACAGACTGTGCCTGTTTTGCCACCCAATAAGCGCGGTTTCCTTCCGTCAGGATGTCAATACCGGGATAGTCCATGTATTCGTAAAAACGCTGCACGCTGCCCTGGAACAGCGTCTGCATCGCCAGGCTGTCCTCGTGCAGAACGTGCCCCGTAAACACCAGCTTGTTTTTACGGCACCAGTCCCTGTACGGCCGCGCAAAATTTTCGAGAAACAGCTGCTGCATGCTCTCGATGTACCGATACATCGTGCGGCCCGCGCTCTTCCCCGCAAAGCGATAGAACAGCTCGGGCAGGCGCGCACCGAGCTCCTCCCCCCACAGCGACCGATACTTTCCGTACAGCCCGGCCGAATAGGGAAGCATGTGCAAGCTGTTGGCATTGGCAAGCGCAAACCCGTTGAGAAGCGCGCCGCGGTTCGGCTCGTCCGTAAAGATGCCCAAAAGCTTTGTGCCGAACAGATCACCGCACTTTTCCCTGTATTTTTCGTGCGTTGCCGCAAGGAATGCCTGCGTGGCGGCAGGATCAGTCGTATCGAGATAGGTGTAGCCATTATAGAAAGGACTGCCTTTCATGGTCTCTATCAGAAATTTTTCTGCCGTATACCCCTCTTTCGGAGTTTCCCCTGCCTGCAACGGATAATAATCGAGCATCTGCCCCTGTCCGTCAAAGCGGATTGCAAAGCGGCCGAGCTCCCCCGTGATACATTCGGCATCCAGTGGCTGCTGCCCGTCGCCGTAAACGGAAATAAATTTCAGACGGAAGGCGGGGTTTTTGGTCACCTCGCCGCCCGCCGACCCGGAAGGCCAGCGGTCCTCGTCGTACAGCCACGCCGTCATCCCGAGCTTTGCCGCCTCCTCCGCCACCGCGCGCACCAAGGCGAACCACTCCTCCCCGAGATATTCCGTCTCGAGCCCCGTGCGGCTGTGGATGAAAAAGCCGCCGAAACCCATCTGTTTCAAAACGGCAAGCTGCCGAAGAAGTTCTTCTTTTTCCAGCCTGCCATTCCAGCACCAGAAAGGCAGGCCGCGATACGTCTGAGAGTTTTTCATTCTTTTTCCGTCCCTTTCAGGCAAACGCCTCCGTCGGAAAACTCCAATTCACGCATATCGAACAGATGCACGTCGTTCGGCTCGTGTGTAATGCGCGTAAGATAATATTTCCCGTTTTCTTCAAACACTTCGCTTGCCGAAATATTTTTATCTACCACAAAACAATCTGTCTTGCAAAAACCTTTCGTCGGACTGTCCGACACGAGACAGCAGGTACCCACATAATATTGAGAATAAAACAGATAATATTTACCACCGTGTTTGACGGCAAAAGGAGATTCGGGAGGCAGATGTACGGAATCTTCCACACCGATCGTCCCCTCATCCTTCCAATGCAGGAGGTCGGACGAAGAGGAAACACCGATACATTCCTGCAGATCTTCCCCAACCATGCGAGAACGAGTATAATACATATAATAGATACCCCCGTCCTCCAATACCATCGGATCTCTGCCGTTGCTCCAATGACTCGCGCCCCAGTACTTCCATTGCTCCGTATGTAAAAGGGGATTCCCCTCATACTTATCCCAAAGGTACAGATCCTCGCTGACGGCAACGCCTACCGTCTGCGCCGCGTTCTCGTTGACGCCGGTATAAAACATATAATATTTGCCGTCTTTTTGCACGATGTGCGGCGCCCAGACCTGATAGCTGTCAAAGGCGCCCTCGGAAGAACGGACGACAGGAGGAAGCGCGATCCACTTTTTCAGGTCGGCAGAAACCGCATGCCCGAATTCGTTCGTCGGGCTTTCCGACCAATTGAATCCCGCTTTGCCTCGGATATAAAAAAGATGATAGAGCTCGTTCTTTTTAATGAGACAATGGTCGATGACGGTTGCTCCGTTTTCGATAAATCTGCCCGCGAACGGATATTGGCCGGAACGCAGCATCCCTGCATACTTTTCGATCTGATCGAGATAAGAGCGTGCCTGGGCGTCTTCCGTAATATTGGAAAAAAACTTACCCGCGCTCTTCCCGTCAAGATAGTCCTTTACCCGTTCCAACTGCGAATACAAAGAAGAGATCGTCTTTATGTATTCTTCCTGTTCGCACACCGCTTTGTCTGCAACAGCAGACAAAAGGGCGTGCACCTGAGCGTATCTTTCCCGCAGTTCCATGATATCCCCCTTATTGTGTTTTTTCGGCCTTACGGCGGCGCCTTATCAGCAACACCGCTGCAACGCTACCGCCGGCAATCGCAACCACTGCAACCGCCAGAACCGTCCAGAATGCCCACCCGAAACAATTTTGGGCACTTCCTGCCGCAGCGCTTCCGTCCGGCAAAAGCAGTCCGTCCGATACTTCTACCCTGCACAAAAAAGCAGAGAAATGTTCTTTGCAAAACTCCTCCGAGAAGGTCAGCCGTAAAATCGTTTTCCCTTCCGAAGGGATCCAATCCGCCACGACATAACTTTCCTCCGTCTGATCGATCTCAGAAAGCCCGACGCCCCCTACGCTCACAAAATGCTGAACATATCGTGTGACATTGGAAATTGTATCGGGGATCGCATCGCAGTCAAAGGCGAATTCAAACACGCGCGCCCCCTCTTTCCGCGCATTTGCGGATGGCTGTTCCTCCGAGAGGACAGGAGCGCTTTGCGAGATCTGTTCCGACATAGCGACAGACATCGGGGAAAGGGATACCGAACCGTCTTCTTCCCACTGCATGGCCTGCACGTCTACACCGTGAATACTGTATCCGAAATGGGAAATATAGGCAATATACCATTCGTCCGTATCCGGATTGTGGATCACTTCGCTTGCAGATTTATGCATCAGCACCTTTCCGTCCTCGCCGACATTGACAAACCCTCCCGTAGGCTCGGGCGAAACGGCATGTTTGATGTAAGATGTGGAATCCCCTTCCACGCCGTAGTTTGTATAAAAAATGTGATACGTACCGTCTTTTTTCATGACATAAGGAGATTCGTATGTTCCCGCTTCGATCATGAAATATCCTTCGTCCTTCCAGTTACAAAGATCGCTTACCCGCGAAGAAGCTACACCGATGCAATATGCCCCTTCATTTGTTTCGCAAGCCATGTAAACATAGACGGTATCTCCGTCTACCAGCACACCGGGATCCCTGCCGTTTGACCAGCTGTTCGCATCCCATTTTGCCCACGTCTGACCGGGAACGATCTGCACGCCCTCTACCTTGTTCCAGACGCAGAGGTCATCCGAAACGGCAATCTGGACCGATTGCGCAATATTTTCGTTGACGGCTGTATAGAACATGTAATATTTTCCGCCGATCTCCGTAACGGTAGGTGCCCACACTTTAAAGCTGTCTACCCCGTCCGTCGAATCGCGTAAAACTTCCCCTTGCAGCGTCCAGTTTTTCAGATCTGTACTGGTTGCATGGCCGAACAGATTTTCACCTTTCTCTTGCCAGGTGTAGCCAGCATAGCCCGTGATATAGTACATATGATAGACCCCGTCTTTATAGAAGACAGAAAAATCGATCACGTGGCCGCACTCCCCCATAAAGTCGACATCCAAAAAATTCCCCGTTCTGAGATAGCTCAGCAAATAACGCTGTGCTTCTTTGACAAGATTGACGGCGTCGGAAATCCCTGGTAAAGTGCCCAGTTTGTCATTATATACCCTGCCTTCCGCAATGTCAACCGCTTTCTGCAACAGGCTGCCGATCATGTTGAAATATGCATCGAATTTAGTTCTCTGTTCTGCGGGGACCTGCCAACGGCTGAGTTTGTTTATTTCGTTGCGCAAAAGAGCGGCGGCCGAGCTTACATTTCCGGTACCCACGATCACGGAATTGACCGCATTGATGATCTCCGTCTTATTTTCAATAGGAAGCACTTTGCTCTCGTCTGTCTCGGAAACAGGTACCGTCACCTGTAATTCTTGCGTCAGCGCCTTGCTGTCGTCATACGTACTCGTTACGAGAAAGGTGATGCCTATCGTTTGCGCTCTCTCGTTTTGCAGCGTGATCACCCCGTTTTTAGCGATAACACTCTCGTCGGAAGAAGACGCAATGCGGATCAGGTATCCTTCGGGAACGACAGGATAATGCAAAAGCCATTCGTCGGGAGCGATCTCAGGGATCGAACGGATGGAGTCGGCCACCTCCTGCACAGGTCTCTCGTGCGACAGCGCTTCCATGCTGGCAAACCAGACTTCTCCCGCGGAACCAAGGCCGAAATACCCGGACGCCGAGGTGTTGTTTACCGCCGAAAGCACATTCGTACCGTTTAATTGCACTTGCATCTCGTCTCCCGAGACGACGATACGCACTTCCTGTTCCTGACCGATCTGAACCTGTGCGGGGGCGCTATCCAGCGCCGCGTATCCCGCCCTGTACAGCGAAATATCCCCCATACCGACTTCCACATAAAAGCCGGTATTCATGTTGATAAAAGTATTTGTTTTAAAGACTATGCGCGCCCTGGAAGTCTCATCCTGCAAGACAAACCGCACCGTATAATCAAAATTGCTTCCCTTCTCGCAGCGGATCCCGTAAAAATCCCCTGCAGTCTTCAGATATCCGTCCTCAATGCGAAAATTTTCGTTATGATTGACCCAATAGGAAAGCGTTTCCGAATCAAAATCGTCGTAAAAAGAGGTGACGGGCGTTTCCGCTACGTTTGCATAGAGAGACTGCGGAAAATAATACACTGTGCAAGGAGTTCCCAATCCGCCCCCGATGAGCGGAAAGCCTTGTTCGACAACGATCCGATTCTCTTTATCCGGATCGATCACTCCCGCATCTTTGTCGACAAAGACATCCAACGTATATGTCTTTGCATTGTAAAACATCTCTGTCCCGACTGTTTCCAGTCCGACGGAATTGACGCTGAGAAAAGAAGCATACACTTCGGAAAGATCTTCCAGATAGGTATCTTGTCCCGCCGAAGCGATCAGAGGCTGCGAAAAACAAACGGAAAATCCGTATGCCCAACCGTAGTCTTTGATGGTCTTTTCATACGATCCGGACAGCGGATCGTACTGATTTTCAAACCAAAGCGAAGATACGTAAGACTTGTTCCAGAACTGTGTATCCGGTATGGACTTATACACGAGGTTATCGTGAATGGATACGCCCAGTGCGCTGATCGCACGGGACATGACCAACACGTTCTCCTTTTCCTGTCTCACCTCTCCCACCCAGTCGGCGCGGATACGGAGCGATAATTGCTTGTTTGAAGAAGAATATTCCAACTCTACTCCCTTTTCGTCAAGAATCGCGTATCCGTTTACGGAAAGATACGGGCGGATCTTATCCAGATCTTCGACCTGCGACAGATAATCGTAATTTGCCGTCATACGGATCACTGCACCGTCTTCGCTGTATGTGCCGTCCACCTCATTGCGCAAAACAGTCATCTCCTGCGCATTTGCAAACAAAAAAGCCGCGCTCAAAGACAGTACGACGGCAAATGCCAGTAACAATATTGCCAAGATCTTCCTCTTGATACTTCTTTCCATGTTTTCTCCATAATTCCGTATCAGCGACCTGCGAATAACGCGGCCGCTGATACTTCACTTTTCCGTTTTACCTGTCAGATCTTCTCTTGCGCATTGCCGCAGCGGCACCGCCCAGAAGGACCATCGCCCCGACAACGGAAACAGCCGCAACGCTGCTGCCGCAGCCGCCTTCTTTCCCCGGCTCTTTGTCTCCGCCGCCCGGCTGCGCTGCAACCGTCACATTGAAAGATGCTCTCTTCCCTTCATAAGTGACCGTAACGGTCTGTTCACCGGCACTCAGTTTATTATAGCCGGAGATCATATCCGCAGTCACGGGCACATCTTCCGTCTTGCCCGATTCGTAGGTGACCGTGAGAGTCATACCCGTTATATCGAGATCCTGATTATACTCGTACTGCGTTTTGATGCTGTCTTTATTTTTCAGCTCAATGCTCTTCACCGCATCGCTCACCGTCACGTTCAGCACCGCAGTAAAGCCGCCGTCTTCTGTAGTGATCGTGATCTGCGCCGTTCCTTCTTTCAGGCCTTTCATCGTCTCGCCTTCCACCGATACCACGGAAGGATCGCTGGAAACGGCCGTAAACGCTTTATTGAAAGCATTTTCAGGCTGGAACGTGGGAACAATGGCAACCGTCTTATTGATGCCGATCGTCTGAGATTCCTGGTCAAAGGAAACGCCTGTCAAAGAGACGATCTCCACCCATTTTCCCGAATCGGTCATCTGAATGGTGACGTCACGGCCGAGCACATCCCCCGTCAGCGCCCCTACATATTCCGACGGGCTGCCCGTATCGATCCCGGCGGCAATGCCGTAACCTGCCGCAAAAGGCATACCCTTTTTCAGAACAAAGGTATCTCCCGGCTGATAAGGAGCGTCCGCAGCTTCGATCAACTGCATAAAATCGAACTGCCCCGAACGCTGATGGATGTCCGCAGAACGTTTTGCATCCGTTGTTTCGTCGATCGTGCTCTGTCCGTTGAACCAGATATGCGAACGGATCGCCTCGCTGCCGCGCTGTACCCAAAGTTTGTTCAGCGCCGAATCCGAAAGAAGATGATTTGCATTGGTAGAAGTATTGGTATACGGGCTTCCTTCCAGCGTAAAGACGACTGTCAGGTGGGTATTGTTTTCATCCGTGATGATGTTTGCCACATCCACGTTTTTATTGGCTTTGCGCAGACTTCTGACGCGCATATACGATTTTTCCACTTCCGAAGGCGTGGTTCCGTCTGTCTTTGTACGGCAATCGATGCACATCTGCAACGTATATTCCTGCTCCGTCAATTTATCCAAAGACGCCTTGAACAGACCTTCCACGGGCGCTTTCGCTTTTAAAACGGCACCGTCATATGCATAGAAATTGACTTTGACATTGTCGACATAAAAATTCCCGTCGTAGACTTCAAATCCGGAAGCCTTCGCATAGGTATTTCCTGCCCCGAGGCCGACTTTGTCACTGAAGCCGACGATCTTGTCCGTCCCGTCCGCACCGACTTCCACAAGCGTGAAATAGACAAACCTCTTGTCGTCCGGCGCTTTGCACATCAAAAGTTTCAGCCCGGCCTTTCCTGCCTGCGTCGCCTTCAACTCGAATACATAATATCCTGTCGCCTTCACGGTCGTATCCGCAGTATCCGAAGCCGTTTCGCCGAATATCTGATCGGTCGCCCCCGCAACGGGATGGGATGCAAGTTTCTCGTTGGAGTCAACCTTTGTCCCGTCCGCCGCCGTGTAATAATTTGCATCCACCACTCTGAATGCAGACATCTCGGCAAGGAGCACAAAATTCTCCGTGTCCACCGTACCGATCACCGTAGGCGTTTCGGTAAGGACGATCTCCGTGTCCACCTTCAGGTCTTCGCGCAGCCCGAAAGAGGAGGAAGGCTCCTCTGCGAACGCGCCTGTTACACTCAGTCCCGCCAAGGCGGAAACCAGGAGGACGAGCGACAACAACACAATGCCTAACTTTTTCATCTTTTTCTCCTTATTTATTTTTTTACTTTCCGTATTTGAAATTCAGTCTTCCGATCGGAGCGACATCCCCCGTCACATAGTAGTCCATAATATCGTCCGGCTTTTGTACGTTATCCGCCACTTTCAATTCGACGGAAATATTTTCCGCATCCGTCCCCAAAGCAGAAAGAGGGATGCTGACAAACATGACATTGTAATTTTCCCCGCCGATCTTATAGGCGACGTCTGCCACCTTTTCTCCGCTGAAATCGGCACCCAGCCTTTCAAGAGACGTGGTATTGGCGGAAGGCTGTCTGTTCAGGATATAATGATAACCGTTCCAGCCCTGCGATTTATCGTTCGGGCAACGGATCAGTACATTCATCCAGCCCGTATCCCCTTCCTCGTGCAAAGTGATCTCCTGCACCGTCTCGATCCGCAAATACAGGTTTTCCGCATCATGCGTCACGCTGATCGTGTCGATATCGTTTCTGCCCGAATCATCCGTGTATAACGTGACCCTGTCATAACCGACATGATTGCGCGGTTCTACTTCACCCGTAAAATCCTTAAATACGCTCTTTACGTTTTCCCAAGCAGGATCGTCGATATTGATGTTGATGGAAGTTTGCGGGAGAATATATTCCTGTTTTTCATCAAATTTGAATTTACGGATATTGCGCACCATCTGAAGATAAAAATTATCTCCGTATCCTCCCCTCATCGGCTCGATATCGCGGCTGAACTCCTCATTGAAGGTATCCACGAAAAACACGCTTGAATCCGATTTTTCCACGGCTTTCAAGGCGATCCACTCGTTCCAGCCGGTAATATGCACGGTATCCACCGCATCGTAATTATCGAACACCGTCTGCCACTGTGACTCGAAATTGCTGCCCTGCCGCATATTTTCCGTGTCGTTGCGCATTTCGTAGGGAAGATATCCTCTCCCCGCATTGCCGCCCGCATCGCCCGTGCTCATCTTGATGTTCCCCTTGTGCTGCGCAATGCTGACGCTCATCGTACCGTTATGGTTATACTGCGGATATCCGAAATCGATCCAGGGGAACCCGTCCTGCTTCATGGGTTCGTTCGGCCACTGACTCAAACGCAGATCAAAAAAGTCACGGATATACAGATCTTCCTCTGCCCAACCGGCCTCCCAGCCGATGATCATAGGCTTGGTCTGCCCCGGTCTGTAATACCACAGATCCGGATAAAGATTCTGCTTATAGATCGCCTCGTAAATACTTTTCATCGTCTGCACAGAGTCCGAATTTGTATAGAAAACGACCTTGGGAACATCCCAGCCCTGTTTTTGATACTTATCCAATACGCTCATCATCAAAATGGAAGCCGTTTTGTAAAAGACCGCATTCGTAGCATCCAAAACGAGGAAATCTATGCCCGCCATCGTAAGCATCTCCACATGCTTGGTCATGACCCATACATCTCTCGTATTGTAGTAGCCGTAAAGAGGCTCGCCCCAGAAATGATACTGCATAACGGGACTTTTGCTGTTGACCCCCAACGTAGGGTCGAACACAGCTTCCGGGTCCTCTTCCAACAACTTTGTGATGTCATAGACGGCAAGCTGGTTTTCCGGATGCTCGCCCAACCACAGAAAATAAAATATACCTACCTGTTTTTCGTTTTCGGCATCTGCTTCCGCAAAGCTGCGACCGTAAACGTCTGTAGAAGAAAGCTGTAAAATACTCCTCTGTTGCGGAGTAAGCGTACGAGTATCCTCTTTCATCTCATCATTTCCCTCCCCTTTGCATGCGGCAAATATCGTAAACAAAAGCATACATACAAGCAATACCGCCACGGCTTTGATTTTAAAACTGCTTTTTGTCAACCTTTTATTCCTCCTATCGCGATCCCGCGGATCAAATGTTTCTGGAACCCGAAAAATAAAAGCATAGGCACGAGAGACATGACCACGCCCGCCGCCATAATATGGTTTGTCTTGCCGCCGTCATATCCGCCGTAAATAGATTGGTTATAGATACCGATCGCCAGTGTGTACTCCTTTTCGTCCGTCAGGTATACCAGCGCGCCGTAGAAATCGCCCCAGCATCCGATAAAAGTGTTGACCGCAAGAAAAATCATGATGGAAGAACAAAGGGGCAACGTGATGTAACAATAACGAACAAATGCGTTGGCGCCGTCTATCTTGGCGGCATTTTCCAGTTCGATCGGGATCCCGCGCATGAACTGTCTGACCAGAAAGACGTTGATCGCCCCGCCGCCGAATAAAGACGGGATCATCAGCGGAAGTTTGGTGCCCAGCCAGTGGAAATCGGCATACATTACGTACAGCGGGATCTGGATGACCACGCCGGGCAGCATGACCGTGGCAAGCATGATCGCAAACAACTGCTTTTTGTAAAACAATTCCGTCTTAGCAAAACCGTACGCGATCAGCGATGTGGACAGCGGAATAAAAAAGGTATTGAAAAGCGCGATGATCAAAGAATTTTTGATATACGTGAGGTAGTTTCCGCTGCTTAAAACCGTTGCATAATTTTCCCAGTGAAAACCGCGCGGGAAAAAGATGACGGGTACAAGTTCCGTCTCTCTCCATGTCATCAGAGAACGGAAAAACATAAACAGGTACGGCATCATCAGAACGATCGCCAGCGCTGTCAGGACAACATACATCACGACATGATAAACAATATCGACGATTTTTTGTTTTTCCGCTTTTGTCATCCTTCTTCTCCGTAATACACCCATTTACTCGTCTTAAAGACCATACTCGTCAGAATGGCGATAACAACAAACAACACCCATGCCAAGGCGCTTGCGTATCCCATATTCCAACGCTGAAACGCCTCTTTGTAAATCTTGACGGCAATAAAGTACAAACTCTTTTCAGGTCCGTCGCCGCCGCCTGCCATAATAAACGTGGAAAACACCTGCAGACTGCCGATAACTCCCGTAACAAGATTATAGAAGATCATGGAGGTAGACAGCGGAATGGTGATATTAAAGAATTTTCTCACTCTGCCCGCTCCGTCAATGTCCGCCGCCTCATATAATGTTGAAGGAATGTTATTGAATGCCGCCAACCACAGGATCATACCGCCGGACACGCCCCACAATCCCATAAAGATCATGGAAAACATCGCCGTTTCTTTCGCTTCCAGCCATTTGATGGGAGAGAGTCCGAACGCCTGCAAAATAGCGTTGAAGATGCCGTAATCCTGATCGAGCATGCTTCTCCAAACCAACGCACTGACGACGCCGGGGATCAGACAGGGAAGATAACACAAAACGCGAAACGTCTTGATCCCCTTGACATTCTGATGCAGCAGCACGGCGACCAGATAAGAGAGTACGAGCGTGAGCGGAACGGTGATGATCGCATACAGGAAAGTCCTACCGAACACGCCGCGCACCTCGGCGCTGTCGTACCCCCACAAAAGATTTGCATAATTATCAAACCCGATAAATTCCAGCGTCGTCGTCATGTCGTATCTATAAAAACTGTAGATGAGCGACTGAATGATGGGGATCGCCGAAAAGATGATCAGGCCCAATACCAACGGCAGCGTAAAGAGCATTCCCGCCAAATTATCCAACAGGAACTTTTTGAACGTCCTTCTGTTGTATTCGACAACGCTGCCGTTGACCTGCAACTTGCGCCTCATTTTTATGCCGGCCTCCCGATGATATACTTCAATTCGCCGACGCATTTTTCGATCGCCTCGTCGATCGTGTAATCGGAAATGGCATAGTAGACCATATTGCCCAAAGCACTGATCAGGTCGTAGGAATAAGAGACATCATATTTCACGTGGAAATCGGTGGGGATGTCGTTCTGCATATTATAAGTGTAAGCTTCCAGATTCACGTCATCCATCCCCTCGCCCCATTTGTTGGTCTTGGGGTCAGCCATGTCTTTACGCACAGGCACGGAATTGTAGCCGCCGCCGGTAAGAGCGTCCTGACCTTCTTTGGAAAGAACATACTGTAAAAATTGCCAAGCAATGTCACGTTTCTGCGAACGGGCATAGATGCCATAACCGGGAACGCCGCAACCCACCTTGGGATTTTCCCCGATCTCAGGGAAAGAGACCACGTCGTATTCGCACTTTTTACCGTTGTATGTAAGCGCCTCGATCTGAGCCTTGCCGATACTTGCCGCCTGAGAATGGACGAGGATCGCCGCCTGGCCGGAACCAAACCCGCCGCTACCGATGTAGCCCTTTGTGTCGAGTTCCTGTATCATTTGCAGCGCCTTTCTCGTTTCGGCAGAATCCAAAGCAATAGAGCCGTCGTCATTGAAGACTTTTGCCCCGTTGCTGACCAGGATGGGGTTCCAGGTCGCTTCCCATGTCAGGTGCATTTCCAACGGCGTATCCACGCCTATCGTATCCTTGTTTTGCACAAAATGCGCTTTCAGCGTATCCAATGTATCCAAGAAATCCTGCCAGCTCCAGCCGTTTTTCACCTTGCTCATATCCACGCCGGCTGCCTCGAACATCGTCTTGTTATACTGCACGACAACGTGATCGGCGCTGCGGGGAATGATATACTGGTCACCGTCGTATCCCTTCTGCCCCAGTTTCATATAGTTTTCGTAATAATCGTCAAGATTCAGCGTCCCCTTTTCCTGTGCCGCGTCAAAATAGGGCTGGATATTGAGAAGAATATCCTTACCGATCAGCTGCAGGCCGTCTGCCGAATTGGTGTAGATGATATCGGGCATGATGCCGGGATTTTTCAGATCGGCATTATACATATTGATGATCTGCTGGTTAAATCCAACACCGCCGATTTTTTTGACATTAACGGTAACATTGGGAAAGACGTCATTGAATCCTTCGATCAACGCTTCCGTGGCGATCTCTTCCGCTTCAAAATTCGTGATCCCGATCGTGATGGTTTCCGTGATATTCTTGTCTATATCCAGATCGACCTCATAATCTTCTTCCGGCTTTTCGGGAACGCGCATGCAGCCCGCCGCAAAGCTCAACACAAAAACGATCACAAACAAAAAACAAATGATCTTTTTCATTTTTCCTTACCTCCCTTATTTTTGAGAATATGCAAACCGGATATCCTGTACTTTCGGATAGCTCCCCCCTTCTACGGGAAGTTCGGTAAAGGCAATCTTGATATATTTCCCCACCTTCTCCCCCGAATAGGAAAAAGTACTGAAAGATTCCGTGTTTCCGCTTACCTGAGAAATGAGCAAGCTGTTTTCGAACGTGATCGAATCGCTGACATACACTTCATAACCGGAAGCAATGTTATTTGCGCTCGTATCCAAAAACGTTATCTCGCCGTACCCCACACGTTTGGGATCCCCCGACAAAGTGATAATGAGAACTTTCTCTTCGATCGAGGCGTTTGCCTGCGGCTCCCAATACGTTTTGACCGTATCGGTATCCTTATCATCGATGGCATCTGCAGCAACGTGAAGCTCCGTCTGACTGCCCGCCTCGATATATTCCAAAGAATAATACGCAAAGACGACAGTCACTTCGACCTCGTGCGAATACTTGGAGTTTTTGGCAAGTATCGTCGTTGTCCCTTCCTTTGTCCCCGTCACGACGCCTTCTTCGTTCACTTGAGCGATCTCCGCATCCGCACTGCTCCATTCGATGCCTTCTGCGTCTGCGCCTTCCGCGTCCACGGCAAAGATCTGCGCCTGGTTTCCCAGCCCCAAGGTGAGCTTTCCTCCAAAAACACTGCTGCCACGCAAGGAGAAATCCTCCGCTGCGGAACAACCTGAAAACAGCATTGCGCACAAAAGAAAGATGATCAGCGCGTAAAGCCATTTTTTCCCTGTCATAAATACCCTCCTCAATTAAAATCGGTTTTTCTTGAAATGAAAAACACAAAAAATATTACGATTTTTAAAGGACGACATAGTCGATCTGCAGCAGTTTCGCCACCTTTTCAAACAAGGAGACATTGTCCCCCACAGACATGGCAAAGTGATGCGTAGGCGCTTCACGGAACCAACGCTCCATATACGTATCAGGATCGACAGAAAACCTGACGGGCGTTTGCGTGTTTCCGATCTGCATGATCTCTCCGGACGTCGCCTCTCCCCTGCTGATGATCAATTTCAGCCGTCCGTTCCCCGTCTGAGTGAGTCCGAGATTCGTGATGGTTCCTTTTTTGACCTTTGCCTCCACGGAAATGCCCATGCCGCGCTTGCCGTGATACAGCCCCATTTCCCGCAAAATAGGCTTCCCTTCCGCAATGGCAATATGGAAAGGTCCGTCATGTCCAAGCAAAATGGTCCCGTCCTCGTAATCGGTCGTAACGATCTCGCAAAAGCTTCCGCCCACCTTTAAAAGGTCGCACAGTTTCATTGCCACCGCCGTTTTCAGATCCCCTTCGCCCGCACACGGAACTCCGTTTGCCGTAAGGAGCGAAAAACCGACAATAAAGCCCTTTTGCAGTTGCTCATATTCGCTTCCGTCCATGCCGTGATAATAGTACGCAATCCCGTCCAAAGCGAATTTCTGAACAAGTTTCAGCTGTGCCGCCGCGATCTTTGCAGACCATTCCATCTGCTCTTCCGTCGGCTTGCGCGCCAGCGGATCGGACGGAGAATCTCCGCTGATAAAAAACAACTCATCTATGCAACGGCGCCTTTCCTCCACATCTTTTTCAGCGACCTTGTCGAAAGCGCTCTTGAGATCGCACATTTCCAAGACCTCGATGTGGATACCCGTCTGCGCGGTGAGCATGGTGCAATCGCTGTAAAGATCCAGCATCCCCGAATACGTATTCCCGAGAAAACCGAATCGGGAAGCCTGCAGGGCACGAACCGCTCCCGCGGCCTTGACCCATTCGCCGATCTCCGCCCAGACACGCTTTGCCTGCGGAGCATCCTTTGTGTTTTCATCTGCGACGGACATTTCCGGGGTGCTGTCCATGCCGAGCAATCCGCTGATCACCTCGTAGTCCATCCCACAGCGGTTGAACGCGTTGCAGATCTCGGGTACGACACAGGCGTTGCAATGAGCCAACCATTCGCCCGTCGTTGTCTTTTTATAGTTCACTCGGCGGCACGGCTGCAAATTGAGAAGGATCGTCTTTGCCTTGCAGATCCTGTGCACCGGCACGATCGCCGCGCTGGTCGCATACGTTGCGCAATGCAAAAAAATGATATCAACATTGTTCGCATTGAAATACTCTCCGCATTCACGCGCCTTTTGCTCGGTATCTACCAACCCGAAGTTGAAGACCTCTGCTTCATAGCCGCCTATCTTGTCCCGTATAAATGCATTATAGCATAAAATCCGCTCTTTCAGCTGTGGAAATTGATTCCAATATGTATTCAATCCCACGGAATACAAACCTACTCTTGCCTTCATTTTTCACCTTTTTCGTTCTTTGTGAGTTTAGTATTGCAAACGCGGCATCGATTTTCAAGATGAGTTTTTGACTGAAAATATAGTTTTTTTGCATCTTGACAGTCACCCCTTTCTATGATAAAATAAACGCATGAAAAAGTATTTTGAAAAACTGGATTGCAGCTGGACGGAAGATTCCGAACGGCTTTTCGTCACTCCGCAGAACGAGCTGAAAAACTTTTTGTTTTACGTACAGGAAATAGGAAATTTTTCCACTTTTCACTCCTATTTTACCGAACGCGAAGGGCTGAATTCCTTTCTCATTCTCCTCACCCTGTCCGGCAGCGGCACGCTCGTCTATCAGGACAAGACCTACCAACTCACCAAGGGCGACGTCTTTTTTATCGACTGCAATTTAAAACACCGTTACTTTAACGGAAGGCAGGAAAATTGGGATTTTCTGTGGGTACATTTCAACGGCCCCAACACACAGGGATGCTTTAACTTTTTTCTGTCCCAAAACCAAGGCACCGTAGCAAAAGTCCAGAACGACGAAATAGAGCAGATCATGACAAAGCTCTACCTTCTCAACAAACACCCCGCGCCCCAAAACGACATTCTCTCTTTCCGATACCTGTCCGACCTGATCGCCTCCCTCATCCTGCTGGGAAATCCCACTTCTTATTCGCTGAACACCTCCGCAGCTGATGCTGGATATCCTCACGGAAATAGACCGTACGTTTTGCGACCCCATCTCCTTAAACACGCTTGCCCATCGTTTCGGCACCGATCCCTTTGTCCTTAGCCGCAATTTTAAAAAATATTTCGGGATCGGCTTTAAAGAATACATTACCGCAAAGAGGATTTCCTATTCCAAAGAGCTGATACGCTTTACCGACAAATCTATAGCAGAAATTTCAGAAATACTCAGCTACGAAAATACAGAATACTTTATCACGCTGTTCAAAAAATATGAACATACCACTCCTCTCGCCTTTCGAAAGAAGTGGCAGGACAACACGGCGGAATGATTTTTTATCAAAATTATTGAATACAGGCAGAGGGCGGACAGGAAAACCTGTCCGCCCTCTGTCTGTATAAAACTTTTATAAATCACATTTATCCGTGCCGATCACACATTTCCCGAAGAAATGTTTAAGGGCGCCTCCCACGATTGCCGTCATCTTCTTTGATAAACCGAAACCCTTGCGGAAGGAAAATTTCTCTCTTTCCTTCTTTTACGGACACGACAAGCTCTTGCCCCGCCACGGGGATTCGCACGGTATAAGCGGAAGCGGGAGAAACAAAGTTTTCGCAGCAAGCGACCGTACGGCTGCGCGCGTCGATCCGGACGATGCCCGTAACTGCCTGCACCATCCACACGGCAGCAATACTCGCAAACCCGTGATCGCAGCTTGCCTGCGCGTCTGCATGTTCCCACAATGTACCTGTTCTTCTTGCCATCGGCAAAAAATATCCCGTCATCTCTTTAAGAAGCCGTTCATAGTTCCCGATCTTCGCCAAGAGATCGAACCGAAGGGTGTTACCTATAAACGAGTTCGACTTCGCCAGTTCCGGATACGATGCTTTCTCGTCGCGATCAGGCGAAATGCCGTCAAACAAACGGGAGGCGAGCGCCCCGTCTCGCACAAAATCGGCTACGCCGAAATAAAATGCATAGTACTGACAGGTTTCCGAAATATCCCCCAAGACGGTCATCTTCCCCTTTTCGTCCCGCTCCGCATGGTCCCGAAACCATGTTCCGTCAAACGAATCTGCACGGATCCTCTCCCGTAATGCTTCCGCCTGCCGCGAATATTCTTCCAGCCGATAAAGCTGCCCTATAGCGGAAAGCATCCCCGCGTAGAGCATATTGGTGGGGTAACTGATCCCACCGATAAAATCGTTGGCACGGCTCCATTCGATAAAGACCCAGCCTTCCAAACCTTCCAACAGTCCCGCCTCGTTGCGGAAACGAGATAAATATTTTGCCAATGCCAGTACTCTCTCCCTGCTCTGTTCGGCAATAGCAAGATCCCCCGTCGCCTCAACGTATTCTTTCAACTCCAGAACGTACCACATCGCCCAGTTGGGGATAAAGACGCCGTCCGGATGATCTGCAGGGTAACACATGGGCAGCATACCCAGGGGTAAAGGCGCAAAATCCTGCCCCGCACAGAAAGAACGGAGGAAATTGCATTCGACCTTGCCGTACCCCGTGAGCCAGCGCTCCGCCCTGCCCGTGAAATAGCTGTCGCACAGCCAGCCCGCTCTCTCCCGCGAAGGACAGTCTGTCGGCACATCCACGGCGTTGTGAGCAAATGTCTTCTGAGCGGCGCAAACGATCTCCGACAGTTCCCCCTGCAGCCCGAAACGCAGAGAAACGTCCGGATTTTCGTAAAGCACCGCCTTCACATCCCGGATCTTCGCCCTCCCGTCCAACACAGAAACTTTCAGCCAGCGGAAGGAATACGCTTCGGCACACAGCAGAGTATATTCCCCGCGTGCGAGGCGATATTTTACGCCGCTGACGGTGCCCATCCTCGAAAAGACGAGAGGCGCCGCACCTTCGTGAAAGACGCCAAGGATCTCCTTAGAAGGGCATTCATTCCAAAGGATCTCGTCAAACGTAAGATATATCGTGCAGTCCTCCTCCGCGCACAAAACGACTTTCGGAAACCCCGCGATCTCTCCGCCGAAATCGTATAAGCGATAGTACTCTGCGTCCCTCTCTTTCCCCTCTTCTCTGTAATAATGCAACGCGCAGAGCTCGTCCGAAAGACATTCCTCCAAATCCTGCGGACAAAATCCGCCTACCGTGCCGTGTCCCGCCTCTGTGAGACAACGATCGGAAAAGAGATACGGAGCCTTCCCCCTTTCTGCCCTGCCAGCTTCCGCTTCCGTACATCCGACCTCTGAAAGCTGCGGCAAAGAGAGCGGACATTCGCTCAGCCTGTTTGCCCGGCAGAGAACGCTCTTTTCTTTCGGATAAGGGATATCTTCTCCCAAAAGGGTGCTCCTGTCCTGTGCGAGGCGATAGCTCTCCACAAACGTGCGCTGAAAGCTGTATCTCTGCACTTTTTGCACCTTATCGTTCAGGCGATAGACCTGGAAGTCATCACTGTCCGCAATCTTTTCCTTTCCGCAAAACACTTCTGCCGCAAAAAAGGGCTGTTCCTTCACTTCGGAATAGCTGCAGATCCCCGCATGGCTGACCTCTGCAACAAGGACAGAACAGAGCGGAAGGGGCAGAGAATACAGATAGCTTTGCCCGTGTGCGCCGCGGAGCGGCCCCTTAAAGATGAGTTTTTGGTCGGCGAATATGCGGAAACTGCCGCTTGCAGCGACGCGCAGCAGATCGGCGCGTCCGTCCGTTTTAAGAACAAAAGCGAGCGAAATATTTTTTTCCGTCTCTTGATCGCATCTCCATACCTGTTTCATTTCTGCTCCTTTTTGACGATAATGTTGTTCTGATATACGGAGGGACTGACGTTGTAGTATTTTTTAAATTCCTTCGAAAAAAAGTACTGATCGTTATATCCGACAAGAGACGCGACCTCTTTGACCATATGGTCTTTGTTTTCGAGCAGCTCTGCCGCTTTGCGCAGCCGCAGCCCGATAATATACTTTGAGATCTGAATGCCCACGTATTTCAAAAACAATTTGGAAAGATAGGAAGATGTAATGTGAAAATGTTCGCTGATACGGGACAGGGAAAAATCTTTCCTCGCATAATTTTCTATGATGTAATAGACCACGCTGTTGATAAAATGCTCGTTTCTCTCGACATTTTCCGTCTTCTCTTCCTGTTTTGGCATCCCCTCGCTCAAAAGATCGAACAGCTTGTACATGAAGGACAGAGCACTGTACTGCGAGTTATTCCGCTGAGCGATGAGGTCATTGACCTGACCGATAAAAAGCTGCCGCACCGCATCGCTCTCGAGGGTGCGCACCGGCTCCGTTTTACTGAAACCGCACAGTTCACACAGTCTCTTTGCTTTGGAACCGCTGAATTCTACCCAACAGTATTTCCACCTGTTTTCCATGTTTTGACAATATTCGAAGTCTGTCCCCGAAAAAAGGCAAAAAATATCGTTTTTATGCAGGGTATATTTCTGCCCGCCCGTGTTCAAATAGCCCTCTCCGTCCAAAACCACGTGCAGAAGGATATCAGTTTTTTTCATGTCGCTGGATCTTACAACGTCCTTTTCGAGAGAGACATCCTCGTAGCCGATACAGCTTACCTGCAATTCCGAGACGTTATCTGCCCTGAAATAATGCGAATATACGATCAGATCGTGGCACGTGACAACTTTAGGTTTCAATTTTTCAGAAAATACCAAAATATCGTCTTGCATATAAACCCTTTTCGGAGCAGACAGAGATTTTCCCTGCCTGCTCCTACCCGCATAATATTACCTATAATTTATTTTCTGTCAGATGATCAAAATTTAAACTAAAGAACACACTCGATACGAAGATCGTCGATGACAATGCTTCCGCCGCCTCCGAGATAGAACAGTATATGACGCTTAACGGAATCGTTTGCGACCGTAAATTCGATCTCCGCATTCTGCCAGTCGTCAGATGCCGTCACGGTCACTGGCGTCAGGACGGCACTGCCGCCGTCCGGGACGTACCCGAAATGCAGATTGATGCCTTCCGTCGCGCCCTTGTAGCTGAACGAAACTTTATATGTCAGCCCTGCGCCGAGCAGGGCATCGCTTCCGTCCGCCGCATTCCCGCTCGTAGCGTAAAATATTTCTGTCGCGCCGCCCGACTCGTTTTCAAACACGAGAGCATTGCCGTGTCCGCCGCCGACGTCCGCGATCTGTCCGTTCCCATTTTGCGGGACGCCCAACTTCAGGTCGGTAAAGTTTTCTTCAAACACGTCCCCCGCTTCGCGCAGAGGCGTCCAGCTGCTGTCCGGCTCCTCGGCTTCCTCCTGCATAAGTTCAATGCGAAGATCGTCGATGACAATGCTTCCGCCGCCTCCGAGATAGAACAGTATATGACGCTTAACGGAATCGTTTGCGAC
>CALVHV010000016.1 GCA_944328845.1 uncultured Clostridia bacterium | reverse complement strand
AGAAACTGCAGATGGCGACGCAGGAAGGGAAAAACGTCAACGTCGTTGCCGTCCGCGGCAATTTCGACGACTGCCAGACGGCGGTCAAGACCATCTTCACGGGCGAAGAGTACGCGGAAGAACTCAAAAAGCGGGGCTACATCCTCTCTTCCGCAAACTCCATCAATTTCGGAAGGCTCGCTCCGCAGATCGCCTATTATTTTTCGGCGTATCTCGACCTCGTCTCTTCCGGGCAGACGCAGATGGGCGAAAAGGTCAACTTCGCCGTTCCCACGGGCAATTTCGGCAACATCCTCGCGGCGTATTACGCCAAGCGCATGGGGCTGCCCGTCGGAAAACTCATCTGCGCGTCCAATAAAAACAACATCCTCACCGATTTCATCCGCACGGGCACATACGACAAGCGCCGTGAATTTTACAGGACGATGAGTCCTTCCATGGACATCCTCATTTCCAGCAACCTCGAGCGCCTTCTGTTCGAGCTTGCCGACCGCGACCCTGTCCGCGTGCGCCTGCGCATGGACAAGCTGGCGCAGGAAGGGGTGTACGACCTGTACGACGACGAGCTGGAAGAGGTGCAGAAGCTGCTGTGGGCGGATTTCTGCGGCGAGGACGAGACGGTGGAGACCATCTACGAATTCTTCGAAGAGTATCAGTACCCGATGGACACGCACACCGCCTGCGCGATGTACGCGGCAAGCAACTATATGGCGCAGCACGAAAAGGAAAATGCGCCCATGGTCGTCGTATCCACCGCCAGCCCGTACAAGTTCCCGCAGGACGTCATGTACGCCATCACGGGCAACGACATCAAGGATTCTTTCAAGGCGATCAAGCATCTCAACATCGCCACGGCGATGAAAGTGCCCGCTTCTCTTTCCAAACTGCGCGACAAGCCCGTCCGCTTTACGGCGGTCGCGGATAAGGACAAGCTGTTTGCGGAAGTGCTGAAATTTACGGATGTCAAGTAAAAAATAAATGCGCATATGCATCGGCGCCGTTTCCCTCAAAGGGGAACGGCGCCTCGTTTTTTGTCGGAAAAAAGGGAAAAAAGAGACCTCGCCCGGACGGCGCATCCCAAATATTATAAAATTGTGTTCAAAATGGACAAAATGCATGATTTTCGAGGCAGGTGCGTATAAGTTATTTGCTTTTTTCAGGGCGGTATGTTATACTTGTACAGAGTATAATCAGAGGGAATACCATGGAAGAAAAGGTCAAAAGCAGTCTGTTTTCCGCCGTGCAGCCGAGCGGCGCGGTCACCATCGGCAACTACATCGGCGCCATCCGTAACTTTGCGCGCCTGCAGGACGAGTACAATTGTATCTACGCCGTTGCTGACCTGCACGCCATCACGGTAAAACAGGAGCCTGCCGCTCTGCGCAGAAACACGCTGGAGCTGATGGCGCTCTTTCTTGCCTGCGGCATCGACCCCAAAAAATGCATCCTGTTCGTGCAGTCGCACGTGAGTGCGCACTGCGAGCTTTCGTGGGTGCTCAATACCATCGCTTATCCGGGCGAACTTTCGCGCATGACACAGTTCAAGGACAAGAGTGCCAAGCACGCCGAAAACGTCAACATGGGCCTGATGGACTACCCCGTGCTGATGGCGGCGGACATCCTGCTGTATCAGGCCGCCCTCGTTCCCGTCGGCGCAGACCAGAAACAGCATCTCGAGCTCACGCGCGACCTAGCCATCCGCTTTAACAACCGTTTCGGGCAGACCTTCACCGTCCCCGAGGGCTATATTTTAAAGGACAGCGGCGCCCGCATCATGAGCCTCGCCGATCCTTCCAGAAAGATGAGCAAATCGGACGAAAATCCCAACGGGTTCGTTACGATGGGGGAGGACAGGGACAGCATCCTGCGCAAGTTCAAACGCGCCGTTACGGACAGCGACAGCGAGATCCGCTACGATCCCGAGGCTAAGCCGGGGGTTTCCAACCTCCTCACCATTTACCACGCCTTTACGGGCAAGAGCCTTGCCGACTGCGAGCGCGAGTTTGCGGGCAAGGGCTACGGCGATTTCAAGGCGGCTGTCGGGGAGACGGTCGCGGACGCGCTGGCGCCTATCCAGGCGGAAAAGGCGCGCCTGCTCGCGGATAAGGCGTACGTCAATTCGGTGATGAACGAGGGCGCTTCCGCCGCGTTCCGCCTCGCAAGAAAGACCCTTTCCAAAGTGTACCGCAAGGTAGGATTTTATTCGGGAGAGTGAAAAATGTTCGGTTATATCCGGCCGGATATCCCGTATATGTACGTCAAGGACGGCATATTGTACAAGGCGATGTATTGCGGGCTGTGCAAAAGCATCGGAGGCAGCTGCGGGCAGTGTGCGCGCATGGGGCTCTCCTATGACATGACCTTTCTGTCCGCCATCCTGCACAACATTGCCGGATGCGACGTAAAGATAGAAAAGCGGCATTGCGTGCTGCATCCTGTCGTGACCCGACCCATTGCGTCGGACGACGACATCACACGCGCCGTCGCCTGCCTCAATACCTTGCTCACCTATTATAAACTGACGGACGACGTGCAGGACGAGGGAAAGGGCAGATTCACGCGCACCTTCTTCAAGAGCGGATACAAGCGGGCAAAGGCACGCTTTCCGCAGATGGAAGAAATTGTCAAAGGCCGTATGGCGGAGCTTTCCGCCCTCGAAAAGGCGGGTTGCGACAGTCTCGACAGGGCGGCGGATCCTTTCGGCAGCATGATCGCCGAGCTTTCCGACCTCCTGCTCGGCGAATATAAAAGCGAGGATACGCACAACCTTTTTTACGGGATCGGCAAGTGGGTGTACCTCGTCGACGCCCTCGACGATTACGACAAGGACGTCAAAAAGAAGAACTACAACCCCTTTGTGCAGGCGTTCGGGCAACCTTCCCGCGCCGGGATGCTGGAAAAGAACGGAGAAGAAGTGCAGTTTGTGTTTCAGAGCATTTTTGCGGGGAACGCGGAACGGCTGAAAAATATCCGCTTTCACTTTAACCACGACCTGACGGACAACATCGTCCTGCGCGGGCTTCCCGCCGCGACGAAACGGGTCCTGTGCGGCTGCGGGCAAAAGGATCCCAAGCCAGAAAAAATCAAATTAAAATAGGCGATCGCCAAAGGAAAAGATATGAGCAAACAATATTACGATCTGTTGGGTGTTTCCGAGACCGCTACGGACGAGGAGATCACCGCCGCTTTCGAGCAGCTGAAAAAGAAATATTCCGAAGAGCGCTTTCTGGAAGGGGAACGTGGCAACGAAGCGGCAAAGATGCTCAACAGGATCGACGTCGCGTATAACGAGATCATGACCGAACGTCGCGAAAACCGTTCGGCAAGCAACGCCACGTCCGCGTATGCGAAGGCGGAGCAGTACATTCGCGACGGAAAGATCAACGAGGCGCAGGCGGTGCTCGACGAATTCAACGAGCGCCCCGCCGAATGGCATTATCTGCAATCGGTCGTTTACTATAAAAAGAACTGGGTAAACGAGAGCAAAAAACAGTTGGAGATCGCCATCCAGATGGACGGCTCCAACGAAAAATACCGCACGGCGTACAACAAACTCAAGGAAAAGATGGAGTACGACAAGCGCCGCGCGGAGACGCCGGGCAATGTTTCGGGCGGAACGCAGGGTACGTATCAGGACCAGAGCACGGGCGGATACGACGAACAGCAACAGCAGATGGGCGGCGGGTTCTGCGAACAGTGCGCTACCTGCTGCGCCTGCAACATAGTGTTCAACCTCTGCCTCAACGCCTGCTGCGGCTGCCGCTGATCGCGGCGCCCGCCGCCTGCGGCGAGGGAGAAATGTAATGCGTAAAAGGTCTTTTCAGATCGCGCTTTCAGCTGTTTCCTGTGCGCTTGCCACCCTCTTTGTTGCGGGCGGGATCAACCTTCCCATGGGGTTTGCGTCCGGGTATCTGCTGGGTGCGCTGGCGCTGATGCTGCCGCTCGCCAAGGAGATGCGGCTGGGCGGGTTCCTCGCTTATGTGGCGACCTGCCTTCTCTGCCTGCCTTTCGGCGGCATCGCGCAGTTCTACAAGCTGTTTCCGTTTATCGTCTTTTTCGGGCTGCATCCGCTGGTAAACAGTTTTCAAAACAAGTTCAAGCTCAAGCGCTGGCTGGCGTTTATCATCAAGGACGTCTGGTTCGTGGGCGCCATGATGCTCAGCTGGCTTCTGTTCGATCAGGCGGTGGAGATTTCGCTTCCCTTCGCATGGATGTACGACTGGATCTATCTGATCATCGCCGTGGGCGGAACGGCGCTGTTTTTTGTCTACGATTTTGTCATGCTGCGCGCGCAGAAGATCGTGAGTTACTACGTTGCGCGCATCGATCGTTCGGGGCAGCGTAAACCGCCCGCCGCTCCGCCGTCGCGGGAGATAGGGGATGTGTTCGGCGAGATGTCGTCCGAAGAGAAGAAAGGGGAAGATGAGAGAAAAGACAGCGACGAAGGGCATTGAGGGAACATACAGTTCGGAGAGAGAGAATAGATGTCTGAAGTTACAGAAATAATGGCAAAGAACAAGGAGTTCACGGGCCTTGTAGAATCGCTCGGCAGTAACGGAGAGGGGATCGTACATATGGGCGAAACGGTATTTTTCGCCCCGTTCACCGTTGTTGGCGAAAAGGTCAAGTTTCGTGCCCTGAAGGTCAAAAACCGTATCGGTTATGCAAAAGCGCTGGAGATCTTAACGCCTGCGGACGAACGCGTCCGTGCCAAGTGTCCGCTGTTTACCAAGTGCGGCGGGTGTCAGTTACAGCACCTGCGTTACGGCGCACAGCTGAAAATGAAGAGCAAAACGGTGTCGGACGCCCTGCGCAAGATCGCGGGCATCCGTACGGAAGTTCCGCTGACCGTCAAGAGCGATTTTCAGTACGAATACCGCAACAAACTGCAGATCCCCGTCGGCGTGGATAAAAACGGTGCAAACGTCATCGGCTTTTACGCCGAAAGAAGCCACCGCATCGTGCCGGTAGAGCATTGTCCCATCCATCCCGCCTGGGCAAAGGACATCATCGAAATTTTCCATGCCTACATGAAGCAGTGCCGCGTGCGCGGATACGACGAGGGGACGGGCAAGGGCGTTTTGCGCCATATCGTCGTGCGGGACGTGGACGGCGGCTTTCTCATCACGGCAGTCACCGCCACGCAGGAGCTGCCCGCATGGGACAAGCTCGCCCAAATGATCGGCGAAAAATTCAAGGTGTTTTCCCTGTGGCATAACGTCAATGCGGGGACGGGTAACGGCGTGTTCGGCGAAAAGTGGGAATTGCTGCAGGGCAAGGGAAAGTATTCCGCCCACGAATGCGGTATCCGCTTCGAAGCGGGTCCCAATACGTTTATCCAGGTCAACCGCAGCGTCTGCAGAAAATTGTACGAACGTACCGTCCGTTTTGCGGCGGAAAGCGGCGCCAAGGTCGCCGTGGATGCATACAGCGGAAGCGGATTGCTCACCGCCATGCTGGCAAAACAGCTGGAGCGCGCGTACGGTATAGAAGTGGTTGCGGAGGCAGTACGCTGTGCAGACGAGCTGATCGCGCCCAATAAACTGGAAAGAAAACTGTTTAACCGCTGCGGCAGGGTGGAGGATGTTCTCCCCGAAGTGCTTGCCGAGCAGGATCTTTCGCAGACCATGCTCGTCGTCGATCCGCCGCGGAAAGGGGTAGACAGGGCAACGCTGAAAGCCATCCTGCGTTCGGGGATCCCTTCCGTAGCGATGATCTCCTGCGATCCCGCCACCATGGCGCGGGACGTGGGCATCCTGACGGGCGCCCTGCGCGAAGAGGGCACCGAACTGAAAAAGAACGCGGACTATACGGACGAAGGGCTTGAAGGGTATTATAAACTCCTTTCCGTACAGCCTTTCGATATGTTCCCCCAGACAAAATGGGTGGAGACGTTGGTTCTTTTGTCCCACAAATAAAGAGTCAAGACAGTATGTTTCAGGTCAAAAACTTCGGTTTTTGGCCTTTTTTCATGAAAAAATTGTTTATGCTCTTTTACGCGATATCGGGATGATGGGGGTTGATTTTAATTTGATCATATGTTAAAATATGTAAAAGCAGGGGAGGGTAGCGATGACAGCGATCATTGTTGAAAATGGTGCCGAATATGTTTCGCCTGTCTTTGCGATTAAGCGACGCGGATGGTATACGGAAGTGCTCGCGTTCGATCGTCAGCGGACGCATATCAAGCGGATCAGAATGTGGTATCCCCGCCGCCAGGTTTTTATTGTCGATCGGGGAGAATTCGATTGCAAGCGATCCGCATGGGAAGGTTACGGCTGGGTGCTTGAGGATAAAAAATTATGGAAAGCCATGCGTTTCGGGAATAAAGCGGACACAGAGGATTTTCCGCAATTCAAGGAGTATTCTAAAGAGATCGTTCTGCCGGAATGGTTTGAAATCAGAAACGAAAAGGATATCCAAACTTTGACGGATGTTTCCATGGCTTTCCACGATTCCGTTTTGGTAAGGGTGGAAACGCGCAAAAATGATACAGAGATCGAGTTCGATACCACCAGGGGTTGTTTCATTACGGTGAAATTTGAGGGCGTGCAGGCAAGCGGACTGATTGACAGTATCGGGATGATCTGCGATTCTTCTTTTGAAAAAACCGAAAGCGGATATATTTGGAAAGTAACGTCCTTCGATTCTGGGAAAGCAGGAGTGAGCGCCGACGTTTTGCCTGTTTCGGGTGAGCCTTATATTGCGTGCGACAGTATCAAATGGCAGGTAAAGATCGGCGACGGCAGATATCGTTCCCAAAGCAAAAAATATGACGGACTATACGATCTTTACTGTGATTTGAAAGCTGTTTCCGAAAATGTGATTCTGAAAGGCGATCAACTGATCCTGCATCACAAAAAGGATACGCTTGTCATAGAGGAAAGTCCGCAAGGGTACAGGACCTATCTCAACGGCAAGAAAGAAAGGGGCGAATGGGAAGCACAGGACATTCTCTACTATGCCGATGATTTTTTGACGCAGTTTAATCCCGAAGATATAACAGAGGAAATTTTAGCCGATGTTGTATCGGTCAAGCCGCTGTATGTGTGGCATTCCATGAAATATGCATTGCTCTTTTCTGTCCTGTGGTCGGCGATGGGGTTGGTCCTTGTGTTTTTGGCAAGGATGCATTGGGTACTGTTTGCTGTTTTATTTGCCGCACTTTCGTTGTTCGTACTGGTGTTTCTGTTGTTTTCTTCGATAAAAGAAACAAGATATATTGTAACGGCGACAAAAATATATTATTTTGATCAAAATAATTTAAACAGGGTGCTGGATATTTCCCAAATCAGGAAGATCAGGCTGTATCGCAGTTTGATCAAAAAGGGTGTCGGGACATTAAAGATAAAGGTCAGGCAAAAAGGTGAGCTGACTTTTGGCTGCGGGTTGATCGCCGTCAAAGAGGCTGAAAAGATTTACGATCTCATCAGGCAAAACGGCGTTTTGTAGTCAAGTTGTCTCAGCGGCCGACGCCGATCGCCGTATTTCTTTCGAAAGGGGGCTTCTGTTTCACGGTGAGGCTTTGGTGTATCCTGAAAGGAGGTCGATCGGTTGTTGCGTTGGCATCCGTTTTCCATAAAATGAGCGACGAAAAAAGAGGACGAAACCATCTGTTTCGTCCTCTTTTTTCTGCGTAAATTTGCTTTGGGCGTACGGAAAGGTGCATCCCTTTGCGTTTAGCGGTTGCCGCCGCGCAGGTTATGGCGGTATTTTTCGGGAGTAGTGCCCGTAACTTTTCGAAAGATCCTGTAAAAGTACATTTCGTTTTCGTATCCGAAGGAAAAGGCGACCTCCTTGACCGTTTTGTCTGTTTCCAGGAGCATGGCGGCAGCCGCGCCGATGCGCTTTTGCAGGATGTATTGTTTGGGGGAAATGCCAAACTGTTTGGCAAAGATATTGGAAAAATACGTCTCGTTGAGACAGAGCAGATCGCTGAGTTCGGCGTTCGAAAGATTTGTATTGAGGTGCTGGTCGATGTATTGCAGGACGGGAACAAAACGCGCCGCGTCGGCAGGAAGCTCTTCGTCCGGCAAAAAGCGGGAAAACAGGTATTTGGTCAGGCTGGTGTATGCCAGCACGTTGGGCAGGCGGGTGCCCTGCTCGGACGCCTCAAAATTTTCGCGTACCAGGCGGAAGATCTCTTCGTCTCCCGGTTGCATTTCCACAAAGGTGCGCGGTTTGTACACGCTCAGGTAGCAGCTCGTCGTAACGTCCAAATGAAAATGCAGCCAGTGGTGCACCATAAAGTCTTCACATTCGGCTCCCATAATGGAAAAAGCGGGGATAAAGTACAGCCGTCCCGGCAGGATATCGAGCGTGCGGTCGGGCAGGACCATCTGTGCCCTGCCTTCGGTGACGCAATAAATCCGATAGTAGGGGAAAAAGGTAGCGATGTGGCTCCAAAAGGAGCCGACACGTGTGTATCCGGCCTCCGTAAGGCGCAGATTGGCAGCCAAAAAAGGATTGAAAGCGTCCATATCGACCTCGGTAAGTAAGATTGAGGTTATTATGCCCAAAAGTATTTTTTTTGTCAAGCGAAAAGCGCCAATCTGTGAAAAGTGCACTATTATCTTTGGTTTTTGCATTGTATTGCGGTGTGTCTGCGATTACAATAAAAACAGAGAGGAGCCCAAAAGACGCTCCGATATCTTCCGAAACAGGAGGCTTCCTGTCTCGGCTTGAACGCGCAAAAAGCACTTTTAACAGAGGGAAGGTAGGAGAAAATGAAAAAAATATCGGCGATTTTATGCAATCTGGTCTTGTGCGCGGCGGTGCTTTCCGCCTGCGCTCCGTCCGATCAGTCCGAAAAGATCGATTATTCCCTGTATCCGAATTATGTCGATCCCGCGCAGGCGGCGTATACGTTCGGGTTCGAGCAGATGGTGACTCCTTACTTTACGGGGAACGTCATCTACAACGAAACGGTGATGCTCGTGGAAGAGAACGGCGTGATCAGCGGGAAATTGCAGTACGAGCCCGTGCGCATCCTTTCCGTGCGTGATCATACGTGGGAAAAGGAGTATCCTTCTTCCGAGTATACGGTTGAGGGGAACGTGATCACGATGAAGGAGGGAGGTTCGCTCCCGTACCTGACCGCTGAGAATTTGCAGGGCAAAAATATCCCCGAGCCTTACCGCGAAGTGACTTCCATCACAAACGTCGAGACAGACTGGGTGCTGATGGGTGCTTCCATTTATACGGAAGGCTCGCTCATCTACGGACATCAGATCTCCGTCAGTTATGTGTACGACGTGCGTGACCTCAAACGGGAAGAATTTGCCTTTTACGAAGATCCCGCCTATTCCAAGCTGAAAGAAAAGCTCGGGGCGGGGCAGGATGTGAACATCGTCGTCATCGGCGACAGCGTGGCAGAGGGCTGTTCTTCCAGCGGGCATTTCAACCGCGCGCCTTACATGGAAACGTGGGCGGAGCAGGTGGAAAAGGGACTCAACGAGGCGTATGAAGGGAAGGTGACCGTCAAAAACGTCGCAGTGGGCGGCACGCAGTCGGAATGGGGTTCTGCGGCGGCACAGATCAACAGCATTGTGGAAAACGTTCCCGATCTCGTCATGGTTCATTTCGGTATCAACGATGCGGGTTCGGGCGTTACGCCTGCATCCTATGCGGCGAACATCGAAAAGCTGATCATCGACGTGCAGGCGCGTGTTCCCGAATGCGAATTTATGCTGATCAAGGCGTTTACACCCAACACGGCGAACTACGATCCCGAGCAGTTCCGCAAATACTGGGTCAAGCTGGACAATATCGCCGAGGAATATGAGGACGCGTATACACTGGACATGTATACGTTGAGCAAGACGATGCTGACGCAGAAAAAGTATATGGACGTGACGGGCAACGGCATCAATCATGTCAATGATTTCAGCAGCAGACTGTATACGATGAACATTTTGTCTGCGCTGGTCAAATATTAAACGAGGTACGATAGGATGAAAAGAATTTTAGTGGTATTGCTTGCAGGTCTTATGTCTCTTTCCCTGTTTGCCGGCTGTGCCCACAGGGGCAAAAATGGCGGCGAGACGGTCGATCCCGAGGATATCAATGTGAACATCGACCCGAATACGAAGGCAGAGCTGGAGATCATGGTGCCCGGCGGAAACATCAACGAGCGCACGATGATCCAATGCCTCATCGATTCGTTTGCCGACCTGTACCCCAACGTCACGTTCAACATGAGCTACGTTTCCGTGGATAACTACGTCAGCGCGGTGGGGCAGCAGCAGCTTGCGGAAACGCTTCCCGATATCGTGTGGAGCAACTCGCCCGACTTTTACGACCTGGTCGAATCGGAGACGTTCATCGACCTCGCTCCGTACATGAAGGCGAACGAAATGGCGGACACCGTCTATACCTACCGCGACGCCAACGGCCAGCCCTCCAAATTCTCCTCCGAAGATTTCTCTACCGAATTTTTCGATATGGGCGCGATGGACGGCAAAAACTACGTCGTTCCGCGCAGCTGCGATACCGTCATCACCTTCCTCAACACGGACATCCTCACCAAGGCGGGCGTGGATCTCGATCCCGCAACGACAAAGGTGAAAAACGGCTGGACATGGGACGATTTCATGCAGGTGTGCGCGCAGGTGCGTTCGTGGATGGATCAAAACGGTATGGCGAGCAACTACGTCATTGACGCCAACCTCACCAGCTGGCTTTCGGTATGCTATCCCATGCTCATCTCCTACGGCGCGGAAGTGATCGACGAGGAGGGGAAGGTCGCCATCGACAGCGAGGCGACGCGCCAGTGTCTGGAAATGGTCGCCGAAATGGTGGAAAAGCGCTACATCAACGATTCCACCGTCGCCACGACCGGTTCTTACGACAACGGCAAGAGTGCCATGCTCTTCCAGTCCGCGTCCGTTTCGCTGTATGCGGAGCGCCTTGCGCTGAAAGGGAAGGTCGATCTCGTCTCTTTCCCGCTTATCACCGTCAACAACACACCTAAGATCGGCGCGGGCATTGCGGGCTACGCCATCAACGCCGCTTCCGAAAACAAGGAGATCGCCTGGGCATTCCTGACCTATCTCCTCAGTTATGAAGGACAGCAGAAAATGGCTTTGAACGGGCTCAACCTCGCCTCCATCCGCCAGGATCTCGCCGATTATAAGACGGCGAACTGGGGCAAGGGCTACGAGACGCTCAATCTGAGCGCATACACGTACGGCTCGGAATACAAGATCTCGACGGACTTTTTCGTCAGGACGACGCTGAGCGCCAAGGCGGGCCTGCAGCAGGCGCTGCAGCAGATGTTCAACAGCGCGTCCAACGCCGAAAAGGCGAAGGACATCGACTCGATCATCGCGACGACCGTCCGCGATATGGAAGACGCCATGATCGAATATTGACGGACGTGAGGTACGCATGAAAAGGACGATACACGCGGCGGAAGCCGCTCCCGCGCGGCGGGAAGATGCGCCCGTCAGCCCTGACGGGCGGAAGGGCAGGATCGGAAAATTTATTAAGGACAATTATACGGGCTGGCTGTTCAACGCGCCGCTGGCGATCGGGCTCCTGATCTTTACGCTCATTCCCGTGGGGTATTCTCTGTACATCTCCTTCTGGCGTACGAACGGGATCAACATCTGGGAGTGGCGCGGGCTGGACAATTACATCCGCATGTTTACGATCGACAGGGAAGAGATGGGCATCGTGCTTTTCAACACCTTCTACTACGTCATCGTCAGCGTGCCGCTGAGCCTGGTCGTCTCCTATCTGATGGCGGTGCTTGTCAATACGACCATCGTCAAGCACGTCAACACTTTCCGCATCCTGTATTATCTTCCTTGCATGATCCCTGCGGTCGCGGCGGCGCTCCTCTGGACGGACATGATGAAGTACACTGCCAGCGCCGAAAGCATGGGCATCCTCAATCAGATCCTTCTCGCGCTCGGCTTGCCCGCTTCCCGCTGGTTCCAAAGCGAGGGACCTGCCGCCATCGCCTCCCTGTTCTTCATCAATCTGTGGGGCACGGGCAGCGGCATGATCCTGTGGCTGTCCGCCTTCAAAAGCATTGACAAGGGGCTGTACGAGGCGGCGGACATCGAGGGCGCATCCCGCTTTTGTAAATTCTGTACTATTACCATCCCGATGAGCACGCCCATGATCTTCTACAACCTGATCATGTCCGTCATCGGTACCATCCAGTTCACGGGCACGCTGATGTATTCGACGGGCGCGCTTCCGGGACGGGGCAGCGACGGGGAGTCGCTGTACATGCTTGGGGTCAAGATCTACAATACCTCCTTCAAGATCAGCGGTGCGCAGGGATATGCCGCGGCGCTGGCGTGGTTCATGCTGGCGATCATCGCCGTACTGACGGGCATTTTGTTCAAGACCAGCAAATGGGTGTTTTACGGGGAGGACGACGCATGAACGGCTCTTCCGGAATTGTCGAAAGCATGTCCGCGGGCATCCGCGACGCAAAGAACAGGCAGGCGCGGCGGAAAAACATGGTGCTGCGCATCGTGCTCTGTGTCTTTATGAGCGCCATCGCCGTCGTTCTGCTCTTCCCGTATTTTTATATGATCGTCAAGAGCCTCAAGACGGCCGACGAGGTAGGTAACCCGTATGCGGGATTTTTCCCCGCGGTGCCGCAGTTTGTCAACTATGTCACCGTGTTCCGCACGGGCGGCTACGGCGAGGGGATCTTGTGGACGCTGCTGATCATCCTGTTCAACCTCATCGCCGTTCCTTTTTCGGCAACGCTCATCGCCTATTCGTTTGCAAAACTCCGCTGGAAGGGGCGCAGCTTCATGTTTGCGGCGATGCTCGGCACGATGATGCTTCCTTCGGCAGTTACGCAGCTGCCCTTGTACATCATTTACAGCAAGATCGGTTTTCTCAACACCGTTCTTCCCTTCACCGTTCCAAATCTGTTCGGCGGCGGCGCCGTGTACATCTTTCTCATCCGTCAGTTTATGCGCGGGATCCCCAACGAACTGGAAAATGCGGCAAAGATCGACGGGGCAAACGCATTTATCCGCTATTCGCGTATCGTGGTGCCGCTGTGTCAGCCGGTGCTCATCTACGTGATGGTGCAGGTTTTCCTCGCCTATTGGGGGGATTACTACGGGCCGCTGGTCTACTGCACGTCCGCTACGGCTCCCAAGACGCTGGCGCTGGTGCTGTACAACTTTATCACCGACAACTCCACGGGTACCAAGACGAATATCCTGATGGCGGGCGCCGTATTTATGTCCGTCATTCCCACCATCCTGTTCGGCGTGTTCCAGAAACAGCTGATCGAAGGGGTTACGATGGGCGGGCTGAAAGGCTGATCCGCGGAAAAAGAGCATGAGAGGACAATCGATGAAAAAATTGATGAAAGCGATCGCGCTGACGCTGGCGGGAGCCCTGATGCTGGGCGCGGCAGCGTGCGCAAAAAAAGAAGAGATCGTCCGCGTGGAGGACACGCGCGGGCTGACGGCATTCGAATATACGCAGGCAAACATGACGGCGACGGACAAGACGGGCCGCATGGCGCCGACGGGGGACCTTTACAACGGAAACGACGTGGGCGTGTTTTACCATGTCTGGCACGGTTCGCACGAGACGCCGGGAGAGGTGCTGGATCTGACCAAGATCCTCGAAGAAAACCCTGACTACCTCACCAGCGACTACCTCAACGTCAACAGCGAGCGGTTCCATTATTGGGGCGAACCTCTGTACGGGTACTACTGTTCCGCCGATCCGTGGGTGATCACCCGCCACATCGAGCTGATGATGGCGATGGGGATCGACTTCCTCGTCTATGACTATACCAACGCCGTCTCTTACGACATCGCGGCGGATACCATCTTCGAGATCTTGCAGACCTATTACGACCAGGGCTTCGACGTGCCCAAAGTCACTTTCTATACCAACACGGGCTCGGCAAACCTGATCTGTTCGCTGTACCGCCGCTATTACGAAAAGGGGCTGTACAAGGATCTGTGGTATGCGCCCGAAGGAAAGCCGATGATCATCGGCGTGGGGGCGGACACTGTTTCCCAGCAGAACCGCGAGCTGTTCGCCATGCTGCGGGACGAGTTTTTTGATTTCCGCGAATCGCAGTGGCCGGACGGAAAGACTACCATCGAGAACATGGAGATCGGATTCCCGTGGATGGACTGGACATATCCGCAGAAAAACTTCAACGGGATGATGAGCGTGTCTCTTGCCCAGCATCCCGGTGCGCGCATGAGCAGCGGCCCGCTCACCAACAACGGCCGCGGTTACGACTACACGAAAATGCGCAACTATACCGCCAACACCGAACTGGGGACCAATTACCAGGGACAGTGGGATACCGTTTTAAACAACAATGCCGATTCTTCCAAACAGTACGTTTCGCAGGTGCTTGTGACGGGCTTCAACGAGTGGATGGCGCAGAAACTCAATGACGGGAACGATTCTTTCTTCGTCGATACCTTTTCGGAGGAGTATTCCCGTGACATCGAGATGATGAAGGGCGGGTACGACGACAACTATGTCATTCAGACCCTGCTCAATACGCGGCAGTACCGCTACACGGAGGCGAAACATTACATCTATCCCCTCAACACGATGACCTTGTCCGACTTCTCGCGGGAAGCGTGGGCAAACGTGCATACCGAGTACCGCGACATGGTGGGGGACGCGATGGCACGGGAATGGAGAGACGCCTTTTCGACCACCGTCTACACCGATACGAGCAACCGCAACGACATCGCTTCCGTCCACGTGACGCATGATGAGGAAAACCTCTATGTGCGGGTGGAGACGGCACAGCCGATCACCGAGTACAACGGGACGGACGTCAACTGGATGAACTTGTTCCTTCAGACGGAGGACGGAACGGAAAATTCCTTCGCCGGCTTCCAATATGTCGTCAACCGTTCTCCGGACGGCAAGGGCGGCACGACCATTGAGCGCAGCAAGGGCGGCTATCAGTGGGAAAGTGCGGGCACGGCACAGTACGCCGTCTCCGAAAACGTCATCCTGTACAGCATTCCGCTCTCCGCGCTGGGTCTGGACGCGGAAAACTGCTACGTCCGCATCAAAGCGTGCGACAACGTGACTCACTACGACGATATCATGGATTATTACGTCTCAGGCGACAGTGCTCCCATCGGACGTTTCGCCTATTCGTACGGATACTGAGAGGTGAACGATGAAAAAAATACTTTCAATGCTCTGCGCGGGCGCTCTCCTTCTGGGAGCGGCGGGCTGCGGCGGGGCGGGAGGGGACCGCGTGAAGAGGATCGAGGACGAGCGCTCTCTCACGCCCGAACAGTACACCGTGCTCAACACCGTGGCGACGGATGCCCTCGGCAGGACGTTTGCGGAAGCGGACGGGGAACGGAGCGGCACGCGCTACGTGGGCATCTGGTACTCGCTCTGGCTGGGTCAGCATATGTACATGCAGACAAGTATCTACGACAACCAGGTGTTGCTCTCCACGGAGGAAGGCGCGGCAAAGCTCGCCTCCACGGAGGACTGCGAAGAGACCCGCCTCAATGAATTCCATTTCTGTTCGCAGCCGCTGTACGGGTACTACAACATGCAGGACCCGTGGGTGGTAACGCGGCATATCGAACTTCTGACGGCGGCGGGCATCGACTATCTCTGTTTCGACACCACCAATGCCGCGACCTATCCCGAAGTGGTGCGCTTGGTGCTGGAAACGCTGCAAAAATATCAAAACCAGGGCTTTAAAGTGCCCAAGGCGATGTTTTACGTCAACTCCAATGCGGGGACGACGGCGCGCAAGATCTATAACGATTTTTATCAGACGGAAAAATACGACGATGTATGGTTCAGCCCCAACGGCAAGCCGATGATCGCCGCCATTACGTCGGACAACCGCGGCGCGAGCGATCAGGTGATGATCGATCCAAACTATGAAGACGTTTTTCCCGACGAATTGCGCGATCGGTTCGACGTGCGCGAATCGCAGTGGCCGCAGGGCATCATCGAGCACGAAAACGCCCTTCCCTGGATGAGCTGGAAATATCCGCAGAGCATCCATCCCAATCTGAAGGCGATCAGCGTCTCCGTGGCGCAGCACGATCCCGTGCAGGTCAATTTCAGCGCGCAGGGCGTTACCAGCAGCCGCGGCTACGACCACGCGACGGGCAAACTGTACGAAAACTATCAGGAAGGGCAGAATTTCGAAAGTCAGTGGCAGACGGTGTTCGATTACGAAGCGCAGGGCAAGACGGTGGAAAACGTCCTGCTCACCAGCTGGAACGAGTGGATGGCAATCAAGACTTTCAACGGAAACGAGGTCGTGTTCTGCGACGTGTACAATGAGGAATATTCGCGCGACATCGAGATGATGAAGGGGAGCTGCGGGGATAACTTCTACCTGCAGATGATCCGTAACCTGCGCGAGTACAAGTTTGAAGAGGCAAAGCATTACAACTATCAGAAAATGACCGTCGACATGACGGACGAAACGCTTTCGCAATGGGAGAACGTGCGCGCGCATTACCGCGACTTTGCGGGCGACGACATGGCGCGGGACTTTACCGACGCGGTCGGCAAGGGCAGGTATACGGACACAAGCAACCGAAACGACATCACAGACGTCAAGGTAGTGCACAATTCGACCGACCTGTTCGTCTATGTGCGCACGCTGGAGGAGATCACTCCGTACAACGGCACGGACACCAACTGGATGACCCTTCTCATCGGGACAGATTCCTCTGCACCGAGCTTTGAAAATTTCCGCTACATCGTCAACCGCAGTCCGAAAGAGGACGGGACGACGTCCGTAGAACAGTCTTTGGGCGGGTTCTCATGGGAGACGGCGGGCGGGGCGGAGTACCGCCTGTACGGTAACGTCATCGTCTACAAGATCCCCCTCAAAACGCTGGGCCTGGATGCGGACAACTGTCACATCCGACTGAAAGTGACGGACAATGTCACCGACCCGTCCGACATCATGGATTATTACGTTTCGGGCGATTGTGCACCTATCGGTCGGCTGAGTTACAGCTATGGGTACTGAGCGTTTGCGCAGGATCTCAGTGCTGATTGCACTGCTGCTTTTCGCTGCCATCCTCTGCGGATGCGGCGGCACGGAGAGAGAGGAGGAAAAACGTGAAATGACGATGCACGCGGTGTATGACGGCGTTGCTCTGCCCGATTCGCTGTGGCAGGCTCCGCAGTATTACAGGGATACGCAAAACGACCGTTCGGATGCGGGTATTGCGGGCGAAATACAGGCGCTCTATTATCGCAGCGACTATCTCGGGGAGGAGAGCTATGCCTTTGCCTTCCTCGGTATCCCCGAGGGCGCGTCGGCGCAATCGAAAAAACCTGCCGTCCTGCTCATCCACGGCGGCGGGGGCACCGCTTACTGGCAGTGGGTGCGCGAATGGGTCAACCGCGGATACGTCGCTTTGGCGATGGATCTGGAGGGGCATGTTCCCAAGCCGGAGGGGACTTCGGACAATATGCCCGCCGATCTGTACGTCGATTCGCAGTACAACGCGCCGCACAACAGCAACTACGGCGACGCGGCTCTGCCCGTCGAACAGACGTGGATGTATTACGCTGTGTCCACATCCATTCTCGGCAATTCTCTTCTTCATTCGCTGGATTTTGTCGATCGGTACAAGGTGGGGGTCTGCGGCGTCAGCTGGGGCGGGGTCATCGCGTCCATTATCAGCGGTTACGACGACAGGTTTGCTTTTTCCGTTCCCATTTATTGTTCTCTGAATCTCGCCGAAAGCCGCGGTGGAACGCTGAGCAGCTATTACCGCGCCCATCCCGAAGCGCGCGTCTGGGACGACGACGAGGGACTCAGCCGCGTGGAGACGTCTCTCTTCTTTTTGGCGATGAACGACGACGTCAACGCGCTTCCGGACAGCATTTCTTATACGGCGTCCCGATGCAAAAACGCGCAGGTCGCGCTGGTGCGCGGCTGGGCGCACAGCCATTCGCATGCCTTTGCCCGCCCCGAGCCGTATGCCTTTGCCGACAGCATCGTCAACGGCGGGGAAGAGACTGTCCGCGTGCTCACGCAGCCGCACGGCAGCAGCGGAAGGGTAGAAATATCCGTTCCCGAAGGGAGAAAGGTCAGGGCGTACATCGCTTTTACGGGCGGGAACATGGATAAGATCCCCGAGTGGGGGCATATCCGCCTGACACTGCAGGAGGGGAGCGTCTCTTACGAGATCACCGAACAAATGCGGCTGGAAGCGGGCGGAGAGGTAACTTTTTATTATATTTGGTTTGTGGATGAATACGATCGCGTGGTCTCCACGCAGATGGCACAGGCCGCCTGAGGCGCACGGGCGCACGGCGGCGGAAGGATGTCGGCTTTGGCGGTTCGGGCGCGGCGGCGTGCCGCGGCCCGAAAGGTAACACGATGTACAAAAAAGTGATTTATGGAGGGTAAAATGAAAAAGAAACTTTTTGCGGTCCTGTTTTCGCTGCTTGCGGCAGTGATGTTTGCAGGCTTTGCCGTCACGGCGAGTGCGGAGGAGTCGGATACCTCTGCGGATCTGCCCGAGCTGACCGTTACGGACGTCAATTTCAATCCTGCCTGGAACGGCTTTCTCGTCAACTTCGGCATCCCGTCCGGCAAAACCACGGAGAATATCTCTACGCCGGAAAAGGTGCTCATCCAGGATTCAGTCAAGGCGGATATCACCGCTTCGTACGGGTATATGATCCATGAAAGCTGGCTGTTCTGCCTCAATTCCACATCCTTTATGGGTGTCGGCACCGTCATCACCCTGCAGAAAGGGTACGTCTTTGCCGATCACGAGCTGAAAGAGGACGTCTCGTTCATCTATGCGGAGGAAAACAAGACTTTGGTCCCGTACGTCCCCGCAACGCACGATCCCACCAGCCTTGCCATCACCAATTCCGATCAGAACAACAGCGTTCCCGTCAACGGCACGCTGAAATTGACGGCAGAAGTCAACGAGGGCGCTTCCACAACCGTACAGTTTTTCTCGGCAGATGAAGAGATCGCCACCGTTGACCGCTTCAGCGGACAGGTGACGGGCGTGAAGGAAGGTTCTGTCACCATCACTGCAAAGGCGGGTACCCTGACGGACGAATTTACCGTATATGTCCTTCCCGCCATGGAAGTCAAGGGCATCGAACTGGGCACGTCGTATAAGATCTATGTCGAAAAGGGAGGTACGCTCGCGCTTCCCGCCGACTTTACCGCGCACGCCGTGTACGAAGAGGACGGAAAGACGGTTGCGGGCACGGATTTTGCGCTCACTGCGGAAAACTGCGTGCTGACAGCTGTCGATACGTCCGCTGTCGGTACCTATTCCACGAAAGCCACCATCACCTTTGGGGGGAAGGAGTATATCGTCGACGTTCCCGTCGAAGTGTATGAAGTGGTGCCCATGGTCATCAAAGAACTGGGCGTCGTCGAATGGTTCAATTTCAGCACTTTTGTGCAGTTCCCCAACAGCACGATGAACTCTGCAAATATAACGGACAGCACCAAGGTCCCCAATGCCACCAAATACACGTATACCCGTGCGGACGGTACGGAAGTTACTTGCGGCACGTATAACCTCGGCGGCGGCAACATCGCCATCATCCCCAATTTCTTCGACGGAAATCAGACCATCGAAAACTGGAACAAGGAACCGTATATGCAGGTCGGCGACCGTATCACGCTGCAGGCGGGACTGGAAGGTTATATGTGGACGGGCCAGCTGGCGGCAACGGAAACGGACAACGGCGCCATGGAGGCAGGAACGGGCATGATCGTCCCCGAATGTCGTCTGCAGGAAGAAGTGACCTACGTCTTTGACGGCAGCATCTGGATGGTGTATATCCCGTATACCGATCTGGAAGTCGCTTCGACGGCGAGCGTGCAGGTGGGCGAAACGGTCAGCCTGAACGCAGTGCGCGTCCCCGAAACTGCCACGGAAGGCAATTTCTATTACGAAAGCAGCGATACCTCCGTCGTTACTGTCAACAGCAACGGCCGCATCACGGGCGTGAAAGAGGGCACCGCGACGGTGACCGTCACGCTTAAGGACGGCGTTGCGGGCGAAAAGACGAAGACTGTCTCCGTCACCGTTACCGACGGGATCGTCGCGCTCGAATTTGAAGAGGGCGCTTCTCTGAGTGTCAAAAAGGGTACCGAAAAGCTGGATCTGAGCGGTCTGAAGGCGTACCTCGTCTGGGCGAGCGGCAAGAAAGAGGCGGCCGATCTGTCCACCGCCGAGATCATCGGCTACGATAAGGACAGTGTGGGCGAAACGGAAGTGACCGTCAAAGTGACGGTGGACGGAAAGAGCTACCAGGCGCAGCTTCCCGTAACGGTCAAGGGCGGCGGATGCTCTTCTTCCGTCAGCCTTGCGGCAGGCTTTATGGCAGGCGCCGTGGCGCTGTCGGTTGCTGCTGCGGCAGCCTTTATCGGCCGCGCCGGCAAAAAGAAAGAAGACTGATCCTCCCGTTGCGGGCTTCGTTTCCCGCCCCGCGCCGCCAAGCGGCGCGGGGCGCGGAAGAGGATCCTGCGCGGAAAAACTGTTTGCGGAAAAAATAAAAAAAGGCCCCTGAATTGCACAAACACAGATGTTTTGCATAGGGAGAGTAACGATCATGTTGAGACTTGTCAATTTTAAAACGGAATACCAAACCTGTCCGCTCGCCGTAGAGACAAAGACGCCCCGCTTTTCCTGGAAGTACGAAAGCGGATGCGCGGGGGCACAGGTATCTTATCGCATCTTTGTATCGAGCGATCCCTCTCTCTTGCGGGAGGGCAAGGCGGATCTGTGGGACAGCGGGACGGTGCTCTCCGCTTCCTGTGTCGGCGTGGAGTATGCGGGGGCGCCCCTGCGCTCGCACAGCAGGTATTACGTGCTCTGCTGCACGCAGGACGCGGAGGGGAAGGAGTACCGTTCGGAGGTATGTTTCTTCGAAACGGCGCTGTTCGACGCGGAGGACTGGAAAGGAAGCTGGGTCTCCATCCCCAATAATTTCAACGGCGGTACGCTGCTCTTCCGCAAACTCATTCATATCGAAGAAAAGAAAAAGGTCGTGCGGGCGCGCGCATACGTGTGCGGCCTGGGCTATCACGAATTTTTCGTCAACGGCAAAAAGATCGGAAACAGCGTGCTGAATCCCGGCGTCAGCGAATACGCCGAGCGCGTTTTTTACTGCGTGTATCCGATGGACGGCCTGCGCGGCGGCGACAACGTCGTGGGCGTGGAAGTGGGGTACGGCTGGTTCGGCGGGCGAAAGCTGCTGGCGCAGATGTACATCGAGTACGACGACGGCACGGTGTATGAGGACCATTCCGGTCCCGGCAACGGCTGGTGGGTGGGCGGCAGTCCTACCGTGGACAACAGCGTGTACGGCGGGGAAGTGTATGACGCTCGCATCGAGGATATCTATCCGCGCAACTGGAACACCGTCGATTTCAGCCCGACGTGGGCGAACGGGTGGATGTACACCATCAGCACTCCTGCGCCGCGCGGAAAGCCGGAGGCGCAGCAGATCGAACCCATCGAGGTGTGCGCGCGTTATCCCGAGCGTTCGAGGACGGACAAGGGCGGCGGTGTCTGGATCGTCGACGTGGGGCAGAACATGGCAGGCTGGGTGCGCATCCGCGTGCGCGGGGAGCGCGGCGCGTCTGTCACCCTCAAATTCGGCGAACAGCTGACGGCGGACGGCTATGTCAACCAACTGAACCTTCGCTCTGCGCGCTGTTCGGATACCTATATCCTGCGTGGGGAAGGGGAGGAAGAGTTTGCCCCCCGCTTCACCTATCACGGGTTTCGTTACGTTCAGGCGGAGATCTCGGGAAAAGCGGAACTGCTGTCCTGCGTGGGTGAGCACGTACATACCGCCACCGAGATCGTAGGCGACTTCTCCTGTTCGGACGAACAGCTCTGCCGCCTGCACCGCATTGCCCTCGTCACCGAGCTCAACAACGAACACTCCATTCTCACCGACTGTCCGCAGCGGGACGAGCGGTTCGGTTGGCTCAACGACCTCGGCTCGCGTATCTATCAGACGGTGTATAACATCGATCTGGCGCGATTTATTCCTAAATTTATCCGCGACATCACACACACGCAGAGACAGGACGGCGGCATCTGCGACACGGCGCCTTATTATACGGGCGGCGTCCCCGCCGACCCCGTCTGCGTCATCTATCCGCTCCTGGCAAACTATGCCTATCGGTATTACGGCGACAGGCGCACGGCGGAAGAGGAATACCTCTCCGTGCGCCGCTGGGTCGAATATCTGCTTTCACGCTCGGACGGATATATCATGGACTATTTCTATTATGCCGATTGGGTACCGCCTTTTGCGGACGTCAAGACGGACGAGCTGTACGTTTCCACCCTGTATCTTTTCTGGCACCTGAAAGAAATGCGCCGCCTGGCGCAGATCACGGGGCACGCCGAGGACGAAAAGAAGTTCGAGGGACATGTGCGCGCCTGTCGGGACGCCGTTAATCGCAAATATTTCGACGCCGAAAAGTGCATTTATTGCAAGGGCACGCAGACTGAAAACGCACTGGCGCTGTCGCTGGGCGTCGTGCCGCAGGAGTACTGCACGCGCGTTGCCGAAAACATCTTCCGCGACGCCGTTGCCCGCAACCACCACTGCACGGGCGGGAACATCGGCTACCGCCACATCTTCTATGTGCTGGCAGAGTACGGATATGCGGACGAGGTGCTGCGCATCCTTAAAAATCCAGAATATCCGGGCTGGGGTTACATGCTCGAAAAGGACGCGACCACCGTTTGGGAGCGTTGGGAAGCGGAGATGCAGAACGAGATGCATTCCTTCGATCATCCCATGTTCGGGAGTTACGACGCCTTTTTCTACCGCTTTTTGGGCGGGATCAGCGTAGACGAGGACGCATTCGCCTGCGACAGGATCTCCATAGAGCCTGTCTTTACCGGGCAGCTCGATCATGTCGATTGCACGATGGATACGGTGCGCGGCAAGATCGTCTCGCGCTGGAAACGCAGCGGCAAGGGCATCGAAATGCACGTCGAGATCCCGCCGCAGACGACGGCGCATTTCCGCGCGGGCGGCGTCAGCCGCGAACTGAGGGCGGGAAGTTACGACTTTGTTTTGGAAGAGTGAGAGAGAAAGGGGCTGGTGCCCCGCATAAAGATCAGGGCGGTCCCTTTTTGGGGCCGCCCTGATCGGCTTTGCAATAGTGCGGGGGGCGTCTTTCCTGCGCGGCAGGAGGGCAGGCGATACTCCCTTTTCAAGGCGAGGGCGGGCGTACAGGCTTTGCCCGAAAAAGGGCAGGGGGCGGATTTGCGCAAAGCAGGCAGGATCTGTGCGCTCGCCGCATATAGTAAAGCGTGAACGCTCTTTTCAAAAACGCAGGGTATTCCCTGCGCCTTGCCGCCGCCCTCATCGGTACCGTCGTGGGCGCGGGCTTTTTGTCGGGTACCGAGCTCGTCCGTTTTTTTCCTGAAGCGGGATATCTGCCCTGCGTCGCCCTCTCCGCGCTGCTGTTTGCGGGGTGTTTTTGGCTGCTCTTTCTCTGCGGGAAAAAATTCGGGGGGTATCGGGGTGTGCTGAGCGCGCTCTTTGCGGGGACTGCGCCCTTTTTTTCCGCGGTGATGCTGGTCAGTTCCTTCATCATGTGCGCGGGCATGCTGGCGGGGCTTGCCGCCACGGGCTCGGAGGGATTTTCCCTGCCTGCGGTGCTTCTGCCGTCGGCGGCGTGCGTCCTGCTCTTCTTTGCGGGCAGGGGGTGTAAGGGGTTGTTTACCGTCAACCTCTTGCTGGTGCCTTTCATCCTCGCCTTTATCTTCTCGATGGCGGGGGAGCCGTGGTCTGCTGGCGGGGCGGAGGGCACGGGCGCGGGGCGGCTGCTCGACGTGCTCGCCTATGTGTGCATGAACTGTTTCCTCGCCGCGCCCCTCATCTGTGACGCGGGTGCGGAGGGAAAAGGGGGAGCGGGTTGTGCTTTTGCCGCCTTGATAACGGGCGTGTGCGCGGCAGTGCTGCTTGCAAAGATCTCTTCCGATGCTGCCGCGCGAGAGGCGCAGATGCCCGTCCTCGTCCTTCTTTCGGGCGGGGTGCGGGTGTTGTTTTCCCTCGTCTGCACGGCGGGCATCCTCACCACCCTCTTTTCTTCGTGGTATCCGCTGGATGCGCGGTGCGCAAAAGGGCGGCGCGCCGCGTTGCGGCGTGCCGCCCTGCTTGCGGGAGCTTTTCTGCTCTCGCTGATGGGATTAAAGCACATTGTGCGCTTTGTCTATCCGATTGTCGGCGGTGCGGGGGCGATTTTCCTCGCCGTCTGCGCCGCACGGTGCGGGCTACTTTTTGACAAGCCATTTTTCGGCAAGGGCGACCAGCGCGTACATGCCTGCGGCAAGCACGCACAGGATCACCGTCGCCGCCATCACGAGGTCTAAGCGGAACACCTGCCCGCCGTAGACGATCAAATATCCCAGCCCTGCCTTGGAAACGATGTATTCGCCCATGATAGAGCCGATCCAAGCCATGCCCACGCAGATCTTCAGCATGCCGATAAATTGCGGGATGGAAGAGGGGAGCACGAGTTTGGTCAGTACCTGGAACTTGGTCGCGCCCATCGATTCGAGCAGCAGCAGTTTGTTTTTGTCTGTGGCGAGAAACCCGCCCAGCATATTCATGGTCGCCACGATGATGCCGACCAGCACGGTCATGAACAGAATGGCGGAGGAACCTGTTCCGAACCAGATGATGATGACGGGCCCCAGCGCGATCTTGGGCAGGGAGTTGAGCACGACGATGTACGGTTCCAGCACCCGCCGTGCGCCCTCGCTCCACCAGAGCAGAAGGGCAATGCCCGTGCCCGCGCAGACGGCGATGGCAAAGCCTGCCAGCGTCTCCCAAAGGGTGGTGCCGATATGATAGAACAGCGAGCCGTCCGCGGCGAGCTCGCCGATCATTTTGCAGATGCGGGACGGGGAACTGATGATAAAGGGGTCGACAAGCTGGAAAAACGCGACCAGCTCCCACAGGCACAGCAGTGCGGCCAGCAGTCCTATCCTCGTCAGCTGTATAAAAATACTCTTTCTGCGCAGACCTTTCAGGTACAGCGCGTGTTCGGCGGAAATGTGATCTTGCAACTTTTTCATACGTTCAGCTCCTTCCACAGCGTTTCGAACCATTTTGAAAAATCGGGCATTTCGCGCCGTTTCAAGGGTACCGTATCCCCGAAATTCAGTTCGTGTACCGCCACGACGTGCGCAGGCCGCGCGCTGAGCACGAGGATGCGGTCGGCAACGGAGATCGCCTCGGAAATGTCGTGCGTTACCAGCATTGCCGTCTTTTTTTCGCTGCGGATGATGTTGTACACGTCGTCGCAGACGTTCAGCCGTGTCTGGTAATCGAGCGCGGAAAAAGGTTCGTCGAGCAATAAGATCTCCGGCTGCGGGGCGAGTGTGCGGATGAGCGCGGCGCGCTGCCGCATCCCGCCCGAAAGCTGGTCGGGCATGCTCTTCAAAAAACCGCCCAAACCGTACTTTTCCGCCAGTGCCAGCGCCCGTTTTCTGTTTTCGGGCGTGTTTATTTTTTTGATCTCGAGGGGCAGAAACAGGTTCTGCTCCACCGTTCTCCAGGGGAAGAGTTCGTCCTTTTGCAGCATATATCCGAAGCAGGGCATGCCGCGGCGCACTTTTTCGCCGCGCACGCGCACACTGCCTGCGGAAGGGGGCAGCAGCCCCGCCGCCAAAGACAGTACCGTCGTTTTGCCGCAGCCGGAAGGGCCGATCACGGCGACAAACTCTCCCTCATAGACGCTGAAACTCATATTTTCGGCGGCGAGCGTCTCTTTCGCAGGCGTATGATACACCATGCGCACGCCGTCGAAGGATAGAATAGGTCCTTTCATTTGTAAACCTCATCGCGCCGTGCGCTCAGTGCAGTTCTTTATAGATTTTCTGCGAATAGCTCCTGTCCACAAGTTCGTCGATGGATACCCTGCGTTCCAGTTCTCCCGCATTGTCGATGATGTCTTGCAGGCGGTCGAAGGCGTCTTCCGTCATGGTCATGTCTTCCTGCCACGAGTCGATGGCTTTGTAGCTGTCGAGAGAGGTCTCGATCGAAGATTCCTGCGTCCCGTCAAAGTAGGGCGCCAGAAGTTTTGCGGCGGTCTTGCTGTCCGTGCCGTTGATGTAATCGATGCCGCGCATCACCGCGCGCAAAAATCCTTCGATGATCTCCTCGTTTTCGGAAATATATTTTTCCCGTGCGATGTAGCAGGTGTAGGGCACTTCGCCGGACGCTTCCCCGACGGATGCCACCACGTATCCCTTGCCGGCCTTTTCATATTCGGAAGCAGTGGGTTCGAACATGGTGCAGTAATCGGAGGTACCTCCCTCGAACGCCGCCGTCATATTGTTGAAGTTGACGTCGTAATTCATGGAAACATTCTGCCCGTCGTACAGGCCGTTGTTGTTGAGGATGTATTCAAAGGTCATGGCGGGTACGCCGCCTTTTCTTCCCGCCAGGATGTCCTTGCCCTGCAGGCTGGTCGACCAGTCGAAGGTGTCTTTCTCGTCAATGCGCGAGACGAGGAAAGAACCGTCTCTCTTTGTCAGCTGTCCGAATACCGTCGGGACGTTGTTCGAACCGCCGATCAGCACGTACAGGGCCGCTTCGGGCCCGCAAAAACCTATGTCCGCGCTCCCCGAAAGCACCGCCGCCATCACGTTGTCTGCGCCGCCGCCGTTGGAGAGTTCTATTTCGATGCCCTCTTCCTCAAAGTATCCCAGTGCTTCCGCCGCGTACATGGGGGCATAGAATACCGAGTGTGTCACCTCACTCACGCGCACTTTCGTGCTGCCGTCCCCGCTATTGCAGGCGGAAAGGGGCAGCAGCGCAAAGAGTGTGCAGAGCATTGCCGTAAGTATTTTTTTCATTGGAAACCTCGCTGAATGGAATTTTCAATACTGTATCATATGCGCCGCCGCAAAAAAATGTTTTGCGGCGGCGCTTGCTCCCGTCCGCCCCGCAAAATTTGCGGGGCGGACGGGGCGGGGCAAGGCAAAAGAGTTTGACAATTTTTTGTCGATTGTGTATAATGTTTAGCATATCGATAAAATGGGGAAAAAGCGCAAATCGGCGCACAAAGAAAAAGTCAGGTTGCCGCGGGTGAGGCGGCGGAAGAGGTCGTTTTATGGAAATGCAGAAGACGTACAATCCCAAAGATTTTGAGGACAGGCTGTATCAGGAATGGATGGAAAAGAACTACTTCCGTGCGGAAGTGGATCCTTCCAAGATCCCTTTTACCATCGTCATTCCGCCTCCCAACATCACGGGACAGCTGCACCTCGGGCACGCGTTGGACAACACCATCATCGACGCGCTCATCCGCTTTAAGAGAATGCAGGGGTATTCCGCCCTGTACCTGCCCGGTTGTGACCATGCCT